>CAITYL010000368.1 GCA_903896595.1 uncultured Lentisphaerota bacterium
AACCCCGCAACCCCTCAAACCCTCTACCCCTCAACCCCTCAACCCCTCAACCCCTCAAACCCTCAACCCCTCAACCGCCCCACCAAAGCCCCCTCATGAAACGCGGCCGCTTCAGTGTCATCTTCAACCGCCCGGCGCCCTGGCTGCCCGCGGCGCGCGCCCAAACCGTGCCGGTGGCGGTGTCCACGCGAGTCCGCCTGGCCCGCAATCTGGCCGACACCCCCTTTCCCGGACAGGCCAGCCTGCAGGCGCGGCAAACCGTGCTGGAACGCGTGGTCGAAGCCGCCGGCATGCCCGACCTCCTCGGCCCCGGCTGGCTCGCCGCCGAAATGAGCGAACTGGGTGACCAAGAGCGGCAACTGCTGGCCGAACGACGCCTGGTCAGCCGCGAACTGATCCGGCTTGGCGCCGGCGCCGGCGTGATCATTCGCAAGGACGAGGTCCTGTCCCTGATGGTCAACGAGGAAGACCATGTCCGCTTCCAGGCCATCCTGCCCGGCTTCCGCCTGGACGAGGCTTGGCGGCTGGCCGATGCCGCCGATACCGCCTTTCAGACCCGGCTGCCGTTCGCCTTCCGCCCCGACCTGGGCTTCCTGACCGCCTGCCCCAGCAATCTCGGCACCGGCCTGCGCGCCTCCGTGCTGCTGCATCTGCCGGCCCTCGTCCTGACCGAACGGCTGGAGCCGGCCGCCCGCGCCGCCCACGCCATCGGCCTCACCACCCGCGGCCTCTACGGTGAGGGCACCGAAGCGGTGGGCGGCTTCTTCCAGATCTCCAACCAATCCACCCTTGGCGAAGACGAACCCACGCTTCTGCACCGCCTGGACACCGTCATCCGCAAGCTCATCAGCACAGAGGAAGACGCCCGCCGCGAACTGGCCGAAAACCGGCGCGAACTGCTGCTCGACCAGGTCGGCCGCGCCTACGGCATCCTGCGCCACGCCTGGCTGCTCAGCACCGCCGACGCCGTCCAGAACCTGTCCTTCGTCCTCCTCGGCTGCGCGCTGGGCCTGTTCACCGCCCTGGAAAGCCGCAACCTGCACGAACTGATGGTGCTGATCCAGCCCGGGCACCTGCAAAAGGCCGCCAAAAAAGACCTGGACGAAGCCGCCCGCGACGCCCTCCGCGCCCGCCTCGTCCGCCAATACCTCCAGCAAGCCGGCGCCGGCAATCCCAACAATGGCTAATACCTTGTAACGGTTACACGTTCGGATTCACCACGAAGGCACGAAGCTCAAGCGAAGGAACCGCCATCCAATCAAAAACCGGCCTCACGCGGAGGCGCGGAGTTCGCGGAGAAGTTTTTCTCCGTCGCAAAGACGCCAAGCCCGCCAAGAGATTTTACGCTTTTGTAGCAAAGGGCTTGCAGCCCGCCCAATCGACACCGTGCCGTTCGAAGAGCGCGATGCAATCGCTTTGCCATATGGGGGATTTTCTTTGCGCTCTTGGCGTGCTTGGCGAGAGAACGAGTGGCGCAAGATTACCGCCGTTGTCCTCCGACGCCTTATTTTTTATCAGCGATGCCGATCCGCCCCAGCCCGGCTTCAATGCTTGCTTGCGCGGTTTTGCTTGGAAACGACACGGTAATGGTCTTGTTAATGGCTTTGGCTTCCACGGCGACCAGCATGCCGATCTCGGACTGGGTATCGACGACGACCACGCGCAACCCCTTGTAGGTGAAGCCCTGCGTCGGGCCCATGCGCATACTGGGGTTGTCAAGCATCTTTTGATAATCGAGAAACTCTGGCAACGGCGACATCACGACCATTCTCGGACCAATGTGGGGAGCCGCCGGGTTGACAAAGCTGGCCTGCAACTTGCTCCCATCTTTCTCGATTTCGTAGAACTTGAGTCCGTCAAGGGTGATCGAACTCATCCAGTTTTTGAATTGCGCCTCGCTCATGTCGGCCGCCATCACAGCGGTGGACAAAGCCAAAACACAGAGACTCACTGACAGAACTTTTAATTTCATGGTGTTATCCGTTTTCCGGCGTGACGGTTGCGGCTCCCGCATCTTGGGTTGCCATGCGGGAATCTTAGCCCGCCGGAATGCGGATGCAAGTCGCTTGCCGAAAGAACACTAAAGATTAATTGCCCATTTTTAGATTGTTTTATCTTTGCGAGCTTGGCGAGAGAACCTGGATTTGACATCTTGATTCAACTCTTCCGCCGAATAATATTGAGGAAGCACAAGCATTCACAAGGAGCCTCATGGAATCGTCTTCCACTGCCCCGGTTCGCGGTTGCGCGGAGAAACCGGCAACGTCTTTGTTGTGGCCCAACGGCGCGCCGGGCGCCAAGGGCGACACGGACGCCGACCGCCCGGAGATCACCGTCCGTCTGCCGCCCGCCGGCACGGCCAACGGCTCCGCCGTTGTCATCTTTCCCGGTGGCGGCTACGGCAACCTGATGATGTCTTACGAAGGCCACGACATCGCGCACTGGCTGAACGGTTACGGGGTGGCGGGGATCGTCCTGAAATACCGGGTCAGCCCCTACCGCCATCCGGTGCCGCTGCTCGACGCCAAGCGCGCCCTGCGGACCGTCCGCCTGCACGCCGCCGAATGGGGGCTCGCCCCGGGGCGGACCGGGGTCATGGGCTTCTCCGCCGGCGGCCACCTGGCCGCGACCCTGGCGACGCATTTTGACGCCGGCAACCCGCGGGCCGCCGACCCCGTGGAGCGGCAGTCCTGCCGCCCTGACTTCGCCATCCTGGTCTATCCGGTCATCACCATGGGCGAGCAGACGCACGGCGGTTCCCGGGACAACCTGCTCGGCCCCGACGCCGCCCCGGCCGAGCTTGAGCTGCTGTCCAATGAGCGCCACGTCACGGCGCAGACACCGCCGGCCTTTCTCGCCCATTCCGTGCAGGACAGCGCCGTGCCGGTGGCCAACAGCCGGCTGTTCCACACCGCGCTCCAGGCCAGCGGCGTTCCCGCGGAATTCCTCGAACTGCCGACCGGCGACCACGGCCTCGGCTGCGGCCAGGGCGCGGAATGGGCCTGCTGGCAAGCCAACTGCCTCGCCTGGCTCAAAGCCCGCCACCTGCTAACTAACTGATAGGAACTGATAGACTGATAGGAATTTTGATTTCATGGATTGGGTCGGGCGGGGGGAATAAGCTGCTTTATGAATCAAATTTAAAGTTTCTAGTGGTTCTTTTTCTAAATCTGAAAGAGTAAAAAAATTGACTTTCTTAATATTATTAATCACTACTGTCCGGTTGTTTGTGTTTG
>CAITYL010000369.1 GCA_903896595.1 uncultured Lentisphaerota bacterium
AGTCGGGAAAGTAAACGGCGAAGTAGAAGCGCCGGCCCAGCCATGGGCACCCGAATGGCCGCTTATGCGCCAACTCAATGGCTAGCTTTGAGCCAACTCAACCGGCTCAAAACTGAGCCCTTTCATTTGGCTCACGACAAAATGCAACTGGCCGCGTTGGAGATCGGGGAAGACGCCTCCTTCGTGCCCGTGGCACCGTCTGGCCGGCGCTGGCTGGCCTTCGGTGATTCCATTACCCAGGGGATGACTTCGACCCTGCCTACGCGCAGTTACGTTAGCCAGGTCGCCCGGGCGCTGGATCTTGACCTCTGGAACTTCGGGGTCGGCGGTGAGCGACTGGTGTCCGTACTCGCGGACGGGGTGCCGCAAGTGCCGTTCATGATGGCCACGATTGCTTATGGAACCAACGATCTGGTCCATGGCGTACCGCTAGAGGTCTGGTGCGATAACGCGGTAAAGCTGGCGCGTGCCCTGCATGCGGCGGCACCGGCGGCGTGGTTGTTGTTCATTACCCCCATTCCGTGGGTGGGGCACCCCATGCCGAACGCCGGCGGTCTGTCCTTGTCCGATTACCGCACGGCACTGGCCACGGCCTTGTGCGAACTTCGCAAGGTCCTGGTCGTTGACGGAACCAGCTTGATTGATGAACGCGACGACCTGTTTGTGGACTCGATTCACCCTAATGACCGCGGCTTTGCCTTGTACACTGAACGACTCACGGCCGTGATGCGACCCCATTTACCGCCCAAGAAACAGGCCCGTTTGGCCGGAACGGCCCCGGGTGCAAAGCCCTTGACCGGGCGGTAGCATGTGCCGGCGCACGGCTGGTGGTGATGACCGATGGCGAACACGTCTTGATGAAGCCGGTTGCGCCGCCGCGCATGGAAGAGTTTGCAGCTCTCGTCAAGGAGAGCCAAAACGCGGCGAAAGCCGCCGGGCTCACGAAGACACTGAAGAGTACGAAGGTAAATCGAAGTTGTGTTTTTGGCGCTCATTGTGCGTCGCAACATCATCAATAGCTGACATGCGGGGGGTACTGGGAATAGTCATAGCCGGCGAGCGTTTTTAGCAGATGCAGCCGCGACTCGGGTGGACGGCGCCGCAAGGCCGCTTCCGCCGCGGAGGTATCGGCATCGCCCAGCAGATGCAAATATTCCCAGCCACGGGGGTAGCTGGCGTAGTTGACGGTGCCGTCCCAGAGGAAAAAACCGCTGGCGCCGGCTGCCAGCGCCCGTTGATAATACGGAAGAATTTTTTCCGGCTCGCCGATGCCGATCATTTTGGGATAAAAGGCACAGGCGGTTCCGGCGCAGACTTCCTTGAAATAGGGATAGTCGATATTTTCCAGATTTTCGCTGTGGAACCGGTCCTGCAGGGAACTGTCCGCCAGGATCTGATCGATCAGACCGTCCTGGGCCCAGCGACGCAAATCCAAGCCGTGGAACAGATTGACGTTCTTCGTTGCCGGGGCCGTGATCGATAGTTCCAGCCGGCGGCCGCAGTGTTCTCCCGCCGTGTCAAGCAAGGCCCGGACCTGACGGATAAACGCGGTCATGACGGTGGCCCGATGCTCCGGTATCCTGAGGTCATCTTCGGGCAACTGGCGCGGATCCTGGCCATGGGCGGCCTGAAAGCTGGTGACAAACGGCAACTCAAACAGCATGGCTGGCAACGCCCGGATAAAAATCAGGTTTAGGCCATCCACGTCGTAGGTCAGCATTTCGCTTAAAAGCGCCAGCAAATGGGCGCGGACTTCCGGCGCGGCAAAGCTTAACCGCGTTACCCGGCTGCCGTCCCGGTTCATGCAGTGATAGCCGGGGTGGTCGAGAAAAAAATTCGAATTCCCGTGCCAGCCGGGCAGATACATGGCTCCGGTCCGGATGGAGGCGTGAAATTCCAAACCCAGGCGATGGGTGAAGTCAGCCAGTTTGGCAATCGCATCGGGGTGCTCCTGGCGGAGTTGATCCAGGGCCACGCCGATCTCCAGATCAATCTGGCGCATGTGATCACCGTCCCGGCCGGCCGGAACCGTGCCAACTTGGGTCGGTAGTAGCTGGCAGGTGTCGCCTTCCGCCAGATCGAAAAAAATCTTTTTCACATTGCTTTCACGGAACGGGATGATCGTGCTGTAAAAGTCCTCCAGCGTATTGGGCCAGCCGGCGTCATTGGTGGTAATGGAGGTATGGGGATTGGTTTTCTTCAGCCGGCGTTCGGCGGCGGCGATTTCGGCCGCGGTCATCGGTTCCAGCCGCACCCAGGCCAGCGAACTCTGCATTTTGGCGCCGTTGCGGAAGTGCAGCGTCTCATCTTCGAGATAGGCCTCTTTCCAAAGATTATCGGTCATCTCCCAGAACCAGTTGCTCCCGTAACCGTTCAGCTTGTAAAACGCCGGATCACTGCCCAGCCTGGCCTGAATCCCCATCGACATCAATAGAAAACCCGGCAGACTTGAGGCCAGGCCCAGGTAAATGCGAAACCACCCCGTTCCCGGCAACGGCAGGGTCAGTTCATCATGATTGCCGACTTCCGCCGCATAGACCATCCGCCCCGTGATCGCGCTCAGCGTCTCATAAGCAAAGACCTGCCAGCGATCCTTGCTCTGAGCCGTCCCGTAACTGAGCGCCGCCTGTTCCTTGACCGCGGCGGCAATGTCCGTGATCCAAAGGCTGTCGTCGGGAAAAAACGGCAGCTTCGTTACGCCATCCATGCCTCGTTTCTCCTTTTTGCGGTTAATTCCAATTAAACTTCAACTCTCTCACAGAGGCACAGAGAAATTCAACTCATTGAAATTTCCCCTGCAGCGCGTCCGACAAGGCGTCAATTTCGGCCAACAGTTCCAGGCGGGTTTGGTCGAAGGGGTCGTTCACCGGCCAGTCGCGAGGCCGGGACTTTTGAACGGCCGTCCAGGTGCGTTCGGCCGCGGTTTCCGTCAGCTGGCGTGCCCGGCTCAGCATGGCCGCCGGGAGTTTTTTGGTTTCGCCCGCCGCCAGCAGGGTTTGCAAAATGTAAAAGTATTCATAGTCTTCAATGCCTTCCCGCCACGCTTCCAGGTTCTTGCCCGGGGTCACGCTGTCGGGGGTGACGAAGACCACGCCGTCATAGGTGCCGACGTTGAAGTTGTCCCACGTGTCGGGTTGGCCATAGTACATGTAAACCCACATGCCGGCCCCCGTCATTCCATACCGCCAAGCTTGCCAAAGCGTGCCGCGATAATAGCTGTTCGCCGGGAGTATCAGGGAGTTTTGGTGGCAATTGTATCCATGCAACTCCTTGGTCGCGTGGCCGCGCAAGGTCTGGTAATACGCGCTCAGGGCCGGATCCTGCTCTAGGTTGTAGATTTTGGGGCACACGATATCGCTCGCCGCCAGCAGTTCAGGGGTGATCCGGGTCATCGGGTTTTCGAAAAATTTAAACTCGGGCACCGCCGATTTGGCGATCCGGATAAACTCGGCGGCCGCGAGATCAATGGGCTGGCCACTGGGTTCGTCGAGCACTTCGATGACAAATTGATGCGGATCGAAGTGTCGCGCTTTGAGATGATGGGCCAAATCGGTGAAATACGCGCGAATGGCCCGGGCATATTCCGGGGTGCCCCGCGGGTAGCCGCCGGTGTAGAGGGGATCGCCTTCGGCATTGGCCTCAATGTACAGATAATAGCGCCGGGCCGGCGCCACCGCGGTCAGCCAGGCATCAAACGGCTTGAACTGTTCCGGGGGAATGCCGAATGACCCGTCCGCCCGTTTTTCGATCCCCGGCAGATCCCAGCGGTTAATAAAATTGGAGCCGATCAAATAATCACGCATCGTCTTGACGGCCGCCCGCTGGTTTTGCGGTGTCACCGCTCCCGTGCCCTTGGGCAAGTCCAGGGAATCCCACAGGTAGGTTTCCAAGGTCGGCCGGGTTGGTAACGCTCCGGCATGGACATGGATACTGATCGGCAATGTCAGCGGCGTTTTTTCACCTGGAAGGTCGGCGGTCAGCAGGGCGGCGTACTCGCCGCGGGGAACCGCGGTCGAATGGAAGGTCAGCCAAAGCTGTCCGGTCACCCCGGCCGGGATCTCCACCCGCCAGCTGTTTTCTCCGACCGCCGCCGCCGCCGGGAGCGGCTTGTCGGAGATAAAACGCATCTGAGACTCGGTGAAGCGAACCTGCCGCAGGATGAGTTTGTCTGGGGACCAGGCCACCGAAGAGGGCTTATCCCGCCACCTCAGTTTTATGGTCGCGGTGACTGGCCGGTCGGAGAAATTGGACAGGTTGACCGCGGCGCTCCGGTACTCGTTGCCGATCATGTCGACGGTGACGGCGGCGGAGGCTGAAGCCGTTGCCGGCGCATCAAACGGGTGGAGTGGCGCATACCGGGAGGTCGGCCAAAGGACAAACGGCTGACTTCCCGCCGCCCGCTGGAGCTTGCCGTTGAGCGCCCAGATGCGCGCGTGCAGGCCGGTATAGGGCAACCCCTTTGACAAATCCAGACGGTTGAGGCGGGCCATTGCCAGGACTTCCTGGCGCAGGCCGTTGATTTCCGCCGCCACCGTTTCACCCCGCGGCGACCGCTGGAGTTCTTGCAGGTCATACAACATCCGGATCCGGGCAATCTCCGTCCATTTGTTTTGCAGGGTCCACGCGTCGAATTTATCGGTCAGGACGATGGCGCTCGGCGTGACGGCATTCAGCGCGAAATCGCCTTTCCAGACGCGAATCTCATCGCAAAAAAGATACTGTCCACCGGGCAGGACGGTCAATTTGAGATAGCGTCCGGCGAGTTTTAAGTTCTCCGCATAATAGGTAAAACCGGCGTTGCCCGCATCGCCGACCGGTCTGCCCCGGTAAGCATCCGAACCGTTTTTGGCCACTGGCAAGCCTTTTCGCCAAGCGGCGGCGATCAATTCCCCGCCGAAGCGGAAGCTCTTGCCGTCCTCGCTGGTCCAGAGGTGAATCATGGCCGGGACCCCCACGTCGTTGCCACCCCCGACGGAGGTAAAATCAAGGCCGCCCACGGGATACGTTTGGCCCAAGTCAAGGGTGATGGAGACCATCCCGTTATTATGCCAGCCGACCGTGCTCTTTTGGTTCCACAAGCCGGAGGTGAAATCGGTGGAAGTCTCGCCGTCCGTCAACTGTGTCGCGTCACCCGGATCGGTACATAAACCGTAGGCCGGTTGGACGCTGAAGGTGTAGGGGCGCCGCAACGCCAGGTTTTGCGGGTTCGCAGCAAACGCCGAGAGGGTCAAAAACATCACACTCAGGATGGCCGCCACGTCGTGCTTCATAATGCTCCTTTTGATTATTTGCGCGGATTCCACGGAGATTTTTCAAAATTGCCCCAAGGCCACATTGAGTTCAGCGCCTCCGGATTATAGATCGAGGCGTAATTATTTTTATCGGGCGCCGCCACGGCCGCGACATGCGCATCCAGCCACACCACGTTGCAGATGCCGGCATGCCGTGGAAAGGCCATCTTGTCGTCTTCCGACCCGGCCCAGCCCCGAGTATCACTGGGATAGGCAAAAAAAGCGCCTAATCCCAAGGTGCTATAATGCTGGGCATCCAGTGCCAAGACGCCGCGGGACGGCTGGTTGACCTCGCGTTGATTCGTCGTCTGGGGAGGCCCGTCATAAACGGTAAGATCATAACTCAAGTGTTGCAGTTAAATTCTCGCACAAACTTTGCGGCTAAATGATAAAAAATAAGCCTTTATCTGTTATATTGCATGGTGTTACGTCCAAATGCAAAAACAGGATAAAGGCTTATGGGGAAAAAC
>CAITYL010000370.1 GCA_903896595.1 uncultured Lentisphaerota bacterium
CCCCTGTGCCCCAATCATGGATTGTTGCACTGGAGCGGCCTGCGAAATCCGCAAAAAGGTTTGACGGAGGGTTTGGGAACCGCCTTTCCTCAAAAGGGGGTTCCCAATCTGTATAACTGCCATACGCCGAGGTGGATTGGGATTACTTTCGCGGTGTGGCGGTGAGCCAGGGGCGGGGCGTCCAGTCCGGGGCCGGGCGTGCCAGGAACTGGGCGAGGGCGTCGCGGACGGAGTGCTGGGTCCACTCGGTGTGGCTGGCCGGCTGGCGGGCGAGTTCGCGGAGAACGGGGCAGCGGCCGCCGCCCCCGGCCAGGGTGTAATTGTTGAAGGCGACGCGCAGGCGGCGGTCCTCGGGCAGGGGCTGGCCATCGGCGGTGCGGAGTTCGCACGGCTGGCCGTTGGCGTCCAGGCGCGCCGCGACGCCCCACAGGCCGTTGCCGCTGGGGGTGCCGCGCCAGGCGAGCTGTTCGGCGATCACCCGCCGCAGTTCGGCCGGGGTGAGGTGGGTGACGGCAATGGTGTTCTCGTAGGGCAGGATGCGGAAGAGGTCGCCCCAGGTGACCGGGCCGGCGTTCAGGCCGGTGTCGGCGAACTTGCCGTGGAAGGCGGCGTCGGCGTGGACGGCCTCCGCCATGGCGCGGGCGATCAGGTCGCTGACGGCGCAGGTCTCGCCGGGAATGCCGGCGGCGGGGGCGGTCCGGGGCAGGGCGCCGGCGGGGCGGGCGGCGGTGTCGGCGGCCCGGGCCAGCCACGGGGCGGCGACTTTGGCCGCGTCCGGATCGGGCGGGGCGGCAGCCGCGGGCAGCAGTTCGGAGGTGATGTCGAGCACGCGATGCTGTTCTGGATCGACGGTGGCGCGGACGACGGCCAGGCTGGCCGCACCGAAGCCGGGCTGGACGTACCAGGTGGCGGGACTGATCTTTTCGCCGGCGATTTCGCGGTGGGTGTGGCCGCCGAGGATAAGGTCGATCTCGGGGTGCTGTTTGGCGATGGCGGCGACTTCGTTGATGCCGCGCGGGTCCTGGAGCTGCCAGCCCTGGTGGATGGCGAGGACGATAAGATCGGGCTTGGCGGCGTGGATTTCAGCCAGCAGGGCGGGCAGGCGCGGCAGGAGCCGTTCGGCGCGGAGCGCGGCAGTGGTGTCGCCGCCGAGCCACTGGTCGAGGTAGTGGGCGGTGGCGCCGATGACGGCGATGCGGGCGCCGCCACGCTCGAACAGGCGCCAGGCGGGGAACGGCTGCGGGGCGCCGCCGCCGGCGGGGTACAGGGCGAGGTTGGCGCAGAGGAGCGGGCCGCGGAGCTGGGCGAAGATGGCGGCGGCGCGGTCGGGGCCGAAATCGAACTCATGGTTGCCGGGCACCCAGACGTCGTAGCGCAGGAAGCGGAGCAGGTCGACGGCGACCTGACCGCGGGAGGTCTGGGCGACCAGGGAGCCCTGGGTGGTGTCGCCGCAGTCGATGAGCAGGGCGGGCGGGTCGCCGGCCGGGGTGCGGCGCTGGTTGATGAGGGTGGCCAGGCGGAGCCAGTCGCCGCCGGCGGTCTTGCCGTCGGGGACGATGGCGGTACCCACCGCACCGTGCAGGTCGGTGGTGACCAGCAGGGTGACCGTGACCGGCGCGGCATCCGCCACCCCCCAAAAACACAAGACCATCAAGGACAACAAACCGAAGACGCGGAGACGATGTTGGGAACCCCCTTTTGAGGAAAGGCGGTTCCCAAACCCTCCGTCAAACCTGTTTGTACCTTTTGCGGATTTCGCAGGCCGCCGTTGTGCGAGTGGCCATGGTTGGGACAACAGGGGGCGGCCTGCGGAATCCGCAAAACGCAACAAAAGTTTTGGGAAGGGGGGTGCAGAGTGAACATGTGAACGACCCGGCGGAGCCGGGACTGCGAAGCGCGGAGCGCGGGGGGAGCACCCTTTTCCAAAAGGGTGGCCCCAATTGTTGTTTTCCAGCTGCCTGGCCGGGAACGTGGTGTTCATGGCAGCTCTTCCGGGTGGAGGAAACGCGGGTCGAGGAGGTGGGCGGGGCGCAGGTCTTGCAGGGAGTGGAGCATGGCGTGGCGGACGCCGGGGAAGTGCTGGTCCAGGTCGGCGAGGTGGCGTTCCAGCCAGGCGCGGTCGCCCTCGGCGTTCAGGGCGTCCAGGTATTCGCAGGCGCCGCTTTTGGCGGGAAAGGCGAAGGTGGCGGCGGCCTCGCGGATCAGGCTCTTGGTGGCTTCGCAGAGCGGGCGGATGAGACGTTTGCGGCCGCTGTCGGCGGCGGCGTGGGGGGCCATGGTCTTGAGACCGCCGCCGCGGAAGAGTGACATCAGGAAGCTGGCGCACAGGTCGTCCAGGTGCTGGCCGAGGGCGAGGACGTTGCAGTCCAGGCGGTCCATGGCGGCATGGAGCTGGCCGCGGCGCAGGCGCGAGCAGAGGGGGCAGGGGCGGGGACCGGCGTTTTTGGCCTCCAGAATGGCTTTGCCAGGAAAGTGAATGACCTCATGCGGCCAGCCCTGGGCCTGGCAATACGCGGTGATGGCGGCGGTGTTGAAATGGGCGAACCCCATGTCGACGGTGGCGGCCTGGACGGTGAAGGGCACGGGGGCGCGGCGGCGCAGCCGTTCCAGGAGGTGCATCAGCATCAGGCTGTCCATGCCGCCGCTAACGCCGACCAGGATGCGGTCGCCGGGGCGGATCATGGCGTAGCGGATGACGCTGGCACCGGCCAGGTGACAGAGGGCGGCAAAGGCGTCGTGCTTGCGGGTGGGGGAGGGCATGGGGAATTGGGAGTGCGGAAGGCGGAAGGCGGAGTGAAAAAATGGGCGGGACGGAGACGGCGGAAGGTAATGTAATCGGGAGGGGCGGGGGTATATTTGACTGCCAATATAATCGGGGTGAAAACGAAGCGAGGACGGGGCTGTGGCATGCGCTTGTTGTTGATCGGCGATATTGTGGGCAGGGGTGGCCGGCGCGCGGTGATGGCGCTGGCGCCGGTGCTGCGCGCCGAACTGGGGTGCAGTTTGGTGGCCGTCAACGGCGAAAATATGGCCGGCGGCAATGGAATGAACCGCAAGTGCCTGGCCGAGTTGTCCGGGGTGGTGGATGTCGTGACCTCGGGCGATCATGTGTGGGATCAGCGTGATTTTGTGGCGGATGTGGCGGCTTTTTCCCATGTCTTGCGTCCGGCCAACCTGCCGCCCATGCAACCGGGTCGCGGCTGGGGGGTGTTTGCGGGGCCGGACGGCACCGAGGTGGCTGTGATCAGCCTGCTGGGACGCACGTTCATGGCGGCGGGCGCGGATTGTCCGTTCCGCACCGCCGATGCGATTTTGAAGGAACTGGCCGGCCGGACCCGGCTGATCCTGGTGGATATGCATGCCGAAGCCACCAGTGAGAAAACCGCGCTGGCCCGCTATTTGGACGGCCGGGTGACCGCGGTGCTGGGCACGCACACGCACGTGCCGACCGCCGATGAACAGATTTTTCACGGGGGCACTGCCTTCCAATGCGATGTGGGCATGGTCGGCGCGCGCTAGTCCATACTCGGGCGCGCCGTGGCGCCCGTGGTGAAGCGCTTTTCCACTGGCATGCCGGCCCAGTTCACGGTGGTGGAAACGGGGATTCGTCTCCATGCCACGTGGGTGGAGGCCAATCCCGTTACCGGCCGCGCCTCCGCCATCGGCCGGGTCAGCCGTGATTGGGACGAACCCGCCTGAGGAAGCTCCATGCGCTGCCCAAAATGTTCCTGTCTGGACGACAAGGTAATCGACACGCGCGTCTCCAAGGAGGGGGACAGCATTCGCCGTCGCCGCGAATGCCTGAATTGCAGTCAGCGTTTTACCACGTATGAGAATGTCACCCGGGCCGAAGTGGTGGTGATCAAGCGGGATGGCAGCCGCGAGGATTTCAATACTGAGAAAGTGCGGGCGGGGGTGCGCCATGCCTGCTGGAAACGGCCGGTCAGTGAAGAGCAGATCGAGGCGGTGGTCCGGCGGGTGGCGGAACAATTGGAAAACTTGCAAGAGCGCGAGGTGGCCAGCCAGGTGGTTGGTGAACAGGTGATGCGTGAATTACAGCGCTTGGATGAAGTTGCGTATGTCCGTTTCGCCTCGGTCTATCGCCGGTTCAAGGATATCGACCAGTTTCTGGATGAGATCCGCAATCTGACGGACCGCCGATGATGATCGAGTTATACACTGAAAATTTTTTGGTTGAGGAGAACGGCCGGCACGTTTCCCTGGACGTGGAACGGTTGCGCGCGGATGTTCGTGATGCCAGCGTGACGGCGGGTGTGGCCGGCGGCTGGCTGGCGGATCACACCCTGTGGGTCATTGAAGATTATTTTCTCGCCCGCCGGCGGCAGGACGCCGGCGCCGCGCCGCGGCCGCCGCCGCGTCGCGAGGAGGTGGACCGGGCCGTGGCCCGTGTGTTGGCCGGTGCCGGTTATGCCGATGTGGCCGAGGCTTTTTCCCGGCGGCGCCAAGGTGTGACCGGCGAGGACGCATTGGACGCGGCGGCGGTGCCCGGGCAGACGCCGTGGGACCGCGCACGCCTGGAGGCGGTTTTGGAGGAGCTGGCGCCCTTGTCGCGGGAGAAGCTCAAACTGCTGGTTCATCGGGTGGAAACGGCCCTGCTCAAGCTGGCCTTGCCGCGGGTGACCGACCCGCTGATCCGGCACTTGGGGCAGAATTTACAGGTGGCGGTGCCCGCGCCCCTTCCCGCGCCCCCGCGGGAAACGCCGTGGTTGTTGGGCCCGGAGTTTTGGCGCGGCCGTCTGCCGGCGCCGGCGTGTGGTGACGAACCGGACCGGCCCTGGGTCACCCCCCATCCGGTAAGCCGCTTGTCGCCGGCGGTGCGCGTCACCTTCAATTTGGCCGCCGTTTTGCCCGGTGACCTGGCTGGCGTGCCCCTGACGGAATTGGCGTTTTGGCCGCAATTGGGGCGGGCGGTGGCCGGTCTGCGCGCCGTGATGGCGGCCATGCACCGCGACCTGTTGGCGGCGGTGCCGGTGGCCGGTGGCCGGCCGCTGCGGGTGGATGTGTGCGGTTTGTCTTCGGTGACGACGGCGCTACGGTTGGAGAAAACACCCGCGCGTGGCCGCCGCCTGGCAACGGAATTACGGCGGTTTTTGCAGGAACAGATTCCAGACCTGGAGGGAACGCCGGTGATGATGCAATTTACCAACGAGGGACGTAACCAGTGAGTGTCTTGACGCGGCTACGGGGATGGATGGGCGTGTGGATCGTGGCCCTGGCGACGGTGGTGGCGACCTTGCCGGCGCCGGCCCAAGGTCCGGCGGGAAATCCCGACTTGGGGGACTCGCGTTCGTCAGTGCGCATGACGTCGTCGGGCAGTAGTTTGGCGGCGGCCATGGACGGCAGTACCAACTGGGTCAGCAGCGACCTCATCACCAAGATCCTGCTGTTTATCGTTTTTAATGTCTGTGTCGGGGTTGCCATTGGCGTTTTCAAGGGACGGTTGCGCATGGCCTTTGTGTTGTCCCTGTTGTTGGGGCCCATCGGCTGGGTTCTGATCATTGTTTTCGTCAAGCCGCCCCCGGAGTTGGAAGACCCCGGTCACGGCGTGGTGTGAGCGTGCCGAAGTCGTGCCGTGGGAGTATGGTAATTTATGTGGGTTGGGAACCCCCTTTTTAAGGAAAGGCGGTTCCCAAACCCTCCGTCAAACCTATTTGTGCCTTTTGCGGATTCCGCAGGCAGCCTCCGCTGTCCCAAACATGGCCTGTCGCACGAAAGCGGCCTGCGGAATCCGCAAAAACGTACAAAAGTTTTGGGAAGGGGCTTGGGGAGCACCCTTTTTCAAAAGGGTGGCCCCAACTTCATCCGACAAAACTGGCCCGTGCCGCTACGTCGGTTTGCCGCCCCAGATGCCGTGCTCGGACAAGAGGTCAAGTTCATGCTCCAGATTGGGCGTGAACTGGCCGGTGCCGCGTCCCGCCAAAACCTCCGCGGGCGACCAGAAGCGCACCCCGCTGACCTCGCCGGGATCGGGCTGAAACGGCCCTTCATGCTCGGTGGCGAACACGCCCACGTCTTCGCTTTTCCACCGCATTGCGGATCTTGGACGTAAAGAGAAAGCGCAGCGGTGCCACCGGAGCGACCCCCAGCTCCTCGCGCATTTCCCGTTCCGCCGCGGTCCGGTAATCGTCGCCCGGGGCCAGGTGCCCGCCCACGGCGGTATCCCATTTTCCCGGCTGGATGTCTTTGTGCGGCGACCGTTTTTGCAGCAGCAGGTTTCCCTGGCGGTCAAAGATCACGACATGTGCGGTGCGATGGAGCAGCGCCGGATTGCCGTGACAGGCGGCGCGTGCCGCCAGGCCGCACGGATTTCCCGCCGCATCGTAGATTTCAAATAATTCATCCATATCCCAAACCATACCCTCTTTTTTTCTTCCGCCCACCGGAAACGGTTTGCACTCCGGCCACGGGCGGTTATGTTACTCGTTTTCCATCGCGCGGCCTGAGAAAATTTCACCCCGTGCGCACATCATTCTCTCAGCATGAGGAAGCGCCCCCATGGCACATAAAAAAGGTCAATCCGCCAGCCGTAACGGACGCGATAGCAATCCCAAGTATCGTGGTGTCAAGGCATACGGCAGCGAGTTGGTGACCGCCGGCAGCATCATCATCCGGCAGGTTGGCACCCGCTATCACGCCGGCTTGAATGTCGGCATGGGTCGGGATTTCACCCTGTTCGCCACCTGTGATGGCACGGTGAAGTTCAACAAGGCCCAGCGCAAGGTCAGCATCGTGCCGATGCCGGTCGCCGCCACGGCTTGAGCTTGCAAACGCCGTTCGCGGCGGTATAGTTTCTGCTTTCGGTTCTGATTGCGGGGTGGAGCAGCCCGGTAGCTCGTCAGGCTCATAACCTGAAGGTCGCAGGTTCAAATCCTGCCCCCGCTACCATTTTAAAGGCCCGGACAAGTGTCCGGGCCTTTTCATTTCCAATAGGTTGTGGCTTCGCCTGCGGTTCTTCGTCGCGAACCGTGAAACAAGGCGAACATCCTGAAATCCGGTGGACAAAAACCAACCAAACCACCAACCAAGAACCAACGGTTCCTCCGACGCGCGCTACGGTGATGGGGGCCTACAACAGCCTGGGGCAACGCCCAGCGCCCAGTGCCAAGGCCGCCGACAATAGCCCGGCGACCAGATTTTCGTAGTATTTCCGTCTCTTGACGGCCCCAACCCCGGCGCTATGCCAGCCCCGCCTGGCCAACGTCAAGTAGCCGCGCCGGTACCAGGGGACCCGTCAAAGTGTCCACCATAGCCAAGGTTATCTCCGGCGGCCTGGCCGGCGCCGACCGGGGGCGGATTTGAGGGAGCCATCCACGGCCGACTTCCAGCGCGGCTACTGTGAGGGCAGGTGGTCAGGGACGTTTTCGCCGGACGATGTCAGTGGCGTCATTGTCGGCCTGGTGTGGGACGCCCTGCGCGGACGGTAGGCTGGGGCCTGCTGCCTGACCCTGGCCGTCACGAGGGCATTTTTCCTGGTGTGGACTCATCACCCACAACTCGCCGCGCGGCATCCACGACCGCGAGGACGGCGTCCATCAGGGCTTTGACGCGCTGACCGACTACATCCACACTGGGCCGAGCCGAAACTGGTCATCCACGGCCATCAGCACCAGACCGTGAGACCCTGATTAGCCGGACCACGGTCATTGGCGTGTACGGTCACAGGGTGATTGAGGCGTGAAGGTCGATACGGTCATAGACGGCCAGGTCGGTGACTTCGGCACGCGGCACGGGGCGGCCGTTAAGGGTGATGCGGGGCGCTTCTCCCGGCGCCACGGGAGCGACGGTCAGGCTCAATGGAATGGCCTTGAACCCGCCATGGCCGTCAGCTTTATGCAAGACGCGGCACAAGGTAAAATGCCCGCCAAACCGGGGCGGCAGGTTCGGCTCGACGCGCAGGTCGGGCCGGGCCGGATCATGCAGGGCCAGGCGCAGGCCGGCGGCAGTCTCCAGCAGTTCGAACATCCAGTCCATGGATCCGCTGAGCCCAAAGTTCATGCCGGCGCCGCAATGCGGGTCGGCAGGGTCGCAGGCGTAGCTATTGGAGGTTTGGTCGAAGGGGCCGCAGAGATCGGGACCGCGGGCGCTGGAGAGGACGCATTTGAACTGCTCCCAGGCAATGCCCGCCTGCCCCGGCACGGCCAGGCGGAAGGCATGCATCATGATTTGGGCATGGTGGTACTCGCCGTTTTCGGCGCAGCCGGGCGGCAACATGCCCAGGCGTCCGACCAAGCGGCGTGCGGCGGTGGTATTGGCCACGGGCGGGGCATAGAGGCTGAGTCCGTTGGTGGTGGAAAAGCAGTGGCGGTCGACAGCCGCCAGCAGGGCGCCAACCATGGCCTCGCACTCCGGCAGTGGCGGTAACCAGGGCGCGGTGGCTCGTAGCAGGGCGAGCCCCCACGCACAGGGGGTGAGGACGGTGCGGGGGGTGCCGTCAAACTCGCGTTCCGGCCGGCGTGAGCCCAGGATGTAGCCGGTTTCGCCGGCGGCGTAGTCGGGTACGCGGCCGTCCGCCTTCAGTTCGTGGATGGCATCGATGAACTGGCCCTCCGGTTCCCAGGCCAGACGGAGAATGGCCGCCCGCAGATCGATGGCAAACTGCCTGAGTTGCGGCAATTCACGCTCCATCCGCGGCGTGCGGAGTCCGCAGGCGGTGAGCGTCTCAACCGTCTCCACGAGCGAGCAAAAGACATGACAGGAGAGACGGACGATGACGCCGCGACCCTCGCCGCGGGTGGAGGTGTCGCCGACCCGGCTGGTGCCGAACATATCGACCGGATCGGCCCAATCGCCGAACATGGCCTGAACCAGGCCGTAGGGACTGTCCAGGGCTTGGCGGCGGTAGCAGGCGAAGATCTCCAATAGCACCTCCCAGACCGGCAGGCGAGCGTCATGGCCGACCAGGGCACTGGTCTCCGGGGCATCGGGCGCGACGAGGCGCACGGTGGGCACGGTTTCGGTGAGAATGGAACGGTCGCCGGTCCCGCGCAGGTAACGCAAAAGCGCATCGGCGGACCAGACGGCACTGTCGTTGTAGGGGCGGTTGTCGTTGCGCACCGGCACGGTGCGGTCCAGCCAGCGTTCGGGATATTGGCGGGGAAACATGCCGTGGAGTTTTTCGCGGCGGGTGAGGCGGCGCTCGCCAGCAGGGATAGGCTCGTCAACGGTACGGTAGAGAAAACTGAAGGCGTGCAGCAGGTCGGCGCGGACGCGGGCGGGATCCTCCTTCAGCATCGGCCACATGTCCTGGGCACGGTCGCGGGTGCCGAGTTCGATGCCATCGGCCAGGCGCGCGCCGTGGGCGCGGCAGTTTTCGTAAAGTTCGCGCACGCCGGTCCAGATGGAATTGAGGTAAAGCGCGGCGGCGGGTTCGGCGGGGATGTCAATCTGAAAACCGGCGGCCGCCGCGGCGGCATCCGACGGCACAACGGCCAGGGCGGCACAGGCGGCGGCATCCGAGGTTTGCGTCAACAGGTCGCGGGCGGCGGCGGTGAACGCGGCGGCGGCGGCCGGATAGTCCGTGCCATCGCACACCATGCTTGCGGCGAAACGGGAGAGCGTGTCCGGATCGGTGACGTAAAGCAGCGCCTCCTCCAGCACGGCGTTCTCGCCGGGTTGCAGTTGGAAGTCCCGCCGGACGGCGGTGATGGTCGGACTGGAGAACCGGTTGAAGGCGGCGGGGTCACCCGGAAGTGGCCGCAGCTTGCCGGCACGCACGGCGTCCGGCCACAGACTGCTGGCGGCGCTGTCGCCGACAAAGCGAAAATAGTCGCAGGTCGCCTCGCCGGGCGTGAGGTTGGCGCTGGCGCTGGCCGAGAGCCGCTTGAGCTGGAGCGCGCCGGTGGACGGCACAATGGCAGCCACCACCAGTTCGCCGGGCGTCAACGGCAGGCCGCGGTCGTACCAGGCGGACTTGTCATAGACGAACCGCTGGGCGCCCATGAGATTGAAGAAGCTCCAGAGCCGGCCGGCGACGGCGGCGGTGCCGCCGTTGCGCAGCAGGCATCGGCGGAGCAGCGCCGGCCCGGCGGGGGTGACGACCAGCGAGAACGCCACCGCCGTTTCCAGCCGCGCGTCGACGGCCGGCACGAACGCCGCCGTGAACCAGAAAATCCGGCGCGGCTCGCCGAGCTTGACCAGCTTGAGGCCGGCGGGCTCAAGATTGAGATTGCGGCGCGGATTGACCAGTGATGCCACTTGCGGTCGGACGCCGGCCCCGGCGGGGGCGTCCACGCTCAGCCACAAATCCTGTGACGGTACACCGGTTTCGCGCTTTTCCACCGGATCAAAATGTCCGCGCAGCACGCCCACTTCCGCACCGTTGCCACCGCGAACGTTGAACTCGACGGAACCGTTGGACATGCAGACGAGCTTGGCCCCGTCTCGGCTGTCCACCAGCACGCTCGGACAGCCGGTCGGATGTGCCGTGTATATGACCTCACCCCCCGAGCCGTACCCGCCTTGCCCGCTGCCCGCCGGATGGGCGATGGTCAGAAGCGAAACGCGGCCTGCCTGCTCCTGAAAGAAAGTGGATGCTGTTGACATGTTACAACCGGGTCGCCTGCCTGTACAGGACCACGGCCGCACCGGGTTTGTCTTTGATTTCCACGGTCAGCCCCGTCTCCATCAGCTCCTTGCCGGAGACCTTGGTTGAACCCTGGGCATCGCAATTCGTAATCTCATACCATGCCGCCGGATCCAAGCCGCTGAGCCGCAGGGTAATTGTCGCTTCAGCGCAATTGGCGCGCCGAAAAGCCTGCACCATGCCGTCACCCTGCTCGGGCCGGTTGAACTGCCAGCCCATCCACTGGTCGAGTTGCCGGCTGTAAGGCGTTTTCGGGTAGTAGTCGCCCTGCAGCATGATCGGCGCGACGTTCCGGCACTCGGCGTAGGCCTTCCGCTGCGCCGTCGAATTCTCCGGAGTCAGACGGCCCATGCCAAACGACGGCAGATAGAAACTGCGATAGGAATAGGCATCATAGGAATAGACCCCAGTGCCCTGAAACGGCAGCCAGGATGAAAGGCCGTACGTGTGTCCTTGGTTCCCCTCAACCACCCCCGGCATGCTCGGAAGCTGGAAAACACTGCGCAACAACGGAACCGCCCGGCGCATGGTCTCCAGATCATTGCGCCGCCCGCCGGAGGCGCAGGAATCGACCCGCAAGCCGGGATTACGGTGCCGCAATTCGTCCCAAAATGACAGATGCCCCTGCACGTAAAAGTTCTCCGTGATACCCTGTCGGTCGCTTGCGTCATGCCGGCGCCAGGCGGGAAGAGGGCCGCCGCCGTTCATGTCTTCGCGATACCAGTCAATGCCCTGGGACTTGACCATGCCGTCCACATGGTCGGTCAGCCATTGCCGGGCCACGGGGTTGCCTTCGTCAAGCAACGCGCCATGGGAAGTCCCCGGCAGAAGCCATTCAGGATGCGTCTTTCCCAGCCAGGAATCGGGATCGCCAACCCGTTCCGGTTCGAACCATAGGACGAACTGCATGCCGCGCGCATGGATCCAATCCGAGAAGGGCCGGAAGCCGTTCGGATATTTGGTGGTGTCAATTTCCCACGTGCCCGAATTGAGCCAAGCCGCGCCGGCGTCCTGGAACGGCCCCTTGCCCGTCGGGAACCATACGGTCGACGCGTCGCCACCCGCGTCGCGCCAGCAGATATCCGGCTTGATGCCTGCCTGAAGAAATGAGTCGACATATGCCTTGTCCTGCTCGGAGCCATACACTTGGATTTGGGCGATGGCCTGCTGGGGCCGCCCATTGACCTGCGGCAAGTTATGCGCGAGATACCAGCGCCGCCAGAGATTCTGCGCCCGCACGATTTCCGATCCCCGCCAAAACATCATGGCGATCAAGGGGGTGCGGATTTCCTCGCCGGGCCGCAGCCGCAAATGGGTCAGTTCCTGCCCGGCCTTGATCCGCAAGCCGGCCTTCCCGTCACGCATGAATGAACTGGACCATTGTCCGGGCCAACCCACTGCCAGAATGACTCCGCCACCGGGCATTTGCAGGTTGTAGTATGGCCAACCGTCGGGGCCGTCGCTGGATTTGCCCGATGCGGCGGGCGCGAACGTCTTCACGGCGTTGGCGCCGAGCGTCAGGCGATAGGGCTCATAACTGTCCGCCGTGCATGAGTCCCCTTTGATGCCGTGAAGGACAAACTCGCTCGCCGCATCGCGTTCAAACCAGGTATCGAGCCCCTGAATGCCTTCCAGGATGGGGGTGTCGCCTGTTCCGGTGTTCTTGAAATACACCGTCCACTCAATGACGGGGTAGTCCGCGTATTCCACGGCAACGCAACGGATTACGAGTTCCGTCTTCTGGTCGGTTCAGGTCAGGACACGTTGCGTGCGGACCGGGTCGAGCGTTTTGGTCTCGACCGTTTTCGTCCAGTCGGGCAATAGTTTTTCCGAGGCCTGTCCGCCATAGACAAAAGAGAAAGGCAATTGCGGATGGGAGCCCTCCAGGTGGACCTGGACCCATTGGTCCCTGGCCGATGGCTGACCGGTTGTCGCCATGTCCTGGCCAGAAGCATGAAGGGTCATGAGCATTATGCCGATTGGCAGTGTTAATTTCATGTCATTACATCTTTTGGCTGTGGATGATGCTAAATTTAAATTCCATAAAACCGGCGCTTATTTCATCTTTTTCCGTCGGCGTCAAACTGCCGCACATAGGCGATCAAGGCGGTGAAATCGGTCCGGGCAATCCCCGTCTGCTCGTCCGCCGCGCCATAGGCCATGACCAAGTCGTCCCCGGCCACCATCCCGCTGCACGTGAACAGACAAGGACAGTGGAACAGGCGCTGAGACGGGAGTTCCCACGGCTGCCGCGCATAAAGCAGGCGTTCCGGGCAGCGATGAACCACGGCCGGAAAACCGCCATTACCGTTCTCGCGCAGGATCATGAACGATTGCGTGTAGCCCTGTTTGTCATCCCGTTTGCCATGGTACCCCATCAGCCATTCGCCGTCGTCCAGCGGCAACGGTGGCCAGCTGCCACCGATCCGTTCCCGCTCCCACTCAAACTCCGGCCTGGCCAGCAATCCATGGCGGCACTCGCCGGTGCCAAACCCGTACAGCGAATTGGCTGCCGCCACCAGCATGGAATTGGGCGGAACGCCGGCGTACCCGTAATTTTCCGGATTTCTGGGGCGGTGAATGAGGACATACTGATCGCGGCCGTCAATTTTGAGGCGGCGGGGAAACAAGTAGGCGTCCCGGTTGTCGCCCCGTTCCGGTTCCGTCAGGTGGGTGCAATAAGAAAAGGCGCGGCCGTAGTCGTTCGCGCACAAACGTTCAAGATCGACCTCATACAGCACGGAAACCGTCAAATTGTCGGTGACTGCACGCCCCAGGTCATGTGCGCTCTTGGTCCAATCTGGATACGCCTGGGGCGGCGGCTGGCTCAGGTCGCGATGCTCCCAATACGGGCCGGCCGGAAAAACGCGGCAGGCGACACTCAGCAACAACCGCCCGTCCAGCCATACCAGCCGCGGATCTTCAATGCAGCCGTTGGCGTAATTCAGAGTGGTTTCGCCGCGGCCGTCCTTAATCCACAGTCGTTCCCGGTGGCAGGCCAGCGCCGGTGCGAGGGCCGGACGCGTCCAATCCGCCATCCACGTCAGCCCCGCATCATCGCTCCAGGCGTAACCGAGGAAAATCGGATAGGGCAACGTCTTTCCGGGCACCTGCGCCTGGGGCCAGGGCCCGGAGGCGCGGAACAGCATGTGCCAGCGGTCGCTGAACGGGTCTTGAATGATGGCCGGATTCAGCACCATGGTGTCGGCCCACGGTACCCCGGCCTGGGGTTTCAAAACCGCTTGCGGCGAACAGCGGATGAGGGGCGGCAACGGTAAATTCAAAGCAGGCGTTTTCATGACCATCCAATTCGTGCAAAAGTTAAGACCGGGGTTGTTCTAATGAGAACCAATCGATCTTGCCCTGGTCCATCACGGTTTCAGCCGCGGTCATATCCGTATGGTCCTTCCGGCAAGCATCCCGTTGATACATCAGGCCCGGGGCATCAGGCCCGAACCAAACCGGCACGGGTTCCTTCATCACGGCAGAAAAGCCGGTTTTGGGATTCGCCGGATCGGCCTGCATCCCCACGATCGTGTCGCCCTTCCACTCGGCCGTGAAGTTGTACTGCTGGAACCCGTTGTTCCCCACGGTGAATGGCTCGGTTTTTTCCCGCAAGGGGAATGTTATTTCCAGCACATCCCCAGTCTTTACTTGCTCAATCGTCAGGAATACCCCTTCCCGCTTCGTTGCCATCGGCTTGCCCTGACACGTCGTGCGAATATCGTGCCCCGGAACCGAGGGTGAAACACGGAACCGCACCTTGCAGTCGCGATTTACTCTGATTGTCGCCCGACCCTGATAAGGAATAAAACTTGTGATTGTCGCCTGCGGAATCGTTTTATCCATGAGCATGTTCACGGTCAGCGTGTCATCCTGGAACGTGGCGATATTCGACCAGGCCATATGCAACGCCCGAATGCCCGCCCCAGCGCAGCAATTTTGGAGCGCCCGAATCTTCCCCCAATACCGTGGGCGCAGGCTTTCAGATTTCACCCAGTTATAACGCTGCTGCTCCTCGCCCACCCCAAGCTGGGCATGTGGCGAGGCCCAGCCCGCAAACGAGCCTTTCACCCGCTGGCGGATTTGGCTGCGAATAATGTCTTCTTCATCGGGAACCGCCGGGTTAACTGCCAACCAGCCGGCATCGGTGAGTTGGGCCTCAACCAGATGGTTTCGCGTGCTTTTTTCGATAACGTCCCAGAACGCCGGATCCACATGCCGGGCCAGCAGCAACGCCACATCCAACGAATCCATCAGCGTGCAGGTCTCGCACATCACCAGATCGTCTTTCCGGTTCGCCACTTCAGGGACAAAACCAAAATCCGTGCTGATCGATCGCGACCACGTATAGATCGTTCTGATTTTATCCTTGATCCGCTGGTCGCCGGTGATCACGGCATAAGCGACCATGCCGGAGATCGTTCCCAGATGCCCGTGATGATGCCCTTCAAAGCTGCCGTCCTCGCCATAGTGATTGGAGTGGAAGAGAATGCCCCGCGTCATCGCCCCGGCAAAATCGATCCATTTCGGTTCGTTGAGCGTCAGCCCGGACTGCACCAGTGGGCGGATCAGCGTGCCGCCAAAATAGATGCCGATTTTTTCAATGAATGCATAATCGTTCTCAAACGTCGCCTTGTTATATATTCCTTGGCAAAGATTAATTAGCCGCATTCGCACTTCGTCATCGCCCGGATCGTGCATTAGCCAGGAATTGAGCATGTACATCAGCCGCGCCTGGTCGAAAAGTTCCGCCCAATAGCTGGAGACCAACGTTTCGGGCCGATAGCACAGCCCGTCCGGCGCAAAGAATCCAAACAGCCACTTGCGTAGGGCGGGAACCGTCGTTACCGGGCGCCCAAGCGCCGGTTCAACCATCGCCGCCGCCTCAATGTATCGGGCCGGCAAATCCACATAATCAGGCCAGTCGAAAACTGCCTCGGCAGGTTTCGTCAGAAAGACATTGAAATAGGTCCGCCCCTGTTCATCAACCAGGGACTCCAGATGATGCGCACCAAGGCGCAGACGATCTTCAAGATTAAATGTTTTCATTTTGTTTTTTTTCCGTTTGTATCCTGGTTGTAAGTTCAAAAACCATGGTGGCAATCTGCATGGGCCGCAGCGCCAACGAAACCGTCCGTCCCTGCGCGGGCAACGCTTCCACAGGCACATGGTTGAGGTCGGCTAGCCATGCTTGAGCAAAATCGAACCCGGTGGCGATGACACAGGCGGTGGGTTCCGCGCTCAGGTTTACCGCTCGCACCGCCCATCGCAACGTCTGGTCATCACCCCGGATGCAGCGGAAGGCGCTGAGCAGGATCTCCGGGGAGTCGGCCTGAAGATATGGAAAGGTCAGGGTGGCGGCGGCGGAAGACGGCGGGCATTCCGGCCGCACGACGCTGGAACGTTCCCGAATGGCCAGCGGGACGTACGCTAGCGGTGTGTTGTGCCGCCAGGCCTGTTTCATCTGTTGCACCGGGCTCATGAATTCCGGCACCACGGTCAGGTCAAAAGTGGACTCTCCGTGCAAGCGGGCCAGCGGCGTTGGCAGGGGTGGCCCAGCGAGGAATCTCGGGGTCGTCATGTCCGAGACGCTACGGAATAAGGCCAGCGTCACGGTGTGGTTCTGGCCCACATGATAGTTGGAGATGTCCGGGGAGAAAACATTGAAACCGGCCGGCGCCCGGTTGATGCCGAAGAATTCGACGAACGGGAAGCGCACCTGGAAGCCAGGCCGGCACCACGGTACACCCGTCATATCCTGGGGCTGCCGCTCCACGGCGGCATAGGGCGTGTGCGCCGTGTGACGGCCGCCCGGCAGCAGCCTCGGCACCCTTAACGCGATGCGGAAGCCGCTGTCCTGGTTGTCAAACACAAAACGGAACCGGATCTCCGGCGTTGCGGGATGCATCCATGCCGTTACCTGGCACCGCACCCGGTGGTGGGCCGGACGGAGCGCAAAGGTCAGACACGCAAAACCGTCCGTCCGCACCCACCGGGGGTCCAGGCAGGGCAGGAGTTCCGCCGGCCCTTCCGCGGAAAAGGTGTACAGGTCGCCTCCATCGCCCTCAAGCAGGAACTCAAGCGGATATTCGTGGGTCCCGCGTTTAATCCACAATTGATTATCCCGCAAAACCAGGGGGACGTTTTCAAAGGCCGGCGGCGGATCCGCCGCTTGGGGTTTGGCCACCACCACCAGCGGCGACGCCGGCGCCAGCTCGGGCAACGCCAACAGGTAGCGTTGCCACACTTTGATCGGCGGCGCATAAACTTGGCTGTCAACGACATAACGTTCAGTCAGCAAGGAAGTTTGGCGCTTTTCCGAGAGCAGTAGCGCCGGAATCGGCCGGCCCGTCAGGTCAGTAACTTCCTGCGGCCCAGAGTAGTCCGTGTAAATTTCCACCTCATGGAAACCGTACTGCGCAATCCCGGCGGTATTGAACAGGACGTGCAGATCCGGTTGCGCCGGGCC
Source organism: uncultured Lentisphaerota bacterium (assembly GCA_903896595.1). Taxonomy (GTDB): domain Bacteria; phylum Verrucomicrobiota; class Lentisphaeria; order Oligosphaerales; family CAITYL01; genus CAITYL01. Next base: position 17,076 of record CAITYL010000370.1, read on the forward strand.
AAACGGCTGAGGCGCCAACCGTTTGAGGTCATAAAGCGCGATATGGGTGACGCGTTCCAGCAGTTCATCCAATTGATCGCAGCGATGTTCCACGTCCCGCGTGACTTCATCGGCGTGGGCGCAATAGATGGAATCATGGAACATGTTCTCGCTGCTGCGCCGCCAAAGGTCGTTCAGGATGTCGGTTTGCGGATCGGCGCCGCACAGCGCGGCCAGGGCGGCCAGCGGTTCGGCCACCCGTTCCAGCTGACGTTCGCAGGTTTTGATCCGCCGCTTGAGTGGAATGCGCCCCGCATAGATGTCTTGCAGATGTTCCCAAATCCCCTCTTCCGTCACCTGCGGCAGGCTTTTTCCCGCGGCGGCTTCTTCCAGCAGGCGGATGTACTCGGGCAGCGTGGTAGGCGTAATGGCGATGCCGGTTTCGCGGTGAAGCTGGCTGATGAAGTCCAGCTCTCTGCCCGTGGGATAAAGCTGGTCACCGCCACTGGAAAGCAGGATCATGCCGCTGGACGAACCGGTCATCAACCCCGCCTGGGCCACCTCTAATAACTTGGCGAAAAAGGCCTCATAAGTGATGCCAAAATCCATGTAATACGGATACGTCAGATGAAACAGGAACACGGACGAACCATCCGGCGCCACGGCCGTCATTTCCTGCGGACTTCTGCCTTGGTCGCGGGTGATGCCCCGGCCATGGACCAGCGAGCGAATGCCGAACTGGCGCAGGAGCTGTGGCATTTGCGGAACATAGGTGATCGGATCGCAGAGATAACCGATTTTGTCGGCGGTATCGCCAAAGTCACGGGCGATGCCAAGCCCCAGTTCCAAATTTCGGATATGCGATTCACCGGAGGGCTGATGTTCTTCGGGCTGCACATACCACGGACCAATCTGAAGCCGGCCCGCGGCGACCATCCGGGCCACGTGCTGGCGCTGGCCGGGGCAGATGCGGAGATAGTCGTCCAAAATGCAGGTCTGGCCGTCCAGGTAAAACGCGGGAAAAGTGGAGGTTTCCGCGTGAACCTCCAGCACCCGTTGCATGAACTCCACTGTCCGGTGCTGGTACACCGTGGCCGTGGAATACCATTCCCGGTCCCAATGGGTATGGAAGACCATATAGATTTTGAACCGGCGAAGCTGCTCCAAGACGCCGGTCATGGCCGTGTCGTCAACCATGGGCGTGTTCTTCCTTGGCGATGGTTTCCAGCAACGACACACTTTCGACCATTGCCCGGCCGGTGTGGTAACAGACCTTCCATGGATTGCCGATGGCGGCATCAAGGGGATGGCCCTGCCGGTCCAGCAACGTCCGCCACTCGCCAACCTCATGGTTGATCATGTGGGCGTCAACAAACTCCCAGATCGTGGCCGCCGCCTTCAGGTAACGCGGATCGCGGAACAGGTCGTACCCTTCCAAAAAGCCGACCAGTGACTCGGCATGCTGCCAGAATTCCTTTTCCAGGACCAGGGCCGGGCCGGACGCGGTGCCATCCCGGTAAATCCCGCCATAATCCCAGTCCACGCCCCGGTCATGGGTGTGATCCAGCAACTTGCGGATCACACCGGCATACGGCCGGAGGTCCAGGCCGGCGGCCACGACCGCGCGGCGCAGCAGCCAGGCGAGCTCCACGTTGTGGCCGTAGGAGGTCGTATCGGTGGGCACCGCGGGTGACTCGCCCTTGCGTTCGGCATTCCACGTCCGGCGGATGGCGATGGCCGGGACCGGCGTGAAATCCAAGGTGAACTGGTTGCGGCCGCACCCGAAAACCGGATCAATCATCCGGGTAACGATCACGTCAATGACCTCGGCCAGTTTGCGCCGATGGATCTCCCGTCCCGAGGCCTCCGCCAGCGTGGTCATGGCCTCCATCAGGTGCATGTGAGTGTCGAGCCCCTTGCGGTCACCGGCGCAGACCCCGCCGGTGGACACCGACCAGTCCGGCTCCAGGTTCTCGTAATAACCGCCGTAACGCGTGTCGGCACAGTAACGCTGCAGCAGGTCGAAGGTCCGCGCGGCGTACTCCAAGGCGGAGGCGTCCCCGCAGGAGCGGGCATATTCCGCCAGTGCGTAGATCGCAAAGCTTTGGCCGTAGACGACCTTGCCGTCGTCCAGCCGCGAACCGTCGCGACGCACTTTCCAATACCACCCGCCGTGTTGCGGGTCCCAAAAGTGCTTGAGCAGGAACTCAAAACCCGCCCGGGCAATCGGCGCCAACTCCGGCTGATGCGGGTAAAGGCGATGGAACCGCGAAAAGCCCCAGAGGATGCGGCACTGGGTGTTCAGATACTTTTCCTGCGTGCCAAGATCACGCCCCTGAGCGTCAAAATTGGTCCGATAACCACCCGCCGGGAGGTCCAGGCAGCGCGCCTGCCAAAAGGGAAGTATCCCGGTTTCCAAGTGACGCCGCAACCGATCACCAAGTTCAGACGCCTCATACTTCACCAACGCACCTCACCATGATTGTGTCACGACCATCCAAGCCACACCTCTTCAACGAAAGACGGTTCGCGATAACTCCTGCGGTTAGAATCGCCGCGAACCATTCACTCAAGCTTCATTAAAGCATACGGGGTTGCGATTCAGATCCACACGCCACGGAGGTAGCCGCCATTGACGGCCACCCCCGTGGCTGTTACGCGATCTCAGCCCCGTCGCCGCCTCAGGAACAGGCTACCCAAGGCCAAGAGGCCCAAGGATGCCGGCTCGGGAATCGTGGAGGTCGTAATGGACAGCTTGTCCGCCTGCACCTGATTTTGCCAGGTGGCACCGGGATTAATGCCCGCGTAAGCCAAATACACCACGCCACTTTGCGGGGTAAAGGTGAAGTTCTTTGAACCATTGTGCAGAGAGCCCAGATCAGCCCAATCGCCAAAACTGGGCGTACCCGAAAATTCGGTCGTCCGGTAATAAACGTTGGTGAGGCCCGCCTCATGATAATGCGTTACCGCAAGATCAAAAGCGGTAATGGTGGAGTTGGCCGGTGCCACAAACTTATAAACCGCATACCCCGGATCACTGTTGATCGTACCAGCGTTCACCCACAAGCCGCCTTGATAGTCGGCACTGAATGTCACTTTTGCAGACGTATACGTGTCCGCGTCGGTAAAGCTCCGCGGAGCGCCGTAGCCGTCATAGTCGTGCCCATACACCGTCACACCCGTCGCGTTGAGATCGATTTGTGCCCCGGTTGCCGCGCACGCCACCGCCATCAGAACGACACTCAGCATTTTTGTCACAGTTGTTTTCATTGCAATAACTCCTTGATTCGGATTGAGCTTTTTACTTTTCAGCCGGCCATTCCCCACGCAGGGAACGCTCTTGTGGAAAACAGATTCTGAATTGGCATGACTTTGTTACTGGCTGGATCTCCTTTGCGTTTGGGGGTTGGGGGCTTGGGTGACGTCAACCTGCTTACCAATTAAGGCCCGAATGGCCTGGGTTCTCGCGACGTCGAAATTGCCGGTTGCCAGCCACTCATTGATAAGTCTGGTGTGCACCTCCGGCTTGCGTTCTTTGAGCAGATGCATCAGGCAGTAGTCCTCGTAGGCCTCTCCGGTGGCCTCGGAACCGCGAGTTCTGACGGGGCCGCTGGGCCCCGGAAAAATCGTCAAATAGTCATTTTCGGGGTGGTCGTTATCGTCCCAAGGATTGCCTCTGGGCATATAGGTCGAATAGTAAGCCCACCCGTTCATTCCGTGTCGAATGGCCAGCCATGCCAGGTATCTGGGGTAATTGATCATGCCATAGGAGTCAGACCTGGTCTTGCTGCCCATGACATCGTAGAGCGCGTTGTAAGCCCGTGGTGCCGTGTAGAGCTTGTATGAATTGGGCGCATCTTTCAGGTTCAGGAACCCCGGCACGGAAATGTCGATGTACTTATTGTACCAGTCTCAAGTGTTGCAGTTAAATTCTCGCACAAACTTTGCGGCTAAATGATAAAAAATAAGCCTTTATCTGTTATATTGCATGGTGTTACGTCCAAATGCA
>CAITYL010000371.1 GCA_903896595.1 uncultured Lentisphaerota bacterium
AGAGGTCACTGGTTTCACTGACGCACCGGAATCCGCAAAATGGAACAAAAGTTTTAGGAAGGGGGTTGCAGAGTGAACATGTGAACGACCCGGCGGGGCCGGGACTGCGAAGCGCGGAGCGCGGGGGGATCACCCTTTTTCAAAAGGGTGGCCCCAACATCACTGCCATGCATCCGAACGAATCCCTGAACGCCGATCAAGGCAGGCGGGTGACGGTGATATCGTCAATGGCCAGTTCGCCGATGGTCACCGCGTTGCGGAGAATGACGTTGCAGCCGCCGGCGGGGGCGGTGAACGGCATCGTGACTTTCTGCCACTGGCCGTCGGCTTTCCAGCCGGTGGCGGAGACCGGCGATTCGTTGCCCCAGCGATCGGTGCAGATGCCCACAATGCCACCCGTGTCCGGAATGCCCTGGCCCCTTGTCCACACGTTCAAGGCGTAACGCGCCCCCGGCTCCAGGCCGCCGAGTTCACGCACAAAAATGAGATAGACGTACGGTTTTGGCCCGGTGACATTACGGAAGGCCACGGCCTTCGAGCCGCCCCGGCCGGCGCCCGCCACGATCAGCCCCTCGGGAATCGGGGCCTGATGAACCATCCGCAGCCAGGCATCGGGAACGGTGCGGTCACCGTATTCCTCAAAATCCTCGGCAAAGACCACGTTGGCCGCCGGCGCCGGAGCCACGGCCGCCGCGGTGGCGGGGGCCGGAACGGACGCGGCGGCCGCCGGGCCGAGAAGCCGCAGGTACCCATACTCCTTGATCTCCTTGCCATGGGCGATGCCGCCATAGCGTTCCAGGAAGCGGCGGGGCAGCACGGCGTCGTCATCGTTGAGCAGTAGCGAGTAACGGATGCGGTCACCGACCTTTGGCGTGCCCAGCCCCGTCAGGGCCGACCAGGGAATGGCCGCCTCATAAACGGCCTGTCCCTGCGAAACGACCACGGCCAGTTTCGCCCCCGGCAGATCGCCGGCGGGCGCGGTGTAACGGAACACTTCCGGGCCCTGGGGTGTCAGGGCCAGGCCAAACTCGCTCTGCGGGTTGTTGACGTCCCGGGCCAGGGCAATCTGGAAGCTGTCCTGGGTCCAAATGGATTCCCCGTGCATGTTCTGATTAAACGTCTGATCCCGGACCCGGGCGGCAAAGTAGAAATACTGGTCGTCCCACTTGACCCAGGTGGTGGCACTGCCGTCCTCCGGGCTCCAGTTCAGGCCGTAGGAGCCTTTGGCATACTCGGCCTGGTCCAGATGCAGGGGCGCGGCGTCCTGCCAATCGGCCAGGTCACCGTCAATGGCGGGAGCGGCAACGGCGCGAACGGCACACGCGAAATCCGCGTTGAAACTCTGCCGGCTGACGCGGCCGTCCCCCAGTGCGACATCCGCCGTCAAAGGCCATTCATTGAAGGCCGGCGCGGGGCCGGGCTTAAGCTTCAGCGTCACGTGGGTGACGCCGTTGGGCGCCAGCCCGGCAAACTCGGCCCGGGCCAGCGCCTGGGTTTCCTTGCCTTCCAAAAGCCGAAGACGGCCGCCTTGGGTGCGGTTATCCAGATTCCGCAACGTCACCACCATGGGGGTGGCCGGCAACAACCCTTCCAGCGGTTCCTGGGTCAGGCGGATGGCCGGCGCGATCTCGATGTGGTCAAACGGCACCTCGACCAACGGCTTGCCGGGAATGGCGACGCGGGCCACGATCTTGGGTTGCGCGTCCTGGCCGGCCGCCGGACAGGTCACAGTAAACACGGTTTCCGCATTCTGCCCGGCCGGCGCCACCAGGGTGCGGAAACCGGGGTCGCATTGCCAGCCCGCCGGCAGATCCAGCGACACCCGGGCCTGGTAGGCGTTCCGGGCATAACTGTTGACGCGCACCCGCACCTCGCGGGGATTGCCGGGCACAAACTGGAGCCGTTCAACCAGGGTCTGGCCGTCCGTATCCAGCGTATAAAGATAAGGCCAGACCGCCGTGAAACGCCGCGAGCTGGAAAAGAACAGTTCCTGCTCCGCGAAACGGACGACCTGCGCCTGGGCCTGCAACAGGCGCCGGGCAAACCCGTCGGCCTTCTCGGCTTCGGCCAACCGCCGCTCCGCCTCCAGGCTCCGGAAGCGGAGGACCGCCCAACGCAAGCCGGGCAGATCCAAATCCTCGGCCTGCGCCTGATCCATGGCCGTCCGAGCAGCGGCCAGGAAACCGCCGGCCAGGCGGGCGTCATCCACCGTGGCGGGTGCGCCCTGCCCCATCCGCGTCAGCAGCAGATTGGCCCGCAACCGGACCGCGCCGGTGTCGGTCCGTTCCCGGAACAGGGTCAACTGGTTGTTCCACGCCATTGCCGTGACCGTTTCCGGCGCCCCCACGATGTACTGCGGTCCAGCGGCCAGGGGCACGATCAATTCGCGCCGGAAGAGCTTGACCGGTTTTTCATTACCGAATAGATCGAATAACTGAACATTATTCTCGCCCACCGGCAGCTTCAGCGTCTGCGCCTTCCCCGTCGGCGACCAAGCGATCACCACCGGCTTCCCGAGTCGTTCCCAAACCATCACCCACCGGTCGGGGGAGCGCTCCAGAATGCCCGCAAACCGGGCGCCCTCGAGAAACTTCGCCATCGCCTGCGTCGATACCGCGCTGAGGAACGGCCGGCCGTCAGAGTAAATGCCGAAGTGCCCGTCCCAGGCGTAGAGGCCATGCTTTTCATAACCCGCCGCCACTCCGATCATGAAATGCCGCGGCACCCAGTCGGCGCGGTCCTTGGCCGGCACTTCCACCGGCCAGCCGAACTCGGTGGTCCACAGTTGCTTCATGCCGCCCAGTTCGTCGCCCAGCGCCACCACGTTCCGGCCCTGCTCATAAACGCCCCACTTTTCCGGGGAATCGGCGGTGGTGTAGGGATGTACACACAGCGCATCCATCCAGTTGAACAGCCCCCGGTCCGCCTGCATCTTCAGCCAGCCGACATCGCAGAACGCCGTGCCGCTGTTGGCGACCAGGGCGAACGGATCGGCCGCGTGAATGCCCGCCGTTCCATGCCGCGCCACCTCGGTGTACAAATACTTGGTGGGCCCATTGTCCTCGTTGCCGATCTCATACCAGGCGACGTTCCCCTTCAGGGCCTTGGCCAAATTGTACTGCAACGCCCCCATCGCCGGTGCGAACTCCGCACGGTCCGGCCGGCGGAAGGACGGCTGGTTGTACAGGCAGGTCAGCCACAGCGTCTCGATGCCGGCCTTTTGGAAGGTCTTGACCGACGCCAGTGCCTGCTCCATCCGGTAAACGCCGGGCTTGGGCTCCATGCCGTTCCAGTCGTCGCCAAAACCGCGAATCCAGCGCGCGCCGGTATCGCCCCCCTGCTCCGGCGTGGCCTGCCAGAAGACGCCGCCAAACGGGCTGGTCAACCGCAGGTAATCCTGTTCCACGGCGGACACGCCCTGGTAACACTTGGGCCGCATCCGGGAGAAATCCGTGCTGCCCTGCTTGATCACGCCAGTGTCATCGGCCAGCGTCCAGTCGACGCGGTGGACGCCATAAGGGGCGGTAAATGTCACCTTGCCTTCGGCCACTCCCGCCGCCGGCGCCGCCGCGATCACCACCTCACCGCTGTACACCGGCCGGTCATAGTAAGTGTCCGTAACCTTCAGGGTAAAGCGCAGTCCCGGCACGGCGGTGCGCGAATAGTTGCGCACCCGGGCCACCAGCGTCGGGGCGTCTTCCCAGAAAATATCCTTGGGCCGGTCGGAGCCGACCGTGGCCAGCAAGGCGTCCCGTGGCGCGGCCAGGGTGGTCACCTCGATGTCGTCCAAAATCAGCCGTCCCTGCTTGGGGCCGCCGTATTCCACGGTAAGGCCAAACAGTTTGGCCGGTAAATCCAGGCGCCGATTCTTGTCGCCGCTGTCCCAAGCCGGGGCCGCCGGCACCGGCAGCGTCAGCTGTTTCCAACCGGTCCAGTCCACCATCGCCCGCGACACATACACCTCGCCGCTGACGTCCTCGACCCACAAGGACAGGGGGGTGCCCTTGGCCGCCGCCTCGGCGTACAACCAGAAGCGCACGTCACGCGGTTTGCCGACCAGTTCGCGGTGCAGGAAAAAATTGGCGAAACAGCCGCCGCCATCCGGGCTCTTGGAAAAATCCCAGGTCAGCGCCAGCGCTCGTTTGCCGCCATGAACGCGCCGCGTTTCCGCCGCCGCCGCCCCCGTGGCCTCCGGCCGGCCGCACCACACCCCGGTGGTGGCCCCCGTTTCAAAGTCCTCCAGGCCGTAACCGATGGCGTCCGCGGTCCCGGGCAGCGGCGCCACCTCAGCCCGCATCCTCCATCCTGCCAAAAGGATACAACCAACCAACAGCCAAAAAATCGCGCGATGTGACAACAAGGGAGTCATGGGAAGAGCCTCCGTGGGGGTGCAATCGGTAAATCTATACCGCCAAGACATCTTTTTTTAGACCCCTTGATAAAAAATAACGGGGCACCAAAGAAAGGAAACGGGAACTGCAAACCGCGGATTGCCATCGGCAAACCGCGGCAAGCAGCCGAAAAACGGAACCGAACCACACCTGGCTTTACAATCGTTTGCGATAAAGAAGAATGACGCAATCCGGGGCGTGGTCGAGGCGGATTTCGACGCCCTCCTGCATCAGGGCGGCGCCGGAGAGCCGCCATACCTTGCCGGAATCGAGGTTGCGCACCTCATAGCGGCCGGCCGGGTCCAGGGCGTGCAGTTTCAGCACCGCGGAGGGATAAGGCGCCTGTTCCCGGCGGTAGGCCAGCACGGCGCCCTCGCCCAGGTCCTCGCGTTGCAACTGGTAGGCCAGCCACACGTCCTTGCACAGCGAGTAATTGGTCAGAGGATAAAAATCGCCCTGGAACAGCGGGCGCAGGAGCACGGCCTCTTTCTGCATTTTGCGCGCCCAGGCCCATTCCTTGGCGGGATGGTCCAGCGACGTCCAGCAAGCGATGCTGCCGGCGCTGAGGGCGCTGCGGAAGTCGTAGGTGTCGAGCCACCCGCGGGAACCGGCGCAGTTCAGCGGCAGCCAGGAGGCGAGGCCGAAGGTCTGCGACTGGCTGCCCAGGGCGGAGTAGTCACCGGAACATTGCAGGTCGCTGCGCCACAGTGGAATGCTGCGTCTGGTCATTTCCAGGTCCAGGCGCCGGCCGCCGCTGGCGCAGTTGTCGACCTCCAAGTGCGGATGCCGTTTCACCAGTTCGTCCAGCAGCCCGTACAGGCCGCTGATGTAGCGGATTTCACTCATCCCCTGGCGGTCCGGCGCATCATAGTGCCGCCAGAACGGCAACGGATCGAAGTTGAAGTCCTCCCGCAAGATGTCGATGCCAGCCTCGTCAATCATCCGGGACAGGGTTTCCACCGCCCAGCGACGGGCGGCGGGATCGCCGAGGTTCAGCATGTAATTGCCGTCATAGCCGGGGGCGCCGGTGACCGGATCCAGCTGCAGTTCCGGGGCGAGCTGCAGCAGCCATTCCGGGTGCTCGCGGTGCAGGCCGGTGCCCTTGTAGACCCGCTCGATGTCGAACCAGAGCAGGAACTTGCAACCGGCACGGTGCGCCGCCTTGCCCACGTTTGCCAGCCCGGCGGGGAACAGCCGGGGGTTGGGGTGCCAGTTGCCGGCCTGCCGGTACCAGTCGTCCACCTGCTGGCAGTCGCCGTACCAGCCGGCATCGATCCAGAAACAGTCAAGCGGCAGCCGGGCCTTCTTCAAGATGTCAATTCGGCGAAGCATTTCCTTTTCCGGGAACATGCCCCAACTTGCCAAGGCCACGGGCGGTTCCAGCGGCTTGCCGGACGGTTGCGGCGTGTAATGCCTAAGGATCAGCGAGCGCAGCAAATTTTGGCTGCGGACCCGGTCGGCGCCGCGCCAGAACAGCAGCAGAATGCTCGGCGTCCGGATGCTTTCCCCCGGATGCAGCTTCAGGTGCGTGAGTTCCATGCCGGCACGAACCGCCAGACCGCCCCCGGTGTCGCGCCGGAACGTCGCCTGCCACTGCCCGGTCCAGCCGATGGCGCCGATGACGCCGCCGCTGCCGGGCGATTCCAGGTTGAAGAACGGCAGGGTGCCGCTGGACGACCGGCCGCCCAGGGGAGCCAGCGTGAAGCTCTGCCGGGGCGGCAAGGCCTGCTGCTGCGGCGCAAAATCGCGCTCGGCGCAGATACTGCCGACCGCGTGGTGGAGGACGAACTCGTGGTCATGTGCCCCCCGCTGCAATCCCAAGTCCAGCGCCTGGACGTTCTCCAGAATCGGCGTGTCCTTTTTGCCGGTGTTCGTGAAGTGAAGCACCCATTCGACCGCCGGATAGTCGCGGTAGACCACCGCCTCGCAGCGGACTTCCAGGCCGCTTTTCGGGTCGGTGAAGACCAGCCGCCGCCGGGTGCGGCAGTCGTCAAGGACCGTGGTCGTGGCGCGTTTCTTCCAGGACGCGACCAGTTCCGCAACCGATTTCCCACCATAGAGAAACGAGAACGGCGGCGCGCCGGTCCCGCCGGTGGGCAGCGCGCCGGTGAACGGCAATTCATCCAGCCACAGCGTCCGGCCGTCAACCAGTTCGACCCGGGCGTCCGCCCAGTCGGCGTGCGCCCAGTCTTCGGAACCGTCCACCTTGAGCACAAGTTCCGTTTTCCCTCGTAACGGCACCGTCAACTCCAGCGGCGCCTCCCCACCCTTGATCACCGGGGAGCGATACAGTTCTTTCGTGCCACTGGTCACACTGAAGGTGATGGCGGCGGCATTGCCGGTGGTGACGGCATTCTGGTCGCGCCCGACCGAGGCCAGGAACCGTTTTGCCGCCCCGGGCAGTTCCACCACGATCTCACTGACCCCGTGGACCGCCAGCCCGCGGGCGAACGTCCGCTCCCCGATGCGCAGCGGATCCCGGGTCAGGGAGGCATTGACCGCGCACGGCCCGTACTTCTGCCGGAGCACCCGCAGTTGCGCCGGGCGCCCCGCCGTCCCGGCCGCCAGTCCGAACGCCACCGCCAGCCAGTTCCGTTGCACGGCAAATTCGGATTCGTTCAGGTCACTCACGTTTGATCTCCTGATGGCCCGTCGAAAATTGCGTTGTGAAGGGTGCCATTGGTACCGCGCACCAAATGGTCCCGCCAGTGACGCCAAGCGACACCGGCACGCTTAATGGCACGTTCCGCCCCACGGTCACAGAGCACCAACGGACGGAACTTCGGGAACGCCCGGCAGAACTCCAGCAATTTAGTGCATCGAAAAACACCTTCGATTTATCTTCGCGCTCTTCGTGGCTTCGTGGTGAATCCGAAACGTTAAGAGTCACCGGCCGGTGCGGACGATGCGGAGGTCGCGGATGAGCAGGTCGCACGCCTCCGCGCGGTCCCGGAGCATCAGCCGGAACTCGCCGGTCATCGGCGCGCCGAAGCGCAGGGACACCGGGGTCCACTCCTTCATGGTTTCCGGCAGCCGGACGTATTGGAAGTCCTGATTGCCCCAGCGGTCCGAACAAACGCCCAGAGTAGTGCCGGCGCCGTCCGCGGAGACATGGCCTTTGAGGGTACCCTGCAGCTCATAGGCGGCGCCCGGTTCCAACTGGAGCGGCGCCTGCAGGATGGCAAACGGCACATTGCCGGGATCGAACCCGGTATGCCACTTCCCGCCGGAGCGCAAGCGCAACACCTTCCTGCCGTCCGTCTTCGCCACGGTGATCGCGTCCGGGGCCATGTCATGAAAAAGGCGGTCGTAACCGGCGGGAAAGGAGCCGGCCGGATAGGTGGCGAAGTCGTCAAAGAACACAGTCGTCCCCACACCACCCGGCACCAGTGCCGGTTTGGCCGGGGCCGGCCCGGTCAGGCGCACCGGCACCAGAGTGTTGACATCCTTGCCGTACACCACGCTGCCGGGGAAGCGTTCGAGGAATTTGCGGCCGCCAATGGCGTCGTCGTCGTTGACGGCAAGCGCGTAGAGGATGGTGCCGCCCTTGAGAACCTCCTTGAAGGCGGGGCCGAACGCGGTCCAGGGAATGGCCGCCTCGTAGCTGATCGTCTTGTCGGCGTAGCGGATGAACACCTTGGCCTCGTCAAGGTAGCGGTTGGCGGCCAGGCCGGCCTCGCCACCGTCCCAAATCTTGGGGCCGGCGGGGGAGAGCGCCAGGGTGAATTCCTTCATACCGTCGCGGCCGCGGCTGCCGGGCATGGCGAAGACGAGCTGGATGCTGTCCTGCTTCCACATGGAGTCGCCGGCAAAGAGCTGGTTGAAGGTCTGGTCGGTGACCCGGGCGGCAAAGTACAGATACTCCTTGTCCCACATCAGGCAGGTGGTCGCCGAGCCGTCTTCCGGCGACCAGCCGTTGCCGTAGGAACCGCGGGCATACTCGGGCTGGTCAAGGCGCAACGGCAGGGCGTCCCGCCACTTGGCCGGGTTGCCGTCAATGGCCAGCGGCGCCGGGGCGGCGGTGGCGGCGGCAAAGTCAATGTCCTTGCCGGGCAGGGTAAACAGGCGGCCGTCGGCGAGGGCGAACTGAGCGTCAAACTTCCACTCCGCTGCCACTGCGGCCGGCACCGCATCCAGATTCACGATGAACGTTTTCTTTTCGGCCGGCGCCAATTGGAAAACAAGTATGGCCACAGGCTTGCCCGCCGTGCCCGGGGCCATCAGCTTGAGAGTGCCGGCGGCGGCAACCGATTCCTGGTTGGCGAGTTCGAGCCGTAGCGGCGTGCCGGGCAGCAGGCCGGCCACGGGCAGCACCGTGACGTCGATGGCGGGCACAATCTCGACATCGTCAAAGCACGCGGCGACATCTGGCGCCCCGGAAAGACAGGTGAGCACCCGCAGCCCCTCCCCGGACTTGGCGGCGGCCGGCGCCGTGATCTCGAACTCGGTCCAGGCCGCCGTGCCGGGCGCGACCCGAACGTGGGCGGACACGGGCCGGCAGCTCCAGCCCGGGGGCAGATTGGGGCGCACCGTGGCCGTCCGTTCGCGTTTGGACCAAGAAGTGACGCGAACCTTGACCGTGCCAGGTTTGCCCGGCACGAAATAGAGCCGTTCGCCCAGTTTGCCGCCACGGTCCATGTAGAGGTTGGTGAACAGCGCAAACTGGCGGCGCAAGCCGTCCCGCTGGAAGCGGTCGGCGCATCTGGCCAGCACCTCCAGCGAGGCGGCGCAGCGCGCCTGGTAGGTTGCCTGGCCGGCCGCCACGGCCAGTTGCATTTCGAGACCGGTCCGGTCGGCCAGGGCGATCAGCCGCCGGACCGCCGGCACGTCCAGGTCATCACGGTTGAGCGCCACCAGCGCGGTGGTGAGCCTGGTTTTGGGAAACTCCGGCATGGCCCCCGCGCGGCCGGCCCCGTGGGTGCGTTCCACGGCGAGCTGCCATTTCAGGGCGACATCGACAAACGCCTGGGCCCGGGCAACAACGGGGCTGCGGCCGGCGGCCCAGTTGAGCAGGGCTTGGTTGACGGCGGCGGCATCGGTGGGCCGGGTCTTGAGCAACGGCGCCAGTTCCGGGGGGCAGCCCCCGCCGGCCGCCTTGGCCACGAACAAGTTCGCCCATTTTTCGCCGGTCGCCGCCGCGGCGGCCGCCACGGTAGACGCGGCCGGATGCCGGACATAGACCGGGCTCTGCGAAATCCGCACCGCACTGGCGGACAACGGATTGCCGAAAAGATCCAGGCAATCGCGGCCGAGGCCGGCGGGCAGCGGTTTCGGCTGGTCGTCCGGCGTCCAGACCACGGCCAACGGCACCCCGGAGCGTTCATAGACCGCCGTCCACACTCCGTCCGTGACGGTCAGCCCGACCAGGCGGTGCCCCTCGCGCAGCTTGGCAAAGGCATGAACGGCAATGCCGGCGGGATAATTGACGAGGTTGTAGTCGCGGTTCCAGGTGTAGAGCCCCGTCACCTCCAGGCCGGCGGCTTCCGCGATCATGAGTTCGCGCACATACAGGTCGGCACGATCGTGCTCGCCCTGGGCGTCGGCATTGGGCCAGCCGAACTCCGTGCTCCACAACGCCTTCATGCCGCCCATGTCGAAAGCCAGGGCATTGAGTTCGGCGAGCTGGGACAGGATATGGAAGCGCTCCGCGCTGACCGCCTGCGACGGGGTGGAATTGTTGGTGTAAGGGTGTACGCTGATGGCGTCGAGATAATCAAACAGCCCGCGCCGAGCCTGCTGGCGGATGAAGGTGTGGTCGACGCCGGCGATGCCGGTGCTCGCAAGGGTGGCCAGCGGCTGCACGGAGCGGATGCCGGCCGCCGCATTTCGGGCCACCTCCGTGTAGGCCGACTTCATGCTACCGTTGTCCTCGTTGCCCAGTTCGAACAGCTTGAGCTGGCCGGCAAATTCCGCCGCCTGGTGCCGCAACTGCGCCCCATAGGCGGCGGAGAAGCCGGGATTATCCTTCGGATCAATAAAGGTCGGGCCGTTGTATAGCGTCTGCAACAGGATAATGGCGACATTGGCGGCGGTGAGTTCGCGGACGGCCTGATGAAGCCCGTCCCAGGCATAGCGGCCGCGCGCGGGCTCCAACGACGCCCAGGACGGCTCCAAGCGGACGCCGCGGGCGCCCATCCGGTCGGCCAGCGGGGGGGGGAAATCCCCGAACACGCTGCCGCGCATGGGAGACCAGTGGTATTCGTAGGCGGCCAGCAGAAAATCCCCGCGCGGGGCGGTGCAGGCCGGCATCAGGACGCGAAGGTTCCACTCCTTGGCGGCCGCCACCGCCCCGGTGGCGGCATTGCGGAGTTCCGCATGGCAGGTGTAAAAGCCTTTGGGCAGGGGGATGTCCCAAGTCTTGGTCAGGGAGGGGGCGGTCAGCGGCAACGTCACCTCGAAGGTCCGGGTGGCCGCCGGGCGTTGCCAATAGGCGTCCCGCACGGTCAGGGTGCCAGCATAGCGGGCCTGGATGGCTTTGGCATGGGAATCGATTTTCAGGGCGACCGGAACCGTTGCCGTGCCCCAGCTCCAATCGGAAGCACTGAAGGTGAGGCCGAGGCAGGTGTCCTGATCAACAGTAGTGGTCACGCGCAGTGGGGTGAACCGCAGAGTGCCGGTCTTGGCGCCGGCTCCCGGCCAGTCAACACCGATCCCCAGCACGGTGGCCGGATAATCCAGCTTGCCATTGCCGTCACCGCTCCGCCAGGCCGGGGAAGACGGCACGGGAAAAACGACGTCGCGCCAGCCGTCCCAGTCAACGGTGACTCCCGGGAGATAAATCTCGCCGCTCTTGTCCAGCAGCCACAGCTTGGCCGCCAGCGGGCGGCCGGCCTGCGCCGCGCCGATCCGGCAGTGGAAGGCCTGGGGCATGCCGGGACAGGGCGCGGAAAAGTCGAACCGGAGGTAGCTGTTGTTCGGGTCGGGGCACTTGGAAAAATCATACCGGAACGCCAGCACGGCGCCGGTGTCGGCGTTGGGGGCCGTCTTCTCCACCGCGCCGCCGATCTCACCCCAGCGTGCCGTGACGAGACGGGCGCCGTCATAGGCGGTAACGGGCAGTTCCATCTGCTCGGCGGCGGCCACCACGGCGCCGCCAAGGAACATGGCGGCTGGCACTATTCTGGAAATCAGGGAGATGAAAACTGACATGCGGCACATCCTTTGCGGTTTTCCTGGCGCGGCATAAAAAGACATTCTCTCACGGAGGCACAGAGACACGGAGTAATTTCCAGTCGCCTGAGCTGCAAACTTGAGCTACAGCGGTGAATCATCCAAGATCAAGTTCGTTGTACCGACTTTAGTCGGGGGCTGTTGCCTTGCGGCCCGCCCCCGCCGGCTGAAGCCGGGACAACAAACGGGAACCCAAAGCCCAGAGAGACTGCCGCGACTGGAGGGGCCGGAGGCGGCAAAAGGGTTGGCGGCGGCGGGGGACGATGAAGGCGTTCTCCCCAAAAGTCACGAGTCACGGATCACAGATCACGGGTTACGAGTCACGGGTCACGATTCACGAGTTACGGGTTATTTCCGCTTTTTCCTCACGGGTGCCAGTCCATGTATTCGCCGAAGATCCGGCCGGCATAGGAGCCGGCGGCGAACAGGTCCTGCCAGACCGCCAAGGGAATTTTCTGATAACGCGCGGAGCCGTCAAGGCAGGCAACGGTCACGCCGTCGCCCCCATGCCAGCCGGGCATGGCGGGCCCCCGTCCCGAGCCGTCATCGTTGCCGTACTCGGCCAGAAAGGTGCGGTGGCTGCCCAGCGCCTGATCGCCCTCGAGCGTGGTGCCGTTCCAGGCGCCGCCATAGCTTTCACCGGTGATTTTCTTGATCTGGATGCCGACAAAATCGTTCCGGGGCCAGTTGCGGGAATAGTAGGAACTGGTGGTATAGAGCGTGGACATTTTCGCGATGTTCCAGCCGGTGCGATAAGAGAAGTTCTGGTCGGCAGGACAGTAGGCGACCTGGCCGCCGTCGAGCACGCCGGCCTCGTACATCACCCCCCAATCGGTGTAGGAAGCGCCGCCGTTCATCGGCCCGGCAATGGCGGTGTACCACATCGACAAATGTCCATCGCCGTAGCCGCCATTATTGGGGTCCCCGGTGTCGTACAGGAAACCGTTGAACGAATCGGCATAAGTGACGGTGCCCACCGCCAACTGCCGCAGGTTGCCGATGCAGGCGATCTTCTTGGCCGAGTCCTTGGCCTTGCCGAGGCTCGGCAGCAGCATGGCCGCCAGGATGGCGATAATGGCGATCACCACCAGCAGTTCGATTAAAGTGAAGCGCTTCATGGGGGAAGGCCCTTGGTGGGGAAAAAGTGGGGATGGTGGCGGGGAAAGGACCCAAAGGACCCAAAGGACCCAAAGGACCCAAAGGACCCAAGGGACCTAAGGGACCCAAAGGACAAACGCCCGCCAAAGCTGTTTGGGGGCACGTCTCTTGGGTCCCTTGGGTCGTTTAGGTCTCTTGTTGGGTCACCGCCGGCGACGGACCAGCGCCAGACCACCCAAGGCCAGCAGGGCCAGGCTCGCCGGCTCGGGAATGGTGTCGTACAGCTGGACATAGTCGAGGTTGCCGTTAAAGGCATGCCCCCACTGGCCGCCCCGATTATAAGGATCGGCGCCCAGAACCATGCTGGTCAGCCAGGGGTTGTCACCCCCGCCACCATGCGTGGCAAACGCCGTATTGGTGGCCGTCAACACGCCATTGACAAACAATTTGGCCGTCGAGGTGGCGTTATCCCAAGTCGCGCTGACCTGTGTCCACTGGTTGACCGCCACGGCGCTGGCCGAAGTGGCAACGGTTTGAGTATTTCCAAAATACTCATCCGAGAATACCAGGCTGCCGTCACTGCCCAAATAAAAGGTGTGCCGGGTCGTGGAGAACAGTTTGTCGCCATAAATGTACGAGACACCGCCGTTGCCGGCCCAATAGATCGTGGCGTCAACCCGGCCACTGGCCCCCAGCAGAACGTTTTGGGCATACTCCAGGTACCCGGCGTTGGTGGCATCGCCATTGCCGCCGCCCTGGCCGGAGGTCCAAGACATGCCCTGGCTCAACTGGCCTGCCGTCACCGGCCCGGACATGGTATAGCCATTTCCCGAACTGTCCGCCGCCGAGGTGGGGGTGGTGCCGGTGTTGGCGTCGTTGAGTTGCCAGTCGCCGATAAGCGCCGACTGGGCCGCAAAGGACGCCATGATGGCGGCAACTGTCAATAGTGCGGTTTTCATCTTTCACTCCTTGAAGTTTGGTTCGATGTTCGGTGAAGGTCAACGGGTTCCGGTACTGAAATGTGAGATTGCGGGAGAACAACAGGACTATTTCCGATCACGCTGCTTACTTGCCGGCCGGCCCTCCTTTCTGAAGTGACGGTGATGAGGCGGGCGGCGCCGCCGACTGGCGGACCACCAGTTCGTGTTCCAGCAACGCCGGCGGCGGCAACGGCTGCCCTTGAAGCCGGGCCAGCATCACCTCCACATGCTTCGCTGCCAACGCCTCGTAAGGATACCGGAAGGTGGTCAGTTTGGGTTCGCTGATCTGGGCCAGAGGCAGATCGTCGGCGCCAATGACCGAGACGTCTTCCGGAACGCGCCGGCCGGCTTGACGGATGGCTTGGATGGCCCCCAGTGCGGACCAGTCGTCAATAGCCAAAATGGCCGTGCAACCGGTGCGCAAGACGCCGGGGGTAACCCGTTCGGCGGCCGCCAGTTCCCAGTTCGCATCCGCCGCCCAGGCCGCCATCGGCTTGATCCCCGCTCCAGCCAGGACGGTCTTGTAAGTCGCCAGTACCGTCTTGGTCGTGGCATCCCACTTGGGGCCGTGCAGCAGGCCGATGCGGCGGTGCCCCAGCCCCAACAAATACGTCAGTCCCATCTCCGTCAACCGGGCATAATTGATGCGGGCGGGACAGGAGGCGTGGTCGCGGTTGTAGCTGAGCACCGGCAACGGCCGCAGGGCATCCACAACCAGGTCGGCCGCCAGGAAGGGATCGGCGTTGATGACCCCGTCGACAAAACTGCCGGGAAACTGGCGCAGATAGCCGGCGGCATCGTTCTGGTGGCCGCCACTGATCCCGAGCAACAACCGATAGCCGTGACGATGGAACGCGCGCTCAAAAGCATCCACCAAGGTGCCGGTGGACGGATCGGCCACGCCCCGGACCAGCAGCCCGATGGTCCGGGTCCGCTTGGTGCGCACCGCCCGCGCCGCATGGTTGGGCCGGTAGTTCAACCGGGCCGCAATCGCACGAATGCGCTCGGCCCGATCCCGGACGGTGGCGCCATAAGCGCCTTTGTTGCGGCCGGTTAAGACGTTGGACACCGTCTGCACGGAGACGCCCGCTTCCTTGGCAATGTCACTGAGCCTAACCATGCCCCACCCGTGTGCCCGGTTAATTCTATAACGTTAAAGAATTATAACCGAAAACCGGTGCTTGTCAAATCACCGGTTCCCGTTTTTCAGGGGGGGGGCAAGCGGTACTGAAGCGGGATGAGCACGGGGGCCGGCCGGAGCCCGGTATTAAGCCAGTCACGCAGCATCCGGACCGCGGTGCGGGCATGGCTTTGGATGTCACTTTCCAGCACGCTTTGAACGGGGGGCAACGAGACGGCGCGAATCGAGTGAAGTGTCCGATGAAGGTGACCAGGCAGAGGGTGGCCCGCCGTGGCGGCCTGCCGTTCGAGATCGTCCAGCAGGTCGGGGGCAAAGGCGTAGATGGCGTCCAGCTTCGTGCGGTGGGCGAGAAACTCTGCCAGCAGCACCGTTTTGGCATGGGCATCAAGCCCTTCCGCCCGCGCCCGGCAGACCCGTTCGGGCGGCACCGGCATGCCCGCCGCCGCCAGGGTGGCGAGCAGCAGGCGCAGGACCGGTTCGTAGGTCGGATCGTCAAGGCCCATGGCCAGGATGCCAGGATGCCGGATGCGGCGGTGCCGCCAGTCGGCGGCCAGGGCGGTGAAACCGGCGGCGAAATCGTCGGCGGTGTAGGGACAGGAGACGCGCGGGTCATGGCGGATCAGGGTGACCAGGCGGATGCCGGCATCCTCAAACTGGGTGGCCAGCACCGGGTCGGGGGCATTGGCCCAGATGACCCCGGCGGGCGGGTCGCGCCGGAGCTGGTCGCGCAGGCCGTCCAACTCGTCAAGGGTGTAGTAAGGCCGCGACTCCAGGGCGAACCCGGCCTGGCTGGCGGCGACGCCCACCCCCAGCATGAGCTGGGCGGCAAACGATTCTTCCGCCAGGGTGTCCCAGCGCGGAAACACGCAGACGATGCGGCCGCTGCGGCCGTCGGAGACGGGAAAGGCGGTGACCCGGATGCCGCCGCGGGGGGTGGTCGCGATCAGCCCTTCCCGGCGCAGGTCGCGCAACGCCTGTTGCACGGTGGTCAGGGAGCAGCCGTGGCGGGCGGCCAGTTCGCGGACCCGGGGAAACGCGTCGCCGATGGCATACCGGCGGGCGGCCAGCTCCTGGCGCAGCGCCTGGGCGAGCTGTTGATAGCGGGGATGGGCGGCGGAGCGCGGGCGCATGGGGTTTTTCCTTTTAGTATCAGTAAAATAATACAGATCGCCCGCCGTGCAACCGGCGGGGGGCGCGAGGGGCTGACCGGGGGCGATTTTTTCGACGGTTGTCGGTGGTTATCGATGGCCGTCGATGGCCATCGAGAGCCATCGATTGCAATCGGGCGCGGTCGGCTGCGGTCGATAACCGGCCGCGGCCGCCGGTCGCGCATTTGCCTTCTTCCGCTTTTGTGGCATGTTTTGTATTATTCTGTTACTGTTATTGTCCGCACCCCGCGCACTGGATGAGGCCCCATGAGCACGACCGCCCCCCGCAAGACCGCCGCCGCCACCGAATCCAAACCCCGCGACCTGTTCGCCGATCTCGCCGGACAGCGCGCGCAGTACCGCGACCAGGTGCTGCGCGCGCCGGAACCGCCGCCCCGGCCGGACCATCGTCTGCCGCCGGCGACTGAGCCCGCCGCGGTGTCCTGGACCCCGGCGCCAAAAATTCGCACCGAGGCGGCGCTGAACCGGGAGTTGGCGCGCCTGCGCCGGCACCATGCGCCGTTCCTGCGCGACCTGGCGCCGGCCGCTGAAACCACCCGGCTGGTGATGCCGCTGCCGGAGTTTGCCTGGCGCATCGAGAGCGACGAGGACCGGCGCCACTTCCCCGCCGTGCTGGACGGCGCCGGGGCCTGGGAAACGGTGCGGATTCCGCACTACGGGGCGCCGCTGGGGCGCGCTTCCACCCTCTACCGCACCGAGTTTGAAGTCACGCCGGAGATGCAGGCCAAAGGGGCGCTGTTCGCCTGTTTCAACGGCGTGGATTATATCGCCGAGGTCTATGTCAACGGGCTGTGCGTGGGCACGCATGAGGGCTTTTTCGCGCCGTTTGAGTTTGAGATCAGCGGCCCGGCGCGGCCCGGGCGCAACACGCTGCTGGTGCGGGTGGTCAATGACGCGGCCACGCTCGGCAACGATTCCTGGGGCAGCGACGGCCATCTCTATGACGGCGACAAGATCTACGCCGCCACCGGGCCCGGTTACGACGATCCCGCGGTCGGCTGGCATCATTGTCCGCCGGGCATGGGCATTTACCAGCCGGTACGCCTTGAGGCGCGGAGTCCGCAGAGCATCCACGATTTGTTTGTCCGGCCGCTGCCGGAAGAGGGCGTCGCGGAGGTTTGGGTGGAGATTTGGAACTGCGACAGGCTGCGGCATGAGGATTACGAAATAACGCTGGCCATGTTCGGCCAGAACTTCCGGGCGGTGGTCCGTCGCGATCAGGCGGTGGAGCTGCCGGGGCCGTTCTATCCCGCGCACAATCAATTCCGCTTCCGTCTGCCGATGCCCAAGGGGTTTCGCTGGTGGAACCCGGACACGCCCTGGCTTTACCAGCTCCAGGCGCGCCTGTGGCGGCTGCCGAAAGAGGGCGACAAGGGCGGCACCAAAGTTCTGGCGGACGCCCGCTGCCAGCAGTTCGGCATGCGCTCGTTCCGGCTCGATGAAAGCTGCGAACCGAAGGGACGCTTCCTGTTGAACGGCCGGGAAATCCGGCTGCGCGGCGCCAACACCATGGGGTTTGAGCAGCAGGATATTATGAAAGGCGACCGGCCGCGGCTGATCGACGACATCCTGCTGGCCAAGCTCTGCAATATGAACTTTCTGCGTCTGACCCAGCGGCCGGTGCAACGGCCGATGTATGAGCTCTGCGACCGGCTCGGGCTGATGCTGCAGAGCGATCTGCCGTTGTTCGCCCTGATCACCCGCCGGCAGTTCACCGAAGGCGTGCGCCAGGCGCGGGAGATGGAGAAGCTGATTCGCGCCCATGCCTGTTCCATCGTCGTCACCTACATCAACGAACCGTTCCCGCTGCCGTGGGTGCCCAAAAAGGCGGGGCGCATGCTGAGCCGGCCGGAACTGGAGAGTTTCTTCCTGGCCTGCGACCAGGCGGTGCGGCTGGAAAACCCCGACCGCGTGATCAAGCCGGTGGATGGCGACTACGATCCGCCGGCGGTCGGCCTGCCCGACACCCATTGCTACTGCTGCTGGTACAACGGACACGGCGTCGAGGTCGGCAAGCTGCACCGCGGCTGGTGGCAGCCGGTCAAGCCCGGCTGGAACTATGGCTGCGGCGAGTTCGGCGCCGAGGGGCTGGAGGCGGAATCCACCATGCGGACGCATTATCCCAAGGAGTGGCTGCCGCGGACGCCGGACGAGGAAAACCATTGGACCCCCGAGCGCATCGTCCAGGCCCAAAGCTGGAAGTTCCACTTCATGTGGTATGACACCCAGCACACCATGAAAGACTGGATCGCGGCCAGCCAGCGGCACCAGGCTTGGTCGACGCGGATCATGACCGAGGCGTTCCGGCGCGACGCCCGCATGGTCAGCATCGCCATTCATCTGTTCATTGACGCCTTCCCTTCCGGCTGGATGAAAACCATTATGGATGTGGACCGGCATCCCAAGCCGGCCTTTTTCGCCTACCGCGAGGCGCTGGCGCCGTTCCTGGTCAGCCTGCGCACCGATCGCACCGCCTATGTTGCCGGGGAGACCGTCGGCGTGGAAGCCTGGCTGTGCAACGACACCCCGGAGGCGCCTGCCGGGGCGCGCCTGTTGTGGCGTGTGCTGCAGGCCGGGCAGGTGGTGACCGCCGGTGCCGCCGCCGCCATTGTCCCGGCCTGTTCCAGCCACTGCCAGGGACTGATCGAGTTCACCGCCCCGGCCACGACCGGGCGCGGCATGCTGACCCTCCAGTCGGCCCTGGTGGCCGCCGACGGCCGCACGCTGACGGAGAACGAGCTGGCATTGACGCTGTTCCCCGCCCTGCCGGCCGCCGCGCCGGCGGCGCCCGCGGTGACGGTGCTCGGCGCCGCGGACGGCATCGCCGCCCGGCTGGCCCGGGAACTGGGGGTGGCCACCACGCCCGACGGCGTCTTGGGTTCCGTCATTTTGGCCGATGGTTCCGAACCGCTCAAACGCCATGCCAAGGCCTTGGGTCGGGCGGTACGCGCCGGCGCCCGGGTCATTCTGCTCGAACTCCCCACCGGCAAGCATGGGGTGGCCGGAGACGAAATCGAGGTATTGGGCTGTTCCATGGGCGGCCGCCAGTTTGTCTCCCGTGCCACCGGCCATCCGCTGGTCAAGGGGTTCGAGGCGGACGACTTCAAGATGTGGTTCGACCCGGCCGGGGATTGCGTCATGACGCTGCTGGACCGCTATTTGCACGTGCCCGAAAACGGAGTTTGGAAGACGATCCTGCAAAGCGGCGGCCATCATGGCGGCTGGCACGAAACCACCGGCGGCGGCCACTTCCCGGCCGTGGCGGAAAAGCGCGACGGCAAGGGTGCCTGGATCATTTGCCAAATCAAGCTGGCCGGGCGCCTGGCCAATCCCGTGGCCGCCCTCTTCGCCCGCCGCCTGGTGGCGGCCGGCGGTTGATGGCGGAGGTGGTTGGGAACCCCCTTTTGAGGAAAGGCGGTTCCCAAACCCTCCGTCAAACCTTTTTGTGCCTTTTTGCGGATTCCGCAGGCCATTCCAGTGCAAAAGGCTATGGTTGGGACAGCAAGGGTGGCCCCAATCCACAAATCGACTCATGGTGGTGTTCCATGATCAACGAATGGCTGTTCCTGGGCGAACGGCTCGGCCCGGTGCAGTTGCTGGGCGCGTGCGTGGTCATGGCCGCCGTGCTGATCGGCCGCACCGCCCGGCCCGCCCCCGTCAAAACCCGGTGATGATTATGGGGAAGGCTGATATCAATTAAAATTTAATAGTTTGCCACAAAAGGCACAAGAAGCACAAGTAAACACATCGCCGATGACGGTAAAAACCAGTGTATTTTCTTGTGACTCTTGTGCGTCTTGTGGCCATCGAATCAGACTGAAGTGTAAGTGAAATTATGGGGCGGTTGGTTTTTTGCGCAGATCCGCATCAAAGGAGAAAACCTCAAATCTGCCACCCGCTTCTTTTGCCAGCAGGAGGCAGTCCACCCAATCCAGATTGGACTTCCCATAGCGTTGCAGGGCGTCCACCAAATCGGCCCGATCCTCATTTTGTATCCCTTTGTAATGAAACAGAACGCTCAGCTTGTCGGCCACCTCCAAACGCGGAACGCGATAGAATTTATGCAGCACGTACACGCATTCCGTCAGCACGCTTTCCAGGATCAGCGCCTGACGGTGTCCTTCCCGGACCGCCTCGAAGAACGCACTGGCTTGCGCATACTGTTCCGCGTGGTCGGCCAAGAGGTAGCGCAGGACCACGTTAGTGTCAGGGAGTACGCTTGCGGGCTTTGCCACGGGCGACCTCCTTCCAGGTGCTGTCCCGAATTTCGGAAAGGGGACGAAGCCGATCAGCATAAGCGGCCAACGAACCGCCCACGCTTTTCACCGGCCGCACCATTACCACCTGATCCCGGAGCTCAAACTCAATGAGCCGGGACTGGAGGAATTCCCGGATGCATTTGGGCAGGGTGACTTGTCCCCTGGAGGTTACGGTAGCAACTGCATTCATGATTTAATCTCCACGCAAAAACAGGCATGCATTACTTTAATTAATTATAATGCAAGTCGCCTTTCTTGGCCACTCGCAAGCGGATAATCATCGCGATTCTTATCCGAAACCTACAGTCTACAGCCTAACCACCTACAGCCTCAACAGGAGATAGTGCCATGACGAGCCGTGAACGGGTCAAACGCGCCATCCATTTCCAGCGTCCGGACCGGGTGCCCTGCTTTCTTCCCGACGGCCGGGAAAACGACCTGCGGTGGCTGTGGTTGCCGCACCCGCCAGTTATTCAGGAATGGACGCCACTGCCGGGCACCGGACTGGACCGGCGGATCGACGAATGGGGCACGGTTTATGAGCGCCCCACCGGTTCCGCGCTCGACCACGGCGAAAAGGCCAGCGTCGCCATTCCCGACTTGGCCCGGCAGGCGGAATATGCGTTCCCTGACCTCAATAATCCGTCTCATTTCGCCGCGGCGGCGGAGGCCGTGCGGGTGAACAACGCCGCCGCCAATCCGCAATATTGTTTGGCGGTAATGCCCTTTAACAGTCTCAATGAAGGGACTCATAATCTGATCGAACTGGACCGGATGTTCATCGCCTATTACGAGGAGCCGGAGTTATTGAAGACGCTGATCGCCCGCCTGGCGGCGGCGCAGCAGGAAAGCATCCGCCGCCTGGCCGCCGCCGGCTGCGACGGCGTCATGGGCTATGATGACTGGGGGTTGCAGGACCGGCTCATGGTCGGGCTCGACCTTATTGAGGAGTTTTTCATGCCGCACTACCGGGCGAACTGGGCGCTGGCCCATTCGCTGGGCATGGACGTGTGGTTGCATTCCTGCGGCAACATCCTGCCGCTGTTGCCCAAGCTCAAGGCGTGGGGACTGGACGTCATCCAGCAGGATCAGCAGGAGAACATGGGGCTGGAAGCTCTCGACCAGGCCGTGGGCGGCCGGCTCGCGTTCTGGTGTCCGGTGGACATCCAGAAGACCATGGTCGCGGGCACCCCGGACGAGGTCCGCGCCTACGTGCGCCGGCTGCGCGCGACCCTCGGCAATCATGACGGCGGCCTGGTCGGCATGGCCTATTCGACGCCGGAGGCAGTCCGCCACACATCAGAGAACCTCGCCGCCATGTGCGACGCCTTCCGCGCGTTGCCGGGGTATCATGGTTGAGCGGTTGGGGGGTTGGGTGGTTGGGTGGTTGGGTGGTTGGGGGGTTGGGGGGTTGGGTGGCGCCAGCCGGGAAGCGCGCTGGCGTTTTGGAGTACCGCTGGCCTGACGGCGCGTTCATACCGCCTTGGTCCGGTATGCAGCGTGTCTTTGCTAGCCTGGATTATTCATGAATTTTGGTCGCCAACGGCGACGCACGTGTCCAGCCCAGAGTTGGACAACCCCGGGGCATGAAAACAATCCCAATTCGAATTGCACACTGTAGGGGTGTTACATGAAGAGGTCGATTTCCTCATACGACGTTCTCCAGACAATACGCGAACATGTGCGTCCCCTTCAGGGACGAATCCGGTTGATGTTGATTTCCCAGGGTCATTCGACCCTGGGTTGAACATGTCAGTCCCCGTTGGGGACAAAGCCGGGAAAACGCAATCACTCATGAATAATCCAGGCTAGCGGGGCGTCCTCTCCGTCCTCCTTGTCCTCCCCTCGCCTTGCCGTCCTCCATGTCCTCGCCCCGCCGCCCGCAAACGGGAACGTGCCGCCGCTAAGGACGGCGAGGACTATGGAGTAATTGAAGACGTAGTAACAAGCCCGTTAAAATGGAATCCCAGTTCTTTATGGATGCCTGTCTGCCGACTTCGGGCCAGCCGATTGATTTTCTTCCGCCAGTGCTTTCACTTTCGCCCAGTCGGTTACTTTTTCGGTGAACGGCCATTGCCGGCGGATCGAAATCCCCTGTTCCCGCTGAGTCAGCAGGCGGCTGGCGAGAAGTTGTTCGCTTTTCTTCATATAGGTCATCACTTTCAAATGCAAACGGTTTCAATGGGGGCATGGATAATTTTGTCGAATGATGTTGGGGCCACCCTTTTGAAAAGGGTGATCCCCAAGCCCCTTCCTAAAACTTTTGTACGTTTTTTGCGGATTTCGCAGGCAGCCTTCGTGCGTCAGACCACGTGCGGGACAGCAGAGGCTGCCTGCGAAATCCGCAAAGGGCACAAACAGGTTTGACGGAGGGTTTGGGAACCGCCTTTCCTCAAAAGGGGGTTCCCAACATCGTCCGACAAAACGGTCATGCAACCCGTCACGGAGCCGTGCTTTTCGGATGCGGGGTGGCGTGGTATGGTAACCGGCTTTGTTGAATTTTCCCGGCGTTTCCATTTTGGACACCGGAACCGTGGAGGTTGCGCTCATGCCATTAATCGACAAACCGTTGGCCGAACTATACACCTATGAGGGCCGGAATCCGCGGCCCAACGATTTCGACGCGTTCTGGGACCGGGAACTGGCGGCCATGCGCGCCCTGGATCCCCAGATCGAGCTGGTGCCCGCCAGCTTTCAGGTTGCCCATGCGGAATGTTTCGATCTATTTTTCACCGGGGACCGCAGCGCGCGGGTCTATGCCAAGTTGCTGCGGCCGAAAAAGCGTGCTGGCAAGCACCCGGCGGTGGTGATGTTCCATGGGTATTCCGGTGATTCCGGCGATTGGAATGACAAGCTCGCCTACGTCAGCCAGGGCTTCACGGTGGCGGCCCTGGACTGCCGCGGGCAGGCGGGACGTTCGGAAGACAAGGGCGGCGTCAAGGGCAACACCCTGAACGGCCACATCATCCGCGGCCTGGCTGACGCGGGGCCGGAGACGCTGCTCTTCAAGTCCATTTTTCTCGACACCGCCCAGTTGGTGCGCATCGTCATGGCAATGGACGGGGTGGATGAAAACCGGGTTGGCGTCCTCGGCGGGTCGCAGGGCGGCGGGCTGACACTGGCCTGCGCCGCGCTTGAGCCGCGCGTGCGCCGCGTCGCGCCAGCGTTCCCCTTCCTGTGCGACTACCGGCGCGTGTGGGAAATGGATCTGGCGGTCAATGCCTATGCCGAACTCAAGGATTACTTCCGGCGCACCGACCCGAATCATCTGCGTGAGGACGCCACCTTTGAGCGGCTCGGGTACATTGACGTTCAGTTCCTGGCCCCGCGCATTCGCGGCGAGGTGCTGATGGGGGTCGGGCTGATGGACACCATTTGCCCGCCGTCCTCCCAATTCGCGGCCTACAACAAGATTCCCGCGGCGAAAAACTTGGTGATCTATCCCGACTTCGGGCATGAAGGGCTGCCCGGGTTCAATGACCGGGTGTTCGAGTTCATGATGAAGCTCTGAATATGTTTGATCGGACGATGTTGGGAACCCCCTTTTAGAGGAAAGGCGGTTCCCAAACCCTCCGTCAAACCTGTTTGTGCCTTTTGCGGATTGCGCAGGCCGCCCCGCTGTCCTAATCATGGTTTGTCGCACAGAGCGGCCTGCGCAATCCGCAAAACGGTCATGCACCCGCATGAGTCATGAGTTGGCGGGTTGCATTTCGGGCTGGGACCGGTTAGGTTTACAGACGGAATGTGGCTGGTGGGGCGGTCAATAACTAAACCTTATTGGAGAAGGAAGCGCGTCATGAATTATCTCATGCTGGGTGGCGACGGAAAGTCCTACGGACCGGTCTCGGTGGAAACGCTGGGCCAATGGATCAAGGAAGGACGGCTGAACGCCCAAACCAAACTGGCCCCCGAGGGGACCACGGATTGGCAGGCGGCCGGCAGCTTTGCCGAACTGACGGGATTGTTCGCGACCCCGCCAGCCGCCGAACCGGCGGCCCCGCCCTGCTGTTGTGGTGGCCACGATGCCGGCGCGCCCTGCTGCCAGCCGCCGGCGCCGGGTGAAATCCGCCTCGGCGAGTGCTTGAGCCGGAGCTGGGAACTGCTGAAAGCCGATCCCAAAATGATCATTGGCGGCACGGCCATTGTCGTGCTGATTCCAGTCTTGCTGGGCTTTATTCCGGTGGTGGGCAGCATTGCCAGCATGATCCTGAACGGGGTGTTTATGGGTGGGTTGTACGGCTTTTTCCTCAAGAAGATTCGCGGGGAATCCGTCGCCTTTGAGGATGTCTTTGCCGGGTTTAAGGTGGCACTGGTGCCCTTGATCCTGGCCGGCCTGGTCAGCAGCGTCCTGACCGGACTTGGCCTGCTCCTGTGCCTCATCCCCGGTATTTACCTGGCGGTCTGCTGGATCTTCGCCATTCCGTTGGTGATGGACCGCAAGCTGTCGTTTTGGGACGGCATGGAATTGAGCCGGAAGACGATCAGCCAAAACTGGTTCGCGTTTTTCCTGCTGGGCCTGGTGGCCGGCTTGGTGTCGCTGGCCGGTGTTTTGGCCTGCGTCATCGGCCTCTTTGTCACCGTGCCATTGTCCATTGGCATGATCGCCTATGCATATGAGGATACGTTCGGAAAGCAAGCATGACTAAACCGACCTTGTTGATTTTGGCGGCCGGGATTGGCAGCCGTTACGGTGGTTTCAAACAGATTGATCCGCTCGGGCCCGGGGGGGAAATCTCCCTGGACTACGCCTTGTTCGATGCCTGGCGTGCCGGGTTCGGCAAGGCGGTGTTCGTGATCCGCCCGGAATTGGAGGCGCCGATCCGCGAGCATTTCGGCGACCGCCTGCGGGGCAAGTTGGAAACCGCGTTTGTGTTCCAGGCGATGGACGATCTGCCGGCCGGCTTCACGCCGCCGGCGGAGCGAAAAAAGCCCTGGGGCACCGGCCATGCCATCCGCGCCGCCCGCGCCGTGGTCAAGGAACCATTCGCGGCGATCAACGCCGATGACTTTTACGGGCCGGCCGCCTACCGGGTGATGGCGGAGTTTTTCCGTAGCGCCCCGGCCGACGGCGGCCCCCACGCGTTCTCCATGGTGGGGTTCCCGGTGCGCAACACCCTGTCGCCGCACGGCGCGGTCTCGCGCGGCATTTGCGAGGTGGATGCGGGCGGGTGTCTGCGCGAGGTCGTGGAACGGGTCAAGATCGAAAGCGACGGCCAAGACGGCGCCCGCTACCTAAACGAAGCAGGGGTTTGGCAAGCCTTGCCCGGTTCCGCCGTGGCGTCCATGAACTTTTGGGGGTTCACCCCGGCCCTATTTTCGTATCTGGATGCGATGTTTGACGCGTTTTTGGCCGCCAACGGCCAGAACCTCAAGGCGGAATTCTTTATCCCGTCCGTGGTCGACAGTCTGATCAAGCAGGGCGTGGCCACCTGCCGGGTATTGCCCACCCATGACCGGTGGTTTGGCATGACCTACCCCGAGGACCGGCCCGAAGTGCAAAAGAATATCCGCGCCCTGATCGATGCCGGCGTCTATCCGGAACGGTTGTGGAAGGAGAAGCCACGCACAATCAAACCGCAGAGTGACGAATATTGAGGTCCGAATAACGAAGAAAATCCGTCGGCGACTTCTATATTCTGCGGTTCAATATTCGGCAATCTGCGGTTTAATTTATTTTTCACCTTAACGCGGTATAGCCACCCAACAAAGTATACACATGACCTCCCGTCCCCTACCCGACTTGGCCGCCGTGGCCCGCGCGTTCCGCATTGAGGGTTGTTTCCTGGATGGCGCCCACCATGGCAATGGCCATATCAACGACACCTATGCCGTCCGGTTCGAGAAAGACGGCCAGCCGTTCCGCGTCATCCTGCAGCGGGTCAATCACACCATCTTCAAAAACGTGCCGGCCCTGATGGAAAACATCCGGCGGGTCACGGAGCATATCCGGGCCAAACTGGCCGGCCTGCCCGGGCACGATCCGGCGCATGAGACCCTGACCTTGATTCCAACCGTTGACGCGGGCATTTTTCATCAGGACGGCGAGGGCAACTTCTGGCGCGCCTACGTGTTTTTGGAAGGCCTGCACGTGGTCGAGGTGGTGGAGAACGCCAATCAAGCGCGCGAGGCGGGGCGGGCGTTTGCCGACTTTCAGAAATGGCTGGCCGACCTGCCGGCGCCCAAACTGTTTGAAACCATTCCCGACTTTCATCACACGCCGCGGCGTTTTGCCGCGTTGGAAGCGGCCATTGCCGCCGACCCCCACAACCGCGCCGCCCAAGTCAAGCACGAAATCGAGTTTGCCCTGGCGCGCCAGACGATGGCGTCCACCTTGGTGGACCTGCTGGCCAAGGGCGAGCTGCCCGAACGCATCACCCACAACGACACCAAGATCAACAATGTCATGCTGGAGGACGGCACTGACCATGGCACGGCCGTGATCGACTTGGACACCGTGATGCCCGGCCTGGTCCACTATGATTTCGGCGACCAGATCCGCACCAGCACCTGCACCGGCACGGAAGACGAACGTGAAATGAAGAAAGTCTCGTTCCGCATCGGGCTGTTTGAGGGGCTGGCGCGCGGTTACCTGGAGGGCGCGCGGGAGTTCCTGACCCCGCGCGAGATTGACTACCTGGCATTCTCCGGCCAACTGATCACCTTTGAAATCGGCATTCGTTTCCTCACGGATTTTCTGCAGGGCGACATCTATTTCAAAACCCGCCGGACGGGGCAAAACATCGACCGGTGCCGGACCCAGTTTGCCCGGGCCCGGGCCATGGAAATCGCCCGCAGTCAAATGGAAGCCGTCATTGCACGGTACCGATAACCTGAATTATTTACCATCCATCATCCGATTCACCGCGAAAGAACGCAAAGAGCGCGAAGGAAAATTCGGACTCGCATTTACGCGCGGGGTTCTGAGGCTGGCGGCTATATTAGCGTAATCATCCACCTTGAATGTTCGATGTTCGGTTTTGGCCAAACTTGGCAATTTGGTGAGGGTAAATCATGAAACATCTGCTTTTTCTTGCTTTGCTGGCCGGCGGTTTGGCGGTGGGTAACCAGGCGGTTGCCGGGAACGCGAAAGGGAAGCCGGTCGTGACCTCGCCGCGCGTGGTTGAGGCGTGGTTCAAGACCGCGGCCGAAAAACTTCAGCTCAAACCGTTTCACGTCGTGATGGTGGAAAAACACCATGTCGGATTCCTGCCGGACGGACGGTTGGTGCTGGTGACCGGCGAGTTTGCCCGGCCCACGGGGTTGCGGGGGCCAACAATTTTGGCGATGGTCTTGGACGCGGAAGGCAAGGTGGCGGAGCTGGTGGTGCTGGAGAGCGCCGACGATCCGCCGTGGGTCAAACGCGTGGCCGCGCAATTGCCGGAATTGCGGAACCAGGGGGTAACCACTCGTGCCCGGCCGGTCCTGGCCGTCAGCCGCGCCACCTATTCGTCAAAGGGGTTCACCGGCGCGGTAAACGGCACCCTGGACGCGTTTGCGCCGCTGCACGCGCGGCTGCGGGTGACGGAAGGCAAGTTGTGCTTGGATGGCACCCCCTTAAAAACGGTCTTTCTGGCTGGCGACAAGGATGGAAAAAAGTAATGAAAAGCGCTTACGAACGGGCCATGGAGCGGCTGGGCGGGGATTTGACCCAGTTCAATCCCGAGCAGAAGGAACGCCTGGCGGAAGTCAGCCGCTTTTTTGAAGCCAAGATCGCCCAAACCAAACTGCAGGCGGAAGACGCGTTGCGGCAGGTGGGCGACAACGCGGAGAAAGAAGACGAGATCCGGCGTCATCTCGCCATCGACCTGGCCGATTTTGAGCGGCAACGCGAAAGCCGGAAAGAGCTGATCCGCCAGGAGATCGCCGGCGGCGCCGCATCATGAAACATCAGGAAACCGCAACCGTTACGGTCAACCGGCCCTTGGGCGGCAGTTATTACCGCCTGGACCTGGCCGCGCCCGCCATTGCCAGCGCCGCGCAGCCCGGACAATTTGTGCATCTGCGGCTGCCCCTGTTTCAACACCGGGTATTGCGCCGCCCCTTCAGCATTTGCGACACCGATCCGGCCAGCGGCCGGCTGACGGTGGTCTACAAAACCGTGGGCGAGGGAACCGAACATTTGGCGCGACTGCCGGCCGGCGGCACGGCGGACCTGATCGGGCCGCTGGGGGTTGGCTTTTCGGCCCCGCCAACCGGCCGGTTGCCCATCCTGGTGGCCGGCGGGTATGGGTGCGCCGCCACCTATCTCCTGGCCAAGCACGCGCCCCGCCCCTGTTTGTGCCTCTTTGGCGCCCGCACCGTTGGCGACCTGCTGCTGCTGGACGAGTTCCGCGCCCTCGGCTGCGAAGTCCGCCTGGCGACCGAGGACGGCTTGGCCGGGCACCGGGGGTTGGTCACCGACCTGCTGGTGGACGCATTGGCCGGGGCCGCTGACGGACCGCCGCCCATGGTGTACGCCTGCGGGCCCAATCCCATGTTGCGGGCGGTCAGCCGGCTGGTGCTGGCCCGCGGCATCGATGCGGAAATCAGCCTGGATCACGCCATGTGCTGTGGCGTGGGCGCCTGCTTCGCCTGCGTGGTGAAACGGCGGGCGGCCAATGACGATGGATGGGAATATGTGCGCACCTGTGTGGACGGTCCGGTGTTCCGGGCCAGCGACACGGTGTGGGATACGTGAGATGTAACCGGAAAGGGCTCGGATGATACAGGCCGTGGTCAATGTGCGCGGGCTCAGTCCCGGCATGCTGCACTTGCGGGACCATTATCCCGCCGAGATGCTGCCGGTGCTGGACCGGCCGTTTCTGCAGCATGTCCTTGACCGGATCTCGGCGTGCGGTGTCCGCCACGTGCATGTAGTGCTGGATTATTTCCCCGACCGCATCGAAACCTTTGTCGGCAATGGCGAACGGTGGGGCATGCATGTCACGTATCACCTGGCACGGGAGCCGTATCATCCGTACCGGTTTTTGAAGAGTCTGACCGGCGTGGAACCGGCCTCGGGAACGATCATGCTGGTGCATGCCGACCGGTTGCTGGCGGCCCCCATTGACCCGGCGCAGACGGCGGCGCCGGCCGGCCGACCCGCCGTGTGGTGTTGGCGCGAAGGTGCCGCCGCCGTCCCTGGCGCGTGGCAGTGGAGCGGATGGGCGATCCTGACCCTGCCGATGCTGGCGGGCATCCGGGCCGAGATGAACTATGAACAAGTTGAGTCCGAGATCATGGCCTGGGTGCGGGATGGCCGTGCGGACGTGGTGGCCACTCCCCAGCCGTTGAGCCTGCTCAGCTATGGCGAGTATCTGGAGTCCCAGCGCCGGGTGCTGGCCAAGGAGGTTTCGGGACTGGTGACCTCGGCCTGGGAAGCCGATCCCGGCATCTGGTTGTCACGCAATGTGATGCTCCACCCGAAGGCGACCATTGTCGCACCGGTATTTATTGGTGAGAATTGCCGCATTGAGAGTGGCGCCCAAATCGGTCCGAACGTGACGATCGGACATAACTGCATGCTGGACCAGCGTTCGACCGCCAGCCAGTCGGTCATCCTGCCCGGAAGCTATGTTGGCGAGGGGCTGGAGGTGAACCATCTGATCATCGACCGCAATCGCCTGATCAGCGTGCAAGCGGGAACGGCCATCACCGTCACCGATGATTTTATTTTGGCCAGCATGCAGGAAAATCCCATTCACCGGTCGCTGATGCTGTGGACCTCACAAATTTTTGGCGCCGCCTTGTTGCTGGCGTTGCTCCCGCTGCTGGGGGTGATGGTCTTCTGGTTGCGGGTGACGCGGCGTGGGCCGGTGCTGTGGCGGCGCGAGGTGGTCAAGCTGCCGGCATCCCTGGGCGAACCCAACGTGTGGCAGACGTATCGGTTGTGGAGCTTTGACGTCCCGACGGCGGCGGCGCCCCGCACGGTGCCGCGACGGCGGCGGGGCTGGCAAAACTTTTTCCTGTGTTTCCTGCCTGGCTTGGTGAACGTCGCCAAGGGCGACCTGCGTTTTGTGGGGGTCCCCCCCCGCAGCACCGCGGAACTTGAACTCCTGAGCCACGACTGGCGGGCCGTCTATCTGGCCAGCAAGGCGGGACTGGTTGACGAGGGGTTTGTGCAGTTCGGCGTGGACTGCCCGGAGGAGGAACAATACTCCGCCGAGACGTTCTATGCCGCCAACGCCGGCTTCAAGTATGACCTCAAGCTCTTGCGCGGATACTTCCTCGCGCTCTTCCGCTGATCACTCGAGCACGGGAATGTTGCCATGGCGACGGTAGTCGGCCGGCGTCATGTTCAGTTGCCGCCGAAAGGTTCGCGAAAAGTTTCCCGGGGTGTCATAGCCTAAAGCGGCCGCCACTTCCTTCACGGAATGGTTTCTCTCAGTCAGCCATTTGCAGGCCAATAACATCTGTCGGCGCTGAATGTACTGATAGGGCGTCATGCCGGTCGTTTTCCGAAAGACTCGGCACAAATGCTCTTTGGTGACCCGCAAATTCGTGGACAACTGGATGAGATTGAGGCGCTGAGTTTCCAGCCGCCGCTCAATCTCATCCTTGGCCAGGCGCACCAGCACGGTGTCCTGGGTCTCATGGACCCGTTCCTGCCGCACCAGGAGCAGGCCGCATAGGACTTCGGACACTAACGCGATGCCGTCGGCTTCGTTCATGAAGATCAGCGACATCCGGTCCGCCAGCAGCCCTTGCAGGCGACGGATCATCCGGTCAGTCTTGGCCAACGTCCACAAATGTCCGTATCGGGCCACCAATGCCTTCACCATGGTATGAACAGTGGTGCCGGAAAAGGACACGTACAGGAATTCATAGGGCTCCGCGGCGGTCGGCGGGTAACGGTAGGCAATGGTCGGGTCATGGGATTCGCAGAGAAAGCCTGTCCCCGCGGGGACGGCATGCACGCCCCGCGCGTCTTCAAACAAGGCGGATCCGGCCAGGGTGTATTGGAAAATACAATGAGCCATGTCGGTGCGTGTGGCACCGCGTTGGCCATAGGTGGCGTAGTGCCGTTTTTCCAGTCCAACCCGCCAGGGCCGGGGCAGTTCCGGGGTCGGTTGGGGGATCTCGAAATAGCGGATTTGAACGGTATCGGTAATCATGGCGGAGCCTTCGCCAAAGCGATTAAAAATATCAATAAATGATCTCAACAACCCTAGCACTCTGCCTTATAGTTGTCAACACGTCAGCTAACAAACGATTGCGCGGTCGGGGTGCCCTCGCGTTCCACCCCGCCGTTGGCCAGCCGAATCCAAAACCAAGATCGAATTTTGAATACTGAATTTTGAATATCGAAGGCTGGCTTTACTTCAAAATTCAACCTTCGACATTCATAATTCAACATTTTCCACTCACGTTTCACGCCTTATTTCAGCTTTCCATTCACCCCTCAACCCCTCAACCCCTCAACCCCTCAACCCCTCAACCCCTCAACCTCTCAACCCCTCAACCGCCCAACCGCCCAACCCCATCCCCGGAGCCCACCCCCATGAAAGTCGCCTTCTATGGCCACGTCCGCCAGTATCACAACATCAAGGCGGAAATTGATGCCAATATCCAAAGAGTCCTGGAAAGCGGGGAATATGTCCAGGGGCCGATGAACAAACAGTTTGAGCAGGAATTGGCCGCCTTCTCCGGCACCAAGTACGCCATCGGCGTCGGCAACGGCACGGACGCCATCTGGCTTGCCCTGATGGCGCTGGGCATCGGCCAAGGCGACGAAATCATCACCAACGCCAACACCTTCTTCGCCACCGCGGAGGCGATTTGGATCACCGGCGCCACCGCTGTCCTGGTCGACTGCGATCCCAAGACCAAGTGCATCGACCCGGCCAAAATCGCCGCCGCCATCACCCCGAAAACCAAGTGCATCATCCCGGTCCACCTGTACGGCCAGTGCGCCGACATGCCCGCCATCAAGAAGATCGCCGACCAGCACCAGCTGTTCATCATTGAAGACAACGCCCAGGCCATTGACGCCGCCGGCGACACGTTCAAGATCGGCGAACTGTCCGACGCCGTCGCCACCAGCTTCATCATCCAGAAGAACCTCGGCACGTTTGGTGACAGCGGCGCCATTGTCACCAACAACGAGCAGATCAACAAGGGCGCCCGCCTGCTGCGCAGCCACGGTTCCCCCGCCCGCAATGTGCACAGTTTCGGCTTCAACAGCCGCCTGGACGACATTCACGCCGGCGTGCTCAGCGCCAAGCTGAAACACATTCATGAGTGGAACAACCAGCGCATCCAGTGGGCCGCCCGCTATACCGCCGGCCTCCAGGGTGCCAAGTCGTTCGACCTGCCCTACGCCACGCCGGGTTACCGCCACGTCTGGCATCTCTATGTCATTGAGGCCAAGACCCCGGCCAAGCGCGACGCCATGGTTGACTTCCTGGTCAAGAACGGGATCGATGCCAAGACCCATTACTCCATCGCCATCCACCGGCAGCCCGGATTCCCCTGGGGCAAGGGCGCCCGCATCGTCGGCGCCTTGACGAATGCCGAGCACAACGCGGCCAGCTGCATCAGCCTGCCCATGTTCCCCGAGCTCACCGCCGAGGAAGTGGACTACGTGATCGCCACATGCAAAGAGATGGACGCGGCCTTCGCCTAACCCGGCGCCTGGCAACGCCCTTCGGGGGACGGCGCGTCCCGTCCGGGAACGCCGTCCTCTGACACCAAGAATCACCCGCGGGAGTTTTTATCATGAGCAAGGTCTACACGGTCGTGGTGGCGGGCATGGGCAAGCGCGGCAAACACCATGCCGCCGCCTTCAACCACAACCCCCGCTTCAAGGTGACCGGCATCTGCGACATTGACCCGGCCCGCCTGGAGGCCGCCGCCGCCGAACTGGGCAACCCGCGCACCGGCACAGATGCCGCGGCCCTCGCCAAGGAACTGCGGCCGGACGTGTTTTGTTTCTGCACGCTGCCGAAGCTGCGCACACCCCTGCTTAAGGCCGGCCTTGACGCCGGCGCCAAACTCATTGCCTTTGAAAAGCCGGTCGCCCTGACCAGCGTCGAAGCCATGACCCTTCGCGACCTGCTCCGCGCGGCCGGCACCAAGGCCGTGGTCAGTCATCAGCACCGCTATGGCGTCCATTACCGCAAGGTCAAGGACATCGTCGACAGCGGCGCCCTCGGCCGCATCCACACCGTGTACGGCTCCGCCACCGGCTGGATGACCCATATGCTTTCGCACCTGATCGACTACACCCGTTGGTACGCGGGCAACCCTGACGCGCAGTGGGTCATGGGACAAGCGGCCGGCCGCACCAAGCTCACCGACAACCATCCGTCGCCCGACTACATCGCCGGTGTCGTCCAATTCGCCAACGGCGTACGCGGC
Organism: uncultured Lentisphaerota bacterium; assembly: GCA_903896595.1. Lineage (GTDB taxonomy): Bacteria > Verrucomicrobiota > Lentisphaeria > Oligosphaerales > CAITYL01 > CAITYL01. Next base: position 33,547 of record CAITYL010000371.1, read on the forward strand.
ATCTACGAATGCGGCGCGGGCGCCCCGGATCAACCGGAAGTTGCCAAGTGGTGGGGCAAGTGCCGGATGAGCGTCCAGGGCACGGACGGCTTCGCCGAAGTGCTGACCAACGGCGGCTGGCGCGCCGTCACCCGGACCGGCGGCTATCAAAGCGGCGACGGCGCCATGAATTACGACCTCGACATGCCCCCCTACATCCAGGACATGGCCGACTGGCTGGACGATGACACCCGGGTTCATCCCTGCAATTTCGAAAGTGCTTACCAGGGCGCCGAGATCATGTTTGCCCTCCAGCAGTCCGCCATGCTCGGCGGCCAGATCGCCCTGCCGTTGACCGCCGGCAGCGACGAACAGACGCTCTTGCAGGAGAAGCTGTCCGCCACCCCCGTGCGCGTCTCCTGCCCCGCCAACGCCAAAGAATTCGGCCTGGCCGGCTGTTATTAGGCTGTTAGGCTGAAGGCAATCCCCGATGATCTTGCAAAACCAGCAGAACGTCTGAGGATACACCCGTTCCGAAGACAGAGTCGGCGTTATTTCAAGACCGGGAGCCGCCCGTCCCCGGGCGGACAGCGACGGCGTCACACCAGTTCCGCCCTTTTTATTGAACCACCGTCCGCCAAACCAAATTAGCGTCTTACGAGTGAAATCAGTTGCAAGATGCGCAAGATTTTACCACAGAGCTCACAGAGAAACACAGAGGAAAAACCTGAGCATAATATCACCATCCCCACATTTTCCAGTTTCGCTTCTCTGTGCCCTCTGTGGTGAAATG
>CAITYL010000372.1 GCA_903896595.1 uncultured Lentisphaerota bacterium
CCAGAACTCCCGCAGGCAGAGCGTGCCCGCCTCCAGCATCGCCTCGCCCGCATAGGGGCTGTCGGGACTGCGCTTGCACAGCTCCTGGAAATAGGCCAGTTGCCGCTCCGTCGCGTCCTTGCCGCCAAAGCATTGGCCGCGATAGAACTCCGCCGCCGCGCCGTACACGCTCTTGCCCGCCAGGTTCCGCAATTCCTCATAGCGCTTCGCGGCCGCCTTCAGCTTGCCCGCGCGCCGCAGCTCCTGCGCTTTCTTGTACAGCACATAGTCAAGCCCGTACGTCTCCACCAGCAGCCGTTCCTCCAGCGCCAGTTGCCGTTCCACCAGCCCCGGCCGCAGCGCCTGCCATTCCTTGTCCAGCGGCCTGGCCGGGCCGTCCTGCGTGTCGGAGATCTTCTCCCGCTTGAAATAGATGTCCCCGGCTGCCAGCGCCGCGTCAATGGCCGCCTTGGCCTTGACCGTTTCCGTGGTGCCTGCCAGCACGTCGCTCTGCCCCGCCAGCGCCACCGCCAGCGGCAGCCCCGACGTCCGCTTCACCGCGTAGTCCAGCATCTCCAAGGCCTCGCCCGGCGCGCCGGCGGCCGCCCGGATGCGCGCATGCTCCGTGAACACCAGCACCCGCGGCCATTCCAGGTTCGTCTCGGCCAGCGCGGCAGAGTCCACCGTCCACTTCGCCGCTTCCGTGTACTTCTTCTGGCCCCGGTAGTACGCCCCCAGCGCCGCTCGTGCCGGCATGCTTACCGACGTGGAGGCGCTCCGCGCCGAACGCTTCAGCCCCGGCAAGTCCGCCTTGCCCGGCTCCGCGCTTTGAGCCGGCGCCAAACCAAGCAGTGCAGCAAAGCTGGTACAAATAAACAAGATGAATATATGATGAAGATGAATCATGGTATATCCCACGATTTATTTATTGCTCGCATCCTTGATTAGTTTTTGCAGATCTGGCTTTGATGGACGTTTGCCTTGGCGAAAAGCCGTCTCTACTTCGTCTGTAAGTTGTTTCGTGACGGCCCAAGGGAGATTGGTCGCCTGTTCAAGGTTCCGGTCACCATAGGGATTTGTCACCGACTTGCCGCTCAATCGGAAGAACTCCTTGTTGGCGTTGATGTACTCAATTTCATAACGCGTGTAGATGGCAGGATCCCTGCTTTTTAGATAGATGTACTTAGCCTTCGGCGGCTTTTGATCTTGTGGCGTGAACGTGTGTTCCGATTGATAGCCTGTCTCTGGTGCTTCGTGCAGCAACTGTTCGGAGACGATGATTCCGCCATTAGTGTCACCCGGTGACAATGTCACCGTCCAAGTTGCACTGTTGATATTAAGAATAGCTTTCACTTTGATATCGCAGGTAAGCGGTTCACCATTAAGCATAAGATCTGCTATATCGCGCACCGCTTCTTCACGAATGAAGTCGAAGCCTTTTATTTTTCCAGATTCATTGGTGGATGTTTGGCAGTTCAAATACTTACTTTCCAAACAAAATACCGTTTCTCCTTGTTTCCTTAATCGAAAAATGATGGGAGACGCACGATCAGCAATAAATTGTTTATCATTTCCATGCTTAAAATATTGAAAATTGCGGCTTGACTTTAAAGTCATATCTTCATAGTTATCCTTGGATATATTGTCGATATATAAGCTACGCCCTTTCTCTTTCTCCACTGAAAAACTCCCATCTATACCTGTGATGCGCTTTATTGATTTGGTTTCGCCGAATAATTTTTCACCATCTGGACTAAATTTAATTATATGGGCAGTAACTTTTACGCCGTCGACCGGTTCGTTTTTATCATCTAACGCCTTACCCCAAAAATAGATATCAGTATCTCTGTTTTTTAACATTTCCTTCATTCGTAATATTTTTTCTTCATCTGCATTTTCTCTTCCAAGTAACGAAGGAATAAACGCAAAGATAATGCAATACAAAACAACCGTCGTATAAATTCTATTTATCATTTTACCGTGTTCCTTGTTGTTATCTGGTAAGACTAGCATCTCCAAAAAGCACACTCCAAAAAGACCATTCATCGGCAATATTTGATCGAAATTCTCTGCTGTGGGAATAGTGCGCATTATTATATCCCCAATCTTGCAGGTTTCGTGTAGTTCCAAAACCACCCACCACCGCTTGTGTCCCCAGAGCGCGCGATCGGGACTCCGCACATCTGGCAAATATCTCAAAGCGATTATCAGGAATTGTCATTGTCCGTTCATCCAAGGGCAAAGGGCTGTCGTAATAAAAACGGTCACCAGATCCAGGATTATAACTGTGTGTGTTATTATCTCCTTCTGTATAGTGGTAATCGGGGAAATCCGGTTTATACTCATTGTTGGTTTCCCACCAACTACTCAACGCATAATCTACCGGGTTGAAGTATAGCACCATTGCACCTGCATGATTTGAATTAGCGGAGAGATATGGTGTATCAGGCGACAATCCTGAAGAGTAACAGGCGTAAATATTGGGTGTGTTGAAGTCATTCCAATAATTATCAATCGTGTTATCGTAACAGTGAGCCGACATCGCCGCCTGAGCCGCAATGTATGTGTGGACTACTTGTGACGTAAATAGCCGAAGTGCTTCCCCCATCACGACATTTCCCATACTATGAGCAAGCACTCTGACTTGACCTGAATAACTTGCATTTAAGGTTGTAATACGATTGCTTAATGATTGACCTGAGCGCCACGCGCGGAGTTCACTTGCATCATAAGTTAAAGTTCCCGTATATGTTGGCCATTGAAAGCATCCGACACGCCCTTTATATCCCTGCCACCATAATCTTTTGAAAACCGTTTCTGCCCATCGATCTTTCTCCCAACCAGCCATATTCCAGCCATGTACATAAAGAACATATTGATTGTTTTCTGGTGTGTAGGTACATGTTCCAACTTGATTGCTAGTGCTATTCACAGCATCATCCGAGCCTGCGTCAACAACGTATTTTTCATAAAATTCAGTTATTGGCCTGAGATCAAGAGCAATTGACTTTCTGCATATTTCGCTACCGTCCTTCTTAACGATCAGCGTCAGATCACCTTTCCCGACGCTCTTACCTTCGAAGATAAATGGCGACACTTGATTACTGGCATTGATGTATGCGCTACATAATTGTTGTTCTGCTGTGGTAACCACTAGCATAAAAGGTTTCATACTCTGTGATAGAGCAACATCAGGATTAGATAAATAAGCCGAAGACGCATCTACCGCCTCGAAAATATTTATCGATGGGCTTTCTTGTGATGTTACGTTCTCGAATTTTAGGAAATAGGTGATCCCGGAAAGCGTTGCGATTTTGTTATCCACTTTGATATGTAATCTAGCGAAGTCCTCTAAGTCACGTTTACATGTGATGACATCATCGTTACAATTTGCTGTTCCACTTTCGTTGTCATCCTCTTCCCCATCGGAAATAACGTCAACGTCATTATTCACCCAAAACAGGTAATGACTATCGTTGGAACTATCAAAGTTAATGGTGCCATTTCGGTCTCCGTCCATAGCAATTTCTATTTTGCCAGTGGTGATCTTTATCTTATCCTTGAATGGCGATGGATTGCTGCCGCCGGTTTGGGCGGACGGGGTGAAGGTGAGGGTGAGAGTGTCCGTGCTGTCGGTGCCGGTGCTGGAGGTGACGCCTTTGAGATAGACGGGAGACGACGGCAGGGAACTGGCGGAGGCATACGTTACGGTGGTCTGGGTGCCGCTGAACAAGGAAGTATTGAGCGCCGCATCGCTATAAACGTCAAAATTGCAGGAAGACCGTTCCAGTTTGACGGCGCCACTCAGGCTGTTGGTGGGCGAAATGGACAGGCTCAGGGGCGTGCCGCCGCTGGTGGCGGTCGCGGGCAGGATCGGCACGACCACGCCCGCACTTTCCTCATCCTTCTCGGCGACGGTGGATGAGGAAATATTCACGTCCACCACCGCCACCCGGGAGGTGGATGTCACGGTGCCGGAGAATGGCGATTTTTTTTGCGACAGGGCGGTAACAGTGACCCAACGGCCGGTGGCCGCGGTGGCATTGGTGATGGTGGTCGTCTCCCCTTGCGACGGATTGAACGAAAGTCCTTCTGCGGGACTGGCCGTCCAGGATGGGATGCCAATTCGTGTCTCGGGTATCCGGGACGTCAGGGTGGTCGACACGTCCCCCTCACGGGTCAGGGCGTTTGCACCACCGGTGGGCGTATTGACACTGATGTATGCCGGGTCGGTGACGATCTTGATTGTATGATCCCAAGCAAACAGGTGCCATGGCGCTGTAACCAATTGCCCGGCAGCCGTACTCGTAGGGACTAAACGGCCAGAGAATTCCGTTTCAAAAATGTCCACAACCCCGGTGCCAACATCGATGTATCCCCCAAAGTGTTTTGGCTGAACCGTTTTACCCCTTACGGTGGCCGACATGCTTACGGAACAGGCCTGATCGCCATAAAAACTCCACGAATTTGGGGAAGGCGATCCCGAAAAGCTATACGTCGTCGGAGCCGGTGTGGGTTTGGTGGGAACGCTCAGGTCATCTTTTTCTTCGTTCGGGCGTGCGACAAACGTGATATCCGCAGCTCGCGTTGCTGGATAAGTTGCCGCAAACACCCCCAACAATGCCATGAGCATAAGGCCGTTGCGAGCGCGGCTCTGGACCGGGGTGGGGGACGGACGGGCGTGAATCGGTGACATCGACAACGGTCTCCTCTCCCTGCGGCAAACGGGCGGCAATCCGGGCGCAACTACCGAACAACTGCGCGTAGTTTAGCCTGGGTGGTTTCGTAAAGCAAACCAAACGCAATTAAACGTCCTGACTACTCTTTTTCTTCGTGCTCTTCATGTTCTTCATGGTGAAAAATATACTAATCTGAATTATTCATGAATAATGCACATCAATCCAGCCCGAACAGGAAAATCCAGAAGGGCACGGACCCGCAGGAAAGACGCGCCTCGGCGGTGGTCCCGGGGGCGACGACAAAGGGGCCGGAATTGAAACTGCAATAGGCCACCCGGTAACTGGTCTGCCCCTCGGTCTGGATCACGTCGCGCAAAAACTCCACCTTGCCGTCGAACCAGGTGCGGATCAGGGTGTGGTAAGGGGTAAGCAGCGCCTGATAGGGGGCGCCGACGGCGATCTTGGCGGCGTCACGCTCACGGACCCGCAGTTTGAGCACCTGCCGGTCGCCGCCGAAGACCTCCAGCAGGACGGTTTCCGGACGCACCAGTTCCCCGATGACGAACTCATAGCGCAACAACTGGCCGGCGATCGGGGCGCGGACCTCGCGCAGGCGGAGCGCGCCCTCGGCCTGGCGGACGTCGTCGCGCCGCACCTCCAGCTCGCGCCGGAACACGGCCAGATCACGGTCATACATCCCCAGGTCCTGGTTGAGCAGCGACTGCAATTCGGCCCGGGCCAATTCTTCCTTGAGCTGATCGTCCTCCAAGGCACTGCCGGCGGCCAGTCCCTTGGCCAGCAGTTCGCGGGTCCGCGCCAAGCGGCTGGTGGCATACTGCAACCGCAGCCGCGCCAGGGCGATGCCCTCGGTCAGCAGCCGTTTTTCCTCGGCAATCCCCGCCGTGCGCCGGGCGATTTCCGCCTCGGCCTTGTCCACCTGGCTGCGGGCGGCCTCCAGCTGGGCCTTCGCCTCGCTGTTGTCCAACTGCACCAGCAAATCCCCCTGCTTCACCTTGTCGCCGGTGGCCGCCAGAATCGCGGAGACCATGCCGACGACGGGCGGGCGCACCTCGGCGTATTCGCTGGTGGTCACATACCCGGTGGCGATCACCCGGCGCGGGACTTTGATGACAAAGCCCAGGCCGACCATCAGGCACAACCCCACCCCGCCCATGACCAGCAGCCACAGGCGGCGCCAGTTGCTCTCCCGGCGGGTCGCCGGCGGCGCTTCCCCCCGCGTGGTCCGAAATTCACCCATAATGCGTCCTCATTTGATAGACTGAAGGCTGTTAGGCTGAAGGCTGAAGGTCATTCAAATTAAAGCGGATCTTGCAAAACCATCAATACGTAATTTAAACAGGAGAAATCAGGAGAGAACGGAGAACAACTTCTCTGTGGCCTCTGCTGCCTCCTGTTCAAAATCCAAAAGGTGAAAAATTGAAGGGGCGGAGTACTAGGCCGGATGGTTGGCGTTGGCCTGGCGCTTGACGCGCAGGAAATCTTTGGCCACCAGCCGGACCCCGTCGTTTTCATCATCGTAGCGCTTGATGCAATCGTTGCACTCCGCGCAGTTGCGCTCGTAGCAGTTGCGATGAACGCGCGCCGGATACATGCGGCGGAACGCCTCATAGCACTCGTCGCAACAGAAAACGTACCGTTCCTGACTGGCTCCGAAAGCGGCCTGCGCCAGATGAAAGCCGTCCTTGTCGGGGTCGGCGGGGTTGTTGCACCACCCGCAAATCAGCTTGAGCCGCTCGATGAGCTGCTTGTAGCGCTGGTCGATCTCCTCGTCGGTCCACACATACTCGATCCAGCTCAGCGCATCCGAGGGCACCTTGGCGCGGATCACATCGTCGCGCATGACCAGCACGTCGCCGCTGCGGATGACATAACAGGTCTGCCCTTCCACCGGCGGGGTGCCATCCCGGAGATGGACCCGCACGGAACCACGCCGCGGCATCTCGTAGGCGTGAAAGTCACAGGTTTCGCAAACCGTGGCGAACAGATGCTGGCGCAAATGGGCGCTGCAAACGGGGCATCGCCCCATCTGGATCATGTGCAGATTTTTCAGCGAGTCTTCGGCCGCTTCCTGCACCTGTTTCTCGGCCTCTTTTTGGACCTTCTTCTCCCGCATCCCGTAGTTGTCGTCCAGCACCCGGATGTCGCGCTCCAGCATGTCGCGCTGGTGTTCGGGCAACACGGTTTTTTCCAGGCTGACGGCCTCCTCGGTCCCGTCGTCATCACTCTCATGGTGCTTGTCGTGGTGCAAGCCAAACATTTCCGAAAGCTTGCTCATCGCGTGCTCCTTCCGGCGGCTGATCCGGAGTGGTTGTGATTACAGGGTGTTCAGCGTTCAGTGTTCAGTGTTCAGAAAAAAATGCGATTGCACTAGGCAATGACCGGCTTCTTCATTTTTACTACATCTTGCTTTACCTGCTCCCTGAACACCGAACTCCTGAACACTCGCCATGCGGGGAATAATCCCGCCTTCATTCCTAAGGTTCACGGCTCCGCCGGCACGGTGGTCTGTGCCAGCACGCCGTTGACGGAGGCGTATTGATACCCGGTGGCGTAGTGGAAGCGGGCCACCGCCGCCAGCAGTTCCCCCGCCACGATGGTCTGGCGGCTGACCACCTCATTCAAATCCTTTTGCGCGTCGAGCACATTGCGACTGCGCCCCTCACCCAGGCGAAACCGCTGTTCTTCCGCCTCCAACGTGAGCCGGGCCGCCGCCACGGCGTCCCCCAGTACCCGCAACCGTTCCCGCGCCTGTTCATAATCGCGCCGGGCGGTCTCGACATCGGTCTTGACCGCCAGTTCAACCTCCCGGCCATCGGCCTCCAATTCCGCCAGGTGCGCCGCGGCCTGGCGCACCCGCGCCCGCTCAGCCTGATACCCCAGCGGCCGGCTCCATGTCACCCCCACCAGCCCGCCGAAATTGCGCTCAAACGTATAAACGCCGGAACCGACCATGCCGGCCTGCTCCTCGCCCTGCCAGCCGCCTTCAACGATGACGGCCACGTTCGACTTCAGGCCTTCCTGGTTCCGGCGGATCTCCAGCCGGGTGGCGTCCGCGCGCCCCTGCACGTCGCGCCAGTTGCCGCGCGCCGACAACGCCTTGGTCAGCGGCGGCGCCAACGGCAGGGACATCTCCTCCGCCCACACCACCACCGTGGGGGTTCCCGACACCGCCTCGGTCGCCGTCCCAACCGCCACCGGCGCCGCCAGGGTTTCCGCCAGACGCAGGCTCGCCGTCCCGATCGCCTGAACCGCCGCCATCTCATTCTCGCGGCGCACCGCCACCTCGTACTGGGCCGGATAGACCTGGTATTCCGGCACCACCTTCAGCCGCACCATCTCCCGTGTCTCATCCAACAGCTTGACCGCGCGCCGCGACGCCGCCGCCGCCACTTCGAACGAGGCCTGCGCCGTGCAGAGAATGACATAGCGCAGATCCACCTCGCGCCGGACGGTTTGACAGGCGTCCAACAGGCGGGCGCGCGCCGCCCGCGCTTCCACCGCCGCCCGCTGGTCGTCCAATTTCCAAGTCACAAACCCGCGATCACGGTTAAGGGGGACCCGCAGCCGGGCCGTAAACATCGTCTGCCCCGTCCGGTCCGGATAATTCGAGGACAGATTGTTCAAGTAATTTTGGCCGGCTTGCAGATCCAGATAGGCCCCGGGTTGCAAGGCCATCTCCGTGCCGGCGGTGCTCAGAAAGCCGTCCTGCCCGGCCACGCCGTCCTGTTGGCCCTGACCCGACGCCTTCAATTTCGGGTCAAAGAACCCCTTCAACTCGTCCCGCACCGCCACATACCGTTCCACCTCGTGCCGGGCCGCCACCACCTGGGGATTGCGCTCCAGCGCCAGAGCGGTCAGCCGGTACAGTTCCGCCTCGGGCGAAACAACCACACGCCCCGATGCCGCCGGCGCCGCTTCAAGCCAGCCGCAGGCCAGCCAAAGCATGATGGCAATCACGGGGTGGGGGAAAACCTTGTTTTGCAACCAAAACATTGAGTTATGGGCACGCTCCGGCCCAGGACTCCGAAAACCATCAAACACGCCGCCCGGTCACAAGAAATCGCGCATTTTAAACAAGAAGCAATATAACATCGATTCGACAATCCGGTAGTTCCCGATGCGACAGAACCGCCATGACACGTGACACGTGATACGTGATGCGTGAAAAACTCACGCCTCACGCCTCACGCCTCACGCCTCACGCCTCACGCCTCACGCCTCACGTTTCACGCATCCCTTGCGCCCCCTGCCGGTCGCGCTACATTCCCACGCACCATGAGTACCTCCGCACCTGTCTACGACGAAAGCAAGATCAAGACCCTCAGTTCGACCGAACACATCCGGACTCGACCCGGCATGTACATCGGCCGCCTGGGCAATGGCAGCCATCCTGACGACGGCATCTATATCCTCGTCAAGGAAGTGATCGACAACGCCGTCGACGAGTTCATCATGGGGGCCGGCAAAAAAATCGACCTCGCCTTCACGGCGGACGGCACGGCGCAAGTGCGCGACTATGGCCGCGGCATTCCCCTGGGCAAGGTGGTTGAATGCGCCTCCCAGATCAACACCGGCGCCAAGTACAATAACGACGTCTTCCAGTTCTCGGTCGGCCTCAACGGGGTCGGCATCAAGGCGGTCAACGCCCTCTCCGCCACCTTTTCCATCACCTCCCACCGCGACGGCAAGTTCAAGCGCGCCGACTTCGCAGACGGCCTGCTCCAACAGGAAGAGGACGGCAAGACCGACCAACCCGACGGCACCCTGGTGGCGTTTCAACCCTCCCCCACCTTCTTCCCGCACTTCAAGTTCGACGACAAAATCGTCCGCCGCCGCCTGTGGCACTACGCCTGGCTGAACAGCGGCCTGATCTTGAACTACAACAACGAACGGTTTGTTTCCCGCAACGGCCTCTTGGACCTGCTCGAAGACAAAGTGGTGGATGAAAAGTTGTACGAGCCGATCAGTTTCCGCAGCCCCACCCTCGAGTTTGCCTTCTGCCATACCGCCGATTTCGGCGAAAGTTATTACTCCTTCGTCAACGGCCAATACACCAACGACGGCGGCACCCACCAGTCCGCGTTCCGCGAAGGCGTGCTCAAAGCCATCAGCGAGTTCGCCGGCCATTTGGTGGATGGCGCCGACGCCCGCAACGGCATTGTCGGCGCGGTGGCCATCAAAATCAAAGACCCCCTCTTCGAATCCCAGACCAAGAACAAGCTGGGCAATAACGAAATCCGCACGGAAATCGTCACCAAGGTCCGCGATGTCGTCCTGGCCTACCTCTATAAAAACCCGGCCACCGCCGAAAAATTGATGGACAAGGTCAGCCAGAACGAAAAGGTCCGCCGCGACATCCAGGCGGTGCAGAAGGAAGCCAAGGAAAAGGCCAAAAAAGCCTCGCTCAAGATCCCCAACCTGCGCGACTGCAAATACCACCTGGTGTCCGGCAAGGAAAAAGGCGCCGGGTCCATGCTCTTCCTCACCGAAGGCCAGTCCGCCGCCGGCTCCATGATCAGTTGCCGCGATGTCGAGACCCAGGCCATTTTCTGCCTCAAGGGCAAGGTCAAGAACAGCAAAAAGTTCACCCGCGAGGAAATCTACAAGAACGAGGAACTGTATTACATCATGCGGGCGCTGGACGTCGAAGACGGCCTGGAATCACTGCGCTACGAAAAGGTCATCATCGCCACCGATGCCGATGTTGACGGCCTGCACATCCGCAACCTGCTGATCACATTTTTCCTGATGTTGTTCGAACCGCTGGTCTTGAGCCAGCACCTGTTCATCCTCGAAACCCCGCTGTTCCGCGTCCGTAACAAGAAAGAGACGATCTATTGCTACGACGAAAGCGAGCGGGACCGCGCCCTCGACAAACTCGGCAAGAACGCCGAAGTCACCCGTTTCAAGGGGTTGGGCGAGATCTCCCCCAACGAGTTCGGCCAGTTCATCGGGGATGAGATGCGGCTGCAGGCGGTGACCATCGAACACCGCCGCAACGTCCCGCACTGCCTGCAGTTTTTCATGGGCCAGAACACCCCCGAACGCCGCCAGTACATCATGAAGAACCTAATTTGATGTGAGCGCGCCAGTCGGGCGGTTCAAAGCCCCAGCGGGGACGGCAAAGCAAGGCGTGCCAAAGCCAGAGACGGCCGGTGACGCCCAAGCGGCGCCAGCCGGCGGACCGCCAGGCCGTGGCCAGCGCGCCGATGGCATGGGCGATCAGATTCACGGTCAGCCGCAGCCACAGACCGAGAAACAGCAGCGCCACCACCAGTGCGCCGCCGTGCTTATAGAAGTAGCGGTAGCGCGAGGCGAAAAATTGAATGCGGGCGCGGGCCGGGGCGCGATTGGCGCTCTCGCCCTGCAAATGCACCACCGCCGCTTCCGGCACGTACAGAATGCGGCGGCCGGCATCGCGAAGGCGCGTGCACCAGTCGGTCTCCTCAAAAAAGAAGAAAAACCGTCCGTCCAACCGGTCCAAACGCACCGGTGCGGCGTCCAGCGCCATCTCGTCAAGGCGCCGGGCAGCCGTCTTGTGGCAAAGCGGTTGCATCGCGCTGGGGGTTGCGGAGTCCGCCAGCCGGTCCAGGCGCACCGCCATGCAGGGACCAACCACACTGGGGACGGGCCCGGTCCGCTGGCGGTCATAACGCAGCAGGCGGCGGGCCAGACTGCGGTTGGTCAACTCCCAAAACACGCGGGGTTCGGGCACCACGGCGGCCTGCTCGGAACCGTCGGGGCGCAACAGCCGCGGACAGGCCATGGCCGCCACGGGGTCGGCGTCCAGCGCCGCCGCCAACCGGTCGATGGCACCGGCCTCAAACGTGATGTCGGAATTGCAGATGAGCACCAACGGCTCGCACACCCGCTCCAGACCGGCATTGACGGCCCGGGCAAACCCGAGATTGCGCGGCAACGCCAGCAGTTCCGCGCCGGCGGGCAGGAGGGCGGGCAGGCGTTCCGCCGAGTCGTCGCCCGAACCGTTGTCCACCACCAGCAGGCGCAAACGCTCGGGGCGAACAGTGCCGGCGGCGGCCGACCGCGCCGCCGCCGCCGTCAGATCGGCAGTGCGCCAGTTGAGAAACAGCAGACAGATGTCAGAAATGGGCATGAGCTCTTTTTGGTAAAGGCAGGTCACCCGTGGGAACGCCGCCGCCCCGAAGGCTTGTGATCGCAAAATTTACGTTTTTGATACTATAATCCCTGCGTCTGTGAACCATGGCTGCCGGCCACGCCGTGTCACGTACTCGCCCCGGCATTATATTTCGCCGCATGTCCACCACCACCGTACCTGTTCCCACCCGCCTGCACTGGCTGACCTTGGCCGCACTGGGCGTGGTATTCGGCGATATCGGCACCAGCCCCCTATATGCCTTCCGGATGTGTTTTCTCGCCGGTGGCGTCTTGCAACCAGAACCCGCCAACGTCCTGGGCGTGCTCTCGCTCATCATCTGGGCGCTCTTCCTCGTGGTGTCGCTGGAGTACCTGGTGGTGGTGTTGCGGGCGGACAATCACGGGGAAGGCGGCATCCTGGCACTGATGGCGCTGGTGCGAGAGAAGCTGCCCGGCAAAAGCCGGCGCCGGATGTTGATCGTCACCTGTATCGGCCTGTTTGGCGCCGCCTTGTTGTACGGCGACGGCCTGATCACACCGGTGATTTCGGTCCTGAGTGCCGTGGAAGGATTGAATGCGCAGTATCCCGGCTTCAAACCCTGGGTGGTGCCGGTGGCGCTGGGGATTTTGAGTGGCCTGTTCTGGATGCAACACCGCGGTACTGCGACCGTGGGAGCCTTGTTTGGACCGATGATGCTGATTTGGTTTTCGGTGCTGGCCATTTTGGGCCTGGCCTGGATTGTCCGGGAACCCGGCATTCTGGCTGCCTTCAACCCCCTGCATGCCGTCCGGTTCTGTACCCATAATGGCTGGCATGCCTTCATCACGATCGGCGCGGTCTTCCTGGCACTCACCGGGGTGGAAGCCTTGTATGCCGACATGGGACATTTCGGGGCCAAACCCATCCGCCTGGGCTGGTTCGCCCTGGTGTTTCCGGCGCTGTTGCTCAATTACCTCGGGCAGGGCGCCCTGGTCCTGTCCGATCCCGGCGCGATCGACAATCCCTTTTTCCGGCTCTGTCCCGCCTGGGCGGTTCTGCCGATGGTGATCCTGGCCACGGCCGCCACGGTGATCGCATCGCAAGCGGTGATTTCGGGCGCGTTCTCCATGACCTCACAAGCGGTGCAACTCGGCTTTCTGCCGCGGCTGGCCATCATCCACACCTCCTCGGAACGCATGGGCCAGATTTACATTCCGGCCATCAACTGGCTGCTGTGTCTGGGCACCTTGACGCTGGTCATCGGCTTTCGCCAGTCCGACCGGCTGGCGGGGGCCTACGGGGTGGCCGTCGCCACCACCATGCTGTTTACCTCCAGCATGCTGTTCTTTGTTATGCGCCGCGTCTGGTGCTGGCCCTGGATTGCCACCCTGGCATTAGGCGTCCCGTTTGTCCTGGTGGATGCCTCTTTCTTCTCCTCCAACCTGTTGAAAATCCGCGAAGGCGGCTGGGTCTCGCTCTCGGTGGCGGCCGTCGCGTTCATCGTGATGCTGACCTGGCGCCGGGGCCGCGAACTGCTCGCGGTCAAGTTCGGCGAAGCCATGTTGTCGGACCGTGAGTTCCTGCATGATGTCATTGGCGCCAAGCCGCTTCGCGTCCCCGGAGTCGCCATTTTCCTCTCCGGCCAGTTGCAGGGCGTGCCACGAACCTTGCTGCACAATTTCAAGCACAACAAGGTGATCCACGATACCGTCATTTTCCTGAATATCACCACCGAAACCATCCCGTTTGTGGAACCCGCTGATCGTGTTAACTGCGTTCACCTGGGTCACGGGTTCCACCGGATCCGCCTGCGGTATGGTTTCCGTGAAAACCCCAATGTGCCCGCCGCCCTCAAGCATTTGTCGTTGGGAGAGAACCAAATCCTCGACCCGCTGGCCGCCACCTATTTCCTGGGCCGGGAAACCCTCCTCATCCGCCGCCAAAACCCGCCCATGGCCGCCTGGCGTTGTGGGTTGTTCGCCTTCCTCTCGCGCAACGCCCGCGACGCCTCCAAGTATTTTCACATTCCGCCCAACCGGGTGGTCGAAGTCGGCATTCAGGTGGAGTTGTGAGGCACCGGCCCTGAAACCAGCGGCGGCGGGCACTGAATTCTAAATTCTGACTTCTGATTGCCATTTCCCCGTATGCCATCCCCGTTCTCCCGTCTCCTCCAACGCCAGTTCGCCGGTCCCGGCGGCATCACCGAGCTGTGGCGCATCGCCCTGCCGATGGTGGTCTCGACCGCGCTCGACACGGCAATGATGTTCATTGACCGTTGTTTCCTGTCGCGCATCGACCCGCTGCACATGGCCGCCTGCATGACCGGCGGCATCACCGCCTTTGCCTGCACCACCTTTTTCATCGGTCTGATCGGATATGCCACGGCACTGGTCGCCCACCAGTACGGGGCCGGCCAAAAAGCCGGCTGCCCCCGCACCATCACCCAGGGACTGATCCTGGCGCTGGTGGCCTACCCCGCCGTCCTGGCCCTGTGGCCCTTGGGCGTGGCCAGCTTCCACTGGGCCGGGCACAGTCCGCGCCAAATTGAGTTGGAAACCACCTACTTCAGCATTCTCTTACTGGGCACGCTGATTATCCTGGTGCGTTGCGCCCTCAGCAGCTTCTTTTCCGGCATCGGCCGCACCCGCGTGGTCATGGTCGGCAACCTGGCCGGGTTGGCCGTCAACACGGTGGCCGCCTGGGTGCTGATCTTCGGCAAGTGCGGCCTTCCCCCCATGGGCATGGCCGGCGCCGCCCTGGCGGTGCTGGCGGGGGATGCCACCGCCCTGCTGGTCCAGCTCGCCGCCTATCTGCGCCCAAAGCTGCGCCTGGAATTCAATCTGGACCAGGCCTGGCGCTTCGACCGCCCGCTCATGGGCCGCCTGCTCCGCTACGGCTTCCCCTCCGGCCTGGAGTTCGTCGTCACCTTCAGCGCTTTCGCGGTCATGGTCAGCCTGTTCAACGGCTACGGGGAGGCGGTCGCCGCGGCGGTCACCCTCGCCTTCAATTGGGACATGGTCGCCTTCGTCCCGATGATCGGGCTGCAAATCGCCGTCACCTCGCTGGTCGGCCAAAACCTGGGCCGGGGCGACGAGGCCGCCGCCATCCGCGCCGCCTGGTCGGGGCTCAAGCTGAACCTGGTCTATTCCGGCATCATGCTGCTGATGTTCATCACCATTCCCGACCTGCTCATCCGCGCCTTCCGGCCGGACGTGCCGCCGCCGAATTACGACCAGATTGTGGCCATGGCCCGGATCATGATCATCATGATGTGCGTCTACCCGTTGTCCGACGGCATGTTCATCGTCTTTTCCGGTGCCATCCGCGGCGCCGGCGACACCACCTGGGCCATGGCCGCCTCCAGCCTGCTGCATTGGGGCGCCGTCCTCAACACCTGGTTCCTGACCAGCTATCTGCGGCTCGACCCGGTGTCCGCCTGGATCGGATTCGTGCTCGTCTTCCCGATTTTCGGCCTCACCTTCTGGTGGCGTTTCCGTAGCGGAAAATGGCGAGGCCGCATGATCCTGCCAATGGAATGCACCGCCCGCCCCCGCCAATCCGAACCCACCCCCTGCTCGTCTTCGGAATAAGGACCGGTTCCTTCCGAGCCCGGAACGTTAGTGACGGGGCAACGGTAACCGTTCCGGAACCTCGGACATGAAAAAGCGGCAAAGGAATTGCCCCACTCCAAAAACGGTTTTCCTGAACACGGAAAGCCAAAAGTCCGGTTTTTGCATCTTCGCAACTGTCCTGTATGTTGGGTGTATGTACATAATTATTTACATTCATGGATCGGTCCCTGGCACCAGGAACCCCTAAAATGGCACAAACCGCAACTCTCCACGTCAAACTAGCCCCCGAAACCGATTCCCGACTGGCGGTTCTCGCCAAACGGCGAAAAACCAGCAAGGGCCAGTTGGTTCGTGACGCGATTTCGGTTTGTTATCAGCCGGACTTCGAGGATCTTCCGGTCGCGCAACGGCGCGCCCTGGCCGCCTATGAAGGCGACTACATCAGCCTCGGGAAGCTGGCCGAAGCGATGGGGCTGCATCCCTTGGCGATGCGCTCCTGGCTGGCCGAGCACAACCTGCCAGAAAAGTCAGCGTTCCACGCCCTGGATGCAGACCATGCGTAAGGAACTTTTCTTCTGCGACACCGTAACCCTCAGTAACGTTGCACTCGCCGACTCCTTGAACCTGTTGGTGAGTCGATATGGCACGCGACTTATCCTCACGAGCGAGGTTCTTGACGAAGTCGCGGGAGGAATCGTGGCCGGATACCCGGAACTGGCCCAGATTGAGAGGGTGCTGAAAAATGGCGGCCTGGGACAGACGGCACTAACCGCGAAGGAATGGAAAACCAAACTGGAATGCTTGCGAACTCTGGGGTCAGGAGAATCGTCATGCATCGCTTGCGCCCTGCACCGGAAGGGAACGGTAATGACGGATGACCGGGCGGCAAGAAAATGCTGCAACGAACGGGGAATTCCCTTCACGGGTACGGTGGGAATCCTCACGGCGGCCTGTCGGGATGGGAATATCAATGCCACTATGGCCGACCTCATTCTCCGGCGCATGGTGGACCGGGGGTTCTACTCGCCGGTTAGAAATATTGCCGCGTTGCTTTGATCACGGTCGTGCATCCGTTTTGAGTTACCCGTTGCCACCCGGATTCCGGCGCGCTAAAGTTCACACACCTGCGGATTAAGTTGCGAAAACCGCCATCACGCGCCTGAAGGCCACACCGGAATATGCCACAACACACCAACCCTTCCGGCATTCGCGACAATCATTCCCGTGGCGCGGTGGCCGATTTTTTTCGCGAGCACATCACGGACGGTTCGCAGTTATCGTTTGTCTCCGCCTACTTCACCATCTACGCCTACAGCGCGCTCCGCCAAAACCTGGATGCCATCGAACATCTGCGCTTTCTCTTTGGCGAACCCCGGTTTTTGAAATCGCTGGATCCGGAACGCACCGACAAAAAAGCCTTCCGGATTGAAGATTGCGAATTAAAACTGGCCAACCAAATCGAACAAAAGCGCGTGGCCAAAGATTGCGCCGACTGGATTCAGGCCAAGGTTGAGATCCGCTCCATGCGTGAATCCAACCTGCTTCACGGCAAAATGTATCATGTGGCCAACGGGGGGGTGGAACATGCCATCATCGGCAGTTCAAACTTCACCGTGCGCGGGCTGGGACTCGGCGCCAATGGCGGCAACAACCTTGAATTGAACCTGCTCGTGGACAGCACACGCGACCGCAACGACCTCAAGACGTGGTTCGATGAAGCCTGGCAAAACCCCGACCTGGTCAAGGACGTCAAGGCGGAAGTCCTGCTTTACCTGGAACAACTTTACCAAAACCATGCCCCCGAGTTTATCTACTACAAAACGCTCTACCACATCTTTGAAAGCTTTCTTGCGGAAAAAGCCAAGGGCGGACTCTTGGATGACCGGGTTCGACTGCCCGACACGCAAATTTGGCATGCCTTGTTCGACTTTCAGAAAGACGGTGTCAAGGGTGCCGTCAACAAGATTCTCAAGCACAACGGCTGCATTTTGGCCGACAGTGTCGGCTTGGGCAAGACCTATGAGGCGCTCGCGGTCATCAAATACTTTGAACTGAAAAACGAACGCGTCCTGGTCCTCTGCCCCAAAAAGCTGCGCGACAACTGGACCGTGTACCACGCCCAAAACAACAGCGACCTGAATCCGTTCGTCAAGGACCGCTTCGCCTTCACGGTGCTTTGCCATACCGACCTTAGCCGCGAGATCGGCTGTTCCGGTGACATCAACCTGTCTTCCCTTAACTGGGGCAACTTCGACTTGGTGGTCATTGACGAGTCCCATAATTTCCGCAACAATATCAAAGGGAAGCGGGACGAACAAGGCACGATCATCCGCAAAAGCCGGTACGAGCGCCTCATGGACGACATCATTAAGTCCGGCGTCAAAACTAAGGTGCTCCTGCTCTCCGCCACCCCCGTCAACAACGACCTCAAAGACCTGCGCAACCAACTCTATTTCCTCACCGAAGGCCGCGATGAGGCATTCGAGGACACCATCGGGGTGCCCAGTCTCCGCGAAAACCTCCGCTCCGCCCAGGCCGTTTTTTCCACCTGGGCCAAGAAGCAAACCAAGGAACGCAAGGTCGCGGAACTGCTGGAAAAACTAAGCCCCGCCTTCTTTAAGCTCCTGGATGAGTTAACCATCGCCCGCTCTCGCAAACACATCCAGCGGTATTACCAGGAAACCGTCACCAAGCTCGGCGGTTTCCCCAAGCGCGAAAAACCGGTCTCCATTCATAAAGCGATTGACATTAAAGACCGGTTTCTTTCCTACGACCGCCTCAGCGATGAGCTAGAAAAATACCACCTTTCTCTGTTCAATCCATCCACGTTCCTCAAGCCTAGCGCCAAGGCAAAGTACAGGACGGCCGGAAAAGACAAAGATCCATTTACCATGGCCGAGCGCGAAACACACCTGATCGCCATGATGAAGGTCAACTTCCTCAAACGGCTGGAAAGCTCGGTCCATGCCTTTGCCCTTACCATGGCCAATACCACTGAAAAAATTGAGACGCTGGAGGAAAAAATCCGCCGCTTTCAAGCCCGCCCGGAAGACGGCGCGACGGTCGAGGAAGAACAGTTCCTTCCCGGCCTTGAAGATCTCGATGATGACGAGCGCGAGGAGGCCGAACAGGTGGGCGGCAAGTTCAAATACAGCCTCGCCGACATCCGTTTGGACGACTGGCTCAAGGAACTCGCCAAGGATAAGCAGCAAATCGAGATCATGCGCCAATCCGCCGAAGCGGTCACCCCGATCCGCGACGCCAAGCTCACCGAGCTTAAGAAACTCATTGCCGCCAAGGTTCGCACCCCCACTGTCAACAAGCTCGGCGAAGCCAACCGGAAAGTTCTGGTCTTCACCGCGTTTGCGGACACCGCAACCTATCTGTACGACAATCTCCGCGACTGGGCACGCTCCGAACTGGGCATCCACCTCGCCATGGTCGCGGGCTCCGGCGACAACCGGACCACCTACGGCACTACCGATTACAGCCAGATCCTCACCCATTTCTCCCCGCGTTCCAAACAGCGGGACAAAATGACGCTTTTCCCCGCGGATGCGCAGATCGACCTGCTGATCGCCACCGACTGCATTTCCGAAGGGCAGAACCTCCAAGACTGCGATTACCTTGTCAATTACGACATCCACTGGAACCCCGTCCGCATCATTCAGCGGTTCGGACGCATTGACCGCATTGGCAGCGTCAGCCACACCGTGCAAATGGTCAATTTCTGGCCCACGGACGACCTCAACCGCTATATCAATCTCAAAAATCGCGTCGAAGCCCGCATGGCCCTGGTTGATATTGCCGCCACCTTCGAGGACAATGTGCTGAAAAACGAGGAGATCGAAGAACTGATCCAGTCCGATCTCAAATACCGCGACAAACAGCTTCTGCGCCTGCGCGAGGAGGTGCTCGACCTCGAAGACTTCAGTGAAAGCGTCGCCTTGAACGAGTTCACCCTCGACGATTTCCGCATCGAACTGGCCAATTACCTCGAACAAAACCAGGACACGCTCCGGGACGCCCCCCTCGGCCTCTACGCCGTGGCCCCCGCCCCCGCCGACTACCCCGGCGTCACCCCGGGGGTCATCTTCTGTTTTCGCCAGACCAATGGCAAACCCCACCACGGCCCAACCGCCGTTGATCCCAACGCCGTCAACCCGTTGCAACCCTACTATCTGGCCTATGTGCGCGACAACGGCGAAGTCCGCTACACCTTCGTCCACCCCAAGCAGATTCTCGACCTCCTTCGCAAGGTGGCTCTCGGGCAGACCGCGCCGCTGGAAGCACTATGCAACCAGTTTGACGCGGAAACCCAAAACGGCCGGGACATGGCCGCCTACAGCCGCCTGCTGGAGGCCGCCGTCCGCTCCTTTCACAGCATGTTCCAGCGCAAGCTCGCCCATGGCCTCCAGTCCGGCCGTGGCTTCGTCATCCCCAAGCAAAGCGAACAGCCCGCCGACGTGTCCGACTTCGAACTCATCTCCTGGCTGGTCATTAAGGGGGATAAATGAAGACCGCAAAACTCAAAATGGTGACTCCCGCAGCACCTATTCAGGCAACTGAATCAGCCCGTCTTTATCAGCGAGTCCGGGAAATTCTTGAATCAGCCCGCTCTGGCGTAGCGCGAACCGTCAATACCACCCAGGTTGTCGCCAACTGGTTGGTTGGGCGAGAGATTGTGGAAGAAGAGCAAAATGGTAGTGAACGGGCCGATTACGGTAAAAAGCTGGTGGATTCGTTATCTGTCATGCTCACACAGAATTTCGGTTCAGGCTATTCACCACAAAACCTCTTCTACTTCAAACAGTTTTATCTTGCCTATCCAAGCTTGTTGGTCGCGACAAAGATTCTCCACGCAGTGCGTGGAAAATGGCCTTGCCCCGAGCCGGTTGTAAAACTCCACGCACCGCGTAAAGAATCATGGACCCCCGGGGAGCTGCACTCCAACCTGTCCTGGACCCACTACCGCACTCTTCTGCGCGTGGGCGACCTGCAGGCCCGCGCCTTCTACGAGATCGAAGTCATCAAAAATAACTGGACCGCCCGCGAACTGGAGCGCCAGATCAACAGCCTCCTCTTCGTGCGCCTCGCCAAGAGCAAGGACAAGGCCGGCCTCATGAAGCTCGCCACCAAAGGGCAGGAAATCGCCACGACGGCCGATGTCTTCAAAGATCCCGTCGTGATCGAATTCCTCGGCCTGCCGGAGTCGCCGCGCCTGGTGGAATCGGACTTGGAACAGGCGCTCATCAACAACCTGCAAACCTTCCTGCTCGAACTTGGCAAAGGCTTTGCCTTCGTCTCCCGGCAGGAGCGCATCACCCTTGACGGCGACCATTTCTATATTGACCTCGTTTTCTACCACGCCGTCCTAAAGTGTTACGTCCTGATTGACCTCAAGGTCGGCAAGCTCACCCACGGCGACCTCGGCCAAATGCAGCTTTATGCGAACTACTTCGACCTGGAACGCCGCACCGAAGGCGATAATCCCACCCTCGGCCTTATTCTCTGCACCGACAAAAACGACGCCGTCGTCAAATATCTGCTCGGCCCCGAACTCTCGAAAAAGATCTTCACCAGCCGCTACAAACTTCACCTGCCCACCGAAGCCGAACTCGTCACGGAGTTGAAGCGGGAAACTCAAGCACTGAGATAACCCCCCCCCCATGCCCCCACTCGAAACCAAATCAGCCGCCACGTCACTTCCAGCCGCCGATACCTATACGCCCAGTTCTGCCACAGGCTGTGGCAGAATTGGCCGCGCCTCCAGAATCATTTTTCAGCATTCCCTGGGGACATCTGGCGCTCCTTTTAGAGCGTCTCAAGGCCCCCGCGCTCCGCCTCTGGTATGCCCAGCAGGCCGCCGAGCACGGCTGGAGCCGGAACATCCTCGCCCTCCAAATGAACAAGGCCATCGGCGTCAGCGAATACCAGCTTACCCGTCACCTTCCCCGGAAACTCAAAGGCTCCCTCCCAACCATCACCGAGATCGAGAAGGAACTGGGGACGCGCAAGCCCTAAGATAACTCTATGCCGCCAAGCGAAACCAAACAAATGATCGCCACCGCCTTGGTGGAGTTCGCCACCAAGCCGTTGCACCTCGCCGCCATGGCCCTGTTCAAGACACTCGGCTATGGCAGTGAACGCACCTTCGCACTTCCAGACACCTCGCCCGCCGCCTTTCTGGCGGAGTTCGCACCTGGCAAGACCGTCAATCCCGGCCAGTCGCTGCATGCCGACTGGCGGTCCGTCCAACTGCTGTTCCAGCTCACCGACGACGAAATCCGCGCCGCCGGCGGCCAGGGCCTGCTCCTGTTCGACAGCCGGGGCGCGTTCGATGGCACCATCATCGAATCCTACCTTTTCCTCGCCATTGACTTGCGGACTCCGCAGCAACGCGCCGGCGACCGCAAAGGCCGCGCCTACGCCCGCTCCGAACTGGCCCAGATCACCCGCGCCGTCAACCGCCTCTTCTCCATGCCCGTCCTGGTGCTCTTCAAGAACGGCGACACCCTGACCTTCGCCGTCATCAACCGCCGGCTGCACAAACGGGACGCCGGCCAGGACGTGCTGGAAAAGGTCACCCTGATCAAGGACATCCGTTACGCCAGCCCGCACCGCGCCCATCTTGAAATCCTGTACGACCTTTCCCTGTCGGAATTGTACCGGCAGCATGGATTTTCCAGCTTCCCCGAACTCCATCAGGCCTGGCAAAAAACCCTCGACAGTTCCGAACTCAACAAACGCTTTTTCCAGGAACTCTCCAACTGGTATTTTTGGGCGCGCGAACATGCCGTCTTTCCGCCACACCCGTCCAATGCCGATGTCGATGGCAAGCCGTCCCTGCCGCTCATCCGCCTGCTCACGCGCTTGATGTTTTGCTGGTTCCTCCGCGAGAAACAGAACCCGCGGACCGGTACCGGCCTGCTTCCAGACGAACTTTTTGATCCGCGTGAAATTGCCCGCCTGCTCAAGGACGCCTCACCTTCGTCAGGTACCTACTACACCGCCATCCTGCAAAACCTGTTCTTCGCCACCCTCAACACCGAAATGAAGACGCCGGAGGGCACGCCCAACCGTCGTTACCTTGACGAAGGCGACGGCCGGAACAGCGACGATCACATGATCCACACGGTCTGGCGCTACGCCGACCAGTTGCGCGACCCCGAAAAACTTGCCGCCATCCTGCGCCAGGTTCCATTCCTGAACGGCGGTTTGTTCGAATGCCTGGACGACCGGGTGCCACGGGGAAAGTCCGCATACACGGATGAAGTCCGCATTGACGGCTTCTCCAACACCCCCCAAAAACAACCGCGCATCCCCAATTTTCTGTTCTTTGGCGCCGATGAAACCACGGATCTGTCAGCGGCCTACGGCGACAGCCGCCGCGACCATGAAACCGTTCGCCCGCTGCTCTCCATCCTACGTCGGTATATCTTCACCCTCACGGAAAACACCCCGCTGGACCAGGACATCGCCCTCGACCCCGAATTGCTCGGGCATGTGTTTGAAAACCTCCTGGCCTACTTCAACCCCGAAACCGGCGCCGTCGCCCGCAAGGCCACTGGATCGTTTTACACGCCCCGGGTGGTGGTGGACTGGATGGTGGATCAAGCCCTGATCCAGCACCTGAAGGGAACTCTATCGGCGCCCAACACCGAGGCCAGGCTCCAGCGGCTGCTGGCCTGGGACGATGGCGGACATGATTTCACGACGGCGGAAACCGAAACCCTGATTACCGCCATTGACCAGCTCAAGACGCTGGATCCCGCTTGCGGCTCCGGCGCCTTTCCCATGGGCATGCTGCAAAAGCTGGTTCATGCACTGAAAAAGCTGGATCCGCAAAATGAAGGCTGGCGGCAACGTCAGACCGATGCCGCCGCCAGGATCGAGAGCGGACCGGCGCGGGAAGAGGCCAACAAGGCCATCACTCGCGCCTTCGCCCGTGACAACGACGATTACGGCCGCAAGCTCTACCTCATCGAAAACTGCCTCTACGGCGCCGACATCCAGCCCATCGCCGTCCAGATCGCCAAGCTCCGCTTCTTTATCTCCCTGATTGTGGATCAGGCGATTGACCCCGCGCTGGACAACTACGGAATTTTGCCCCTGCCCAACCTCGAAACCAAGGTCGTCGCCGCCAACACCCTCATGGGGCTCCCGCGCGGCCAACTCCTGCTCGGCGCCGACCATGTTACCCGGCTGGAAAAACAGTTGCAACAGGTGCGTCACGATTACTTCACCGTCCGCAGCTACAAACGCAAAAAGGAACTCCGCAAGGAAGACCGCCGCCTCTGCGACGAACTGGCCGCCGCCCTGGCCGACAGCGGCGAATGCTCCACCAGCGACGCCAAACGCCTCGCCGCCTGGAACCCCTACGACACCAACGGCTCCGCCTCATTCTTCGATCCCGGCTGGATGTTCGGCCTCGCCAGCCCGGACCATGACGGCGTCTTTGACATCGTCATCGGCAACCCGCCCTACGTCCGCCAGGAAGAATTGAAAAATCAGCTCGTCGTGGACAGCGACGGCCAGCCGCAAGCGCTGAAGGACGCGCTCAAGAGCCGCTACGCCTGCTTCACCGGCACCGCCGACCTCTACGTCTATTTCTTCGAACGCTCCATCCAACTGCTCCGCACCGGCGGCGTGCTCAGCTTCATCACCAGCAATAAATATTTCCGCGCCGCCTATGGCGAACGGCTGCGTGTGTACCTGCGCTGGATCACCCGCCCGTCCGCCCTGCTAGACTTTGGCGACGCCCCGGTCTTCACCGCCATCGCCTATCCCGCCATCATCGTCACCCAGAAAACCCGCCAAGACCACGGGCTGGACCTGCCGACCGCCGACCATCGCGAGGCGGGCATCCTGCACCCGACCCGCCTGCCGTCGGCCGACTGGCACGCCCGCGTCCTCCGCTGGGAACCCGGCCCCAGCATTGAGGCTTTTCCCGACATTTTCGCCACCCAGGCCGACACCCTGCCGCAGCACGACCTCATGCCCGACGGCTGGCGTCTGGAGGGCGACGGCAACCGCAAGCTGTTAACCAAGCTCCGCCAGGCCGGCACTCCGCTCGGCGAGTACGTCCAAGGCAAGTTCTATCGCGGCATCCTGACCGGCCTCAACGAAGCGTTCGTCGTGGATCGCGCCACCCGCGACCGCCTCATCGCCGAAAATGCGAACTCCGCCAAGCTCCTCAAACCGTTCCTCCGCGGACGTGACGTCAAACGCTGGCATGCGGAGTTCGCAGGGCAATACCTGGTCAAGATCGAATCCTCGGAAAACCAGAAACACCCATGGTCAGGCAAGCCGGAGGCGGAAGCCGAGCGCATCTTTGCCAAAGCCTACCCCGCCATCCACGCTTTCATGCAGGCAGAAGGGCGCCGTGCAAAACTCATCGCCCGTGCCGATCAAGGCAAGTACTACTGGGAACTCCGCTCCTGCGCCTACTGGCAAGAGTTTGATCAACCAAAAGTGATTTTTGGCCGTTTTATGGATCACGCTACGTATGTTTACGATGATACCGGTTTTTATCACAATGATGCGTTGTACTTTGCCGCTGGAGCAACGCCTTATGTGGCGGCAATCCTCAACTCTTCAATAAACTGGTGGTTTTTGCGACAGCTTTGTACTGACTTACAGAACGGATACCTACAAGCGCTTCTTCAGTGTCAAGAACAAATCCCCATCCCCACGGCGACCGCCAAAGCGCGGTCGGCGATCACGGCGCGGGTGGAGAAGATTCTGGCCTTGAAACAGGCCGACGACGGCGCGAAACTGCTCGCCGAACAGGAAGCCGAACTGGACGCGCAGGTCGCCCAGTTGTACGGCCTGGACGCGGCGGAGTTTGCCGTCCTGCTCACCGGCAAAGGCATCTCCGAAGCCCACCGCCTCGCCGCCCTGGCCACCTTCCGCGACCTTGCCCGGGAGAAGAATCATCGTGGAGACATCACATGAAAGACGCTGAAGCAAGAATTGCCGAAATCTTTTCCCATTTTGAAGAACTGCCATACCTTTTTATCGGATCTGGGATGGCGCGACGTTATTATGGCCTGAATAATTGGGAAACTCTACTTCGACATTTTGCCAACTTGGTGCAGCCAGGAAACGAATTTGCGTATGAGTATTACCGCAACGAAGTTGGCGCGGTGCCGTTGGTGCTTCAATTGCCGACAATTGCAACGCTGATCGAGAGGGATTTTAATCGGGTGTGGCTGAAAGAGCCGGGATTTTCCAAGGACCGGGAACTGTTTGCGCATTTAGTCAAAGAAGGCGTTTCTCCCTTCAAAATTGCCATTGCCAATCATATACTGGCCTGCCCAAAAAAGACAGATGACAAGCATTTGTTGGATGAGTTGTCATTTTTGAAAAACGTTGCCAAGCGTAGCGTCGCCGGAGTAATCACAACCAATTATGACCGGATGGCTGAGGATATTTTCGAAGGGTATCAAGTATATGTGGGGCAGGAGGAGCTACTGTTTTCAAGCATTCAAGGGGTGGCCGAAATTTATAAAATTCACGGATGCTGCCAACATCCGGAGACAATTGTCATTTCCAAGGAGGATTATGATGATTTCCAACAGCGTAATGCTTATTTGGCCGCCAAGCTGTTGACCATTTTTATTGAACATCCAATTATTTTTCTCGGTTATTCAATTTCGGATCCCAATATCGGTTTGATTCTTCAGGCAATAACGGCTTGCCTCTCCACAAAAAATCTACAAAAGTTACAACACCGGCTGGTATTTGTCGAGTATTCTCCTGATCCAGGGTGCCCGCCCGAGATTCGCAGTCACAGCCAGTCATTTGGCGATGGCAAAGTATTGGAAATGACAAAAATCATCCTGCATGATTATATGCCGTTGTACGGGGCGCTACTGGAAAAACGTTACCACTATAACCCGAGATTGTTACGGCAGTTAAAACGGGACATTTACCAGTTGGTTGCCACCAATCAGCCAACCGACTGTTTCCGCATCCAGGACATTGAAGACGATGCCGCGTTTGGTGATCTCGATGTGGTCGTCGGTGTTGGTGTTCCGGGTACACACAATCTGGCACCTGGTACTGGTGGGCACAACATTCCCACGGTTGAGCAGTTGTATCGTGATGTTCTCTTTGATGATGGCGGTTTTGACGTGAAGACACTGGTGGAGAGCGCGTTATTTACGCTTCTCAAGCATCATTCAAAGAGTATTCCGCTACACAAATACTTGCAGGCATACAGGGAGAAGTTTAAATGCGAGCCACCACTGGAACTGGTAAAAGAGGTTAAAACAACCTTTGATCAGTTTTTGAATGTCGCATTGAGAAAACGGCAGGGTAAAGAAAAACCACCGGCGGCTTCCATTTCCGCCATAGCCACGCTATTGGAAAAAGAGGAATACAGCGAAATTATCAACCAAATTCTGCTGTTGCCTGAGTCGCAATTCTGCGTGGCGGAGTTGGAAGGCTTTTTGAAACATGTACTGTCTGACGGGCAGGTTAAATTTAAAACTGACCTTCGGCGTCTGATCAAAATTTATGACTGGCTGAAGTATGGGAAAAAATAAGGCCGCCCGAAGGCGGCCCCGTAAAATCTTGGCGTCCCAACCACCTATCCAGAAAGCAACCCCAATGGTCACAATCCAAAATCAGCTTGGACGCCATACTCCCAAGTGCCTCGACCAGAAAGCACGCTCACTCCAACAGCGCACAATCCACTCTCAACACCTCCCCTAAAATATACCCGAAAAGCCGCATGTCAAACCGCCTCGCCGCAGAATCCGCCCCATCTGGAACAAGGAAATAACCATGGCCCGTGGAAGCGTTTGCCGCCCTGCACGCCGGCAAAAAGAAAGAGCCGGGGGCATGACGAACCGCCCCGATTAAGGGATGGCTACTTACACATGCCACCAGGCTCTTGGATTTCCCATGATTTTTCTTTCGCGTTCTCTGCGTTCTTTCGCGGTGAATCAAATGATGGATGGTGATTCAGTACACCCATGCCCTACTTAATTCTTGCCTCCCTGGTCTGGGCCTTTTCCTTCGGGCTGATCAAACTGTATTTGCCGGGGGTGCCGCCGGCCCTGGTCACGGTCGTGCGGCTGGCCTTGGCGCTGCTGGTGTTCCTGCCGTTCTGGCGGCCGGCGCGGTTACCGGGACGGCTGGCGGCCGGGCTGACGCTCACCGGCGCGGTGCAGTACGGCCTGATGTACCTGTGCTACCTGGCCGCCTTTCCGCGGCTGCCGGCCCATGCGGTGGCGCTCTTCACCATTTTCACCCCGCTGTGGGTGATGGTGTTTGAGCGGCTCGGCCACGGCCGCCTGCCCGGCCGCTTCTGGGCCGCCGCCGGCCTGGCGGTGGCCGGGGCCGCCGTGCTGCTGTTCCGCGGCGGCGCCTGGAGCCAGCAGGCCTGGGCCGGGTTTCTGCTGGTCCAGGGCTCCAACGCCTGCTTCGCCTGGGGACAGGTGCGCTACCGGACGCTGGCGCCACGGCTGGGCGGGGTGCGCGAGGAACAGGCCTACGCCTGGCTGTATCTGGGCGGTCTGCTGGCCGCGCTGCCCGTGCTGCTGCTGGCCGGCGGTGCCGGCCAAGCCCTGGCCAAAATCACCCTGCCCCAGGCGGCCATCCTGCTCTATCTGGGCGTGCTCGCCTCCGGGGTGTGCTTCTTCTGGTGGAACCGGGGCGCCCGCCGGGTCAATGCCGGCACCCTGGCGGCCATGAACAACCTCAAGATCCCCCTGGCGGTAGTGGTCGCCCTGACCGTGTTTGGCGAAACCGCACAGCCCGGCCGCCTGACCCTCAGCTGCCTGCTGCTGGCCGCCGCCCTGCTGGTCGCCCGGCACGGCGGAAACCAAATGGTGCTATCCGTCAAATCCCCATAATCCGCGGTAAAAACAGATTTCAACGGCCAAGACAATAATCAATTGGGGCCACCCTTTTGAAAAAGGGTGCTCCCCAAGCCCCTTCCTAAAACTTTTGCATCTTAAACCGGAGGGCGCTTTCGCCACAAGCCAGCGCTCGGTGATGCGACCGTTTGCCAGAACAGCTTGTGGCGAAAGCGCCCTCCGCGTATTAAGAAACAAAAAGGTTTGACGGAGGGTTTGGGAACCGCCTTTCCTCAAAAGGGGGTTCCCAACATCGTTCGGCAAAACTGTCATGCACCCCTTTCGGCGTTCCGGCTTCCATTCTGGGAAAAAAACATTACGTTGCCTGCTTTCGTCCCGCGAAAAAGGAGAGTCGTGCTTTTATGGAACACATGAAGGAAATCATCGACTACGGCATCATCGGCATTCTGCTGTTGATGAGCGTGGTCTCGGTCGGCCTGGCCATCGAGCGCTGGCTGACCTACCGGCAACTTCAGTTGTCCGACTTCACCGACCGGCGCGAACTGGAGATTCAGCTCACCTCCAAACTGCACCTGATCGCCACCATTGCCAGCAACTCGCCCTATATCGGGCTGCTGGGCACCGTGATGGGCATCATGGTCACCTTCTATAACATGGGCGTCGACGGCTTCATGGACACCAACAAGATCATGGTCGGCCTGGCCCTGGCGCTCAAGGCCACCGCGATCGGCCTGCTGGTCGCCATTCCGTCCGTCACCTTCTACAACCTGTTGCTGCGCCGCGTCAAGGTGCTGCTGACCCAGTGGGATATCCGCCATGGACCCGAAGTCGTTTGACTATCTGAACGTCATTCCGCTGGTGGATGTGATGCTGGTGCTGCTGACCATCGTCCTGACCACCTCGACCTTCATCGCCACCGGCGGCATCCCGGTCGAGCTGCCCCAGGCGTCCAAAAGCAAGGATGAGGCGCTCAAGAACCGGACCATTGAGATCGACCGCAAGGGGCGGATCTATCTCAACTCCAAGGCGGTCACCCTGCCCAGCCTGAAGGCGGCCTTTTCCACCCTGGACCGCGCCACGCCGATCTTGATCCGGGCCGACAAGACCCTGGCGCTGCAGGCGTTCGTGGACGTGCTCGACATCGTCAAGTCCCTGGGTTTCAAAAAAGTCAGCCTGCAGACCGAAGCGAAACCGTGACGGCTCAACGCCAAGGCTGGATAGCGTCGCTGATCGTGCACGGGGTGTGCCTGGGCGCCTTTTTCGTCCTAACCTGGAGCATGCCCGGCGCCGCTCCCGGGCCGGTCGGCCTGGAAATGTTCATGGGCGAGCAGGTCCCCCAGTCGCGCGGCAGCCCCCCCAAAGCCGCCAAGGAAGAGCAGGAAGAAGCCGACGACGCCCCCGCCAAAACCAAGTCCGCCGCCAAGCTCTCCGACGCCCCGTCCAGCGTCAAGGTAACCGCCCCCAAGAAGGGCACGGAGACCGAGCTTGAGCGCATCGCCCGCATCCGTAAAGGGCTAAAAAAGACCTCCAAACGCCAGGCCGTGGCCAAGGCCCTGGCCGCCTTGGACAAGACCCAGCGCTTCGACGCCGACGCCATCGGCAACAGCCTCGGCGGCCAGGTACGCAACATCGGCGTGGCCCGCTTCTCGTCCCAGGGCGGCGGCGGCACCACCGCCGCCGCGGGCGCCAGCTATTTCGCCGACGTCACCGCCCGCCTGCATGAGCAATGGAATCAGCCCAGCCGTTCCGAAGTCGGCGACGGCCAGCCCCGGGTGGTGGTCAGCCTGACCATTGCCAGCGATGGCCGGGTCACCTCCGCCCGCGTCACCAACCGCAGCGGCCGCGCCGCCATGGACGCGTCCGTTCAGGAACTGCTCTCCAGCCTCTCCCGCCTGGCGGCGCCGCGCGACTTCGGCATCTCCAGCAGCTCCCTCACGGTCGTCGTCAATTTCGAGTTGGACTAGTACTTTGTAATACGTAAACGTTCGGATTCACCACGAAGACACGAAGAGCACGAAGGTAAATCGAAAGGGAGCGAAAGTGACCGGTCAAAAAAGTTCCACGTCTTCTGGGAACGCTGAGCCCCAGCTCGGCGTGATGTCGCGTGGAGGGTGTCCGTTGTTGGCCGGTCACTGACGTTCGCGGCTCGGAAATAAAAACGTGATGCGTGAAACGTAATGCGTAAAAATGTGTCACGTATCACGCTTTACGTTTCACGCCCACCCGGAGTCCCCCGATGGAGCCCGCCAAATTCTTTGAAGCCGTCATGCTGCTCTGCTTCGGCGCCGCCTGGCCGTTTTCCATTTACCGGCTGCTCAAAACCCGCTGGGCCGAAGGCAAAAGCATCGCCTTCCTGGTCATTGTCCTGCTCGGCTACGCCTCGGGCATCCTGTACAAGATCACCGGCCGCATGGACAACGTGATCTACCTCTATGTCCTCAATATGATCATGGTCAGCATCGACCTGGGCCTCTGCATCCACTACAAGCGGCTCCGCGGGCGCTGAGCCGCCCACGGGGCAGCACTGAGCCACTTGCAGCCCCCACCGTTGCGTGGAATTTAGACATGATGACTTTTTCGTTCTTGCGGATTCTTGTAATTTCCGCCGTAATCTGTTTTGCATCACATGCAGAAGATCGGCAAATTTACTCATCGGATCAAACAGAGCGATACTTTGCGCGAAGTGATCTTGTTGCAAGGACAAAGGTATTAACAGTTGATTTTGTCGGCAAGCCCGCACGAATCGATGGTGGCCGCATTATTATCGATGTATTTGTCTATGGGCGGCTCGTGACCATGCAACGTCTGGAGCCATATGTATCTAAGCGATCAGCTCCACCTGAAAAGTTTTACATCTTTCAGAAAGGCGCTCTTGATGGCATAGGTCGAGCCAAGCTTGAAGCAGGAAAAGAATACATCCTTTTCTTGAAATCATCAGGGCCACCAGACATTGCCAAAAACAATATTGAAACGGAGCCACCGCTTCCCGAATGTTTTTTACTATTCTGTTCTGAATGAACAACAAGGCGTCGTTGCTAAAAGCGACACAATTGAATTCTTGCGAATTTCCGCCATACTTTTTTCCAAGCAAAACAAACGATAACGGGTTCGTCCGCCCGAGGACGGGCGGCTCCCGAGGCACGTCACACAACGAGAGTAGAACGGGGGTGGCAAAGGGCTTGCAGCCCGCCAGATCGGAAACGTGCTACGCGAAGAGCGCGATGCAATCGCTTTGCCACATTCAACACCATTTTTGACAACGTCGCTTCCGGTTTTATACTGCGTTAGGCTGAAAACGAACATTCAACGTTCAGAAAATTAAGTTTTCACCCTAACGCGGTATACCTTCCATCATGCCTACTCCTCCCGCCCATTTCCCCACCTTTTTGGACCGCTTGGTGGGACGCTTGGACCGTTTGGACCCTGCCAGCGTCCAAACTTATCTGCTGCGGCTGGTCCGGGAAAAGGGGTTCCTGGAAACCGTCTTCAACACCATCCGTGAAGGCGTCGTGGTCATTGACCGCGCCCTGAAGGTCCAATATTGCAACGCCGCCGCCCGCCAGTTTCTCGCCGGGGGCGACGACATGACCAACCGCCGCATCGACAAGTTCCTGCGCGACATCGACTGGCGCCGGCTGATGGCCGCCGAATCCGGCGAATGGCGACGCGTCTCGCTCCAGGAAATCGAGGTCTTTTACCCCACCCACCGCCACCTCACCTTCTACCTGGTCCCCTATCCCGGCGAAGGCGGCGACGGCGTCACCGGCTTCCCCCTCGCCATCCTGCTCCTGCACGACACCACCCAGCTGCATCAGGACCAGCAGAAAACCATTGAATCCCGCAAGATCGAGGCGATCACCGACCTGGCCGCCGGCGTCGCCCATGAGATCGGCAACCCTCTCAACAGCCTGACCATCCATCTGCAACTGCTGCGCCGCACCCTGGCGCGCCAAGCCGATCCCGAGCTCGCCGCCGAAGCCGGCGAACTGCTCGACGTCGCCACCCAGGAAGTCACCCGCCTCGACGCCATTATCCACCATTTCCTGCGCGCCGTCCGCCCCACCCCGCTCAACCTGGCGCCGGTCAACCTGCGCGAACTGCTTACCGCCGCGCTCGCCTTTATGGGCCGTGAGATTGACGACCGCCACATCCTGGTTGAGGCCACCTGGCCCGACACCCTGCCCCTGGTCATGGGCGACGCCGACCAGCTCCGCCAGGCGTTTTTCAATATCATCAAGAACGCCATTCAGGCTATGCCTGACGGCGGCGCCCTGCGCGTCGGCGTGGAAGAGCGCGGCGCCTTCCTGGAGGTCCGCTTCGCCGACACCGGCCAGGGCATCGATCCCGCCGTGCTTCCCCGCATTCTCGAACCCTATTTCACCACCCGCCAAGACGGCAATGGTCTGGGGCTGATGATCGTGGACCGGGTCATCCGCGGCCACGGCGGCGAATTGGGCATCGACAGCGTGCCCGGCCGCGGCACCGTGTTCACCGTCCGCCTGCCGCTCCACACCCGCCAGGTCCGCCTGCTGGAACAGGGCCGCCCCGCGGATGAACCGTGAACGCAAGCCGCGCCAGCCCAAGATTGCGCTGGCGCTTTTGAGTGCCGCCGGCTTGACGGCGCTTTCATACTGCATTGAAACGTTTCATGTCAAAAAAAACAGTATAAAAGCGGTGTCGAGCCACCGCCACTCAAAAGGTTCCGGCCGCAGCCGGAACCGGTAAAAACATCCTTATCGTTTCTTTCAAAAGTCCTGATCGAAACGGTACCGTTCTTGGAGTGCGGCAATCCCTTTGCCGCTTTTTAGGATCGGCGTTATTTCAAGACCGGGAGCCGCCCGGCCTCGGGCGGAAATCGATGGCGTCACACCAGTTCCGCCCTTTTTATGGGGCCACCGTCCACCAAACCAATTCTGCACGTCTCCGACGATGACGGGTTCGTCCGCCCGAGGACGGGCGGCTCCCGTAACTCGTCGCCACGCCGCGCTTATTTCACGGCCGCCGAAGCCGCGGGAGCGGTGGGCGCTGCCGGCGCGACGGCGACCGTCTTGGCCTTCGGCGTGCCCAGCCGCCCGTGCGTCCACTGGTTGACATACCCCATGTTATTGAGGACATGTCCTGCCAGGGCCAGCAGGACCAGGACGATCACGACCACCGGCCACGGGCTCTTCTTTTCGGCATAGGGGTCCGCCAACGAGCGCACGGCGTGGGCCGGCAGCACCGCCAGTTTGGTCAGTGAACCGCCAAACGGCACATTGATCTTGGCGCGGACATTAACGGCCCAGCCGTTGGCGTCCAAGATCGGCCCGAGATTGCGCTGCCGCAATTTCAGCCAGGCAATCACCATGGAAGGCACCGAAATAGCGAGCATGATGCCGGCAATGGCCAGCGGCATCTGCCAGGGCGGCAGCTTGGCAAAGGCACCGAAGATCCCGCCCAGAGCGGCCAGCAAGGTGGCCAGCACCAGGCCGATGGCCGCCAGCATGCCGGGGTCAACCTTCTTGGGCGGGGGAGGCGGAGGAGGAGGAGGCACATCCGAGGCGCCCGCCGCGGCCAGGGTGTTGGCGTTGGTCTGCAGCTTGGCCGTGGCATTGGCGTCAGCGGCGGCGGCGCGCTTGGCCACCTGCTCCTCGATCATGCGAAGGAACTTCTTGTAGGGCGCCCAGAACGCCTGACGAATGCTGATGGGGTTGTCCACGATCTTGGTGATGGCGGCGTCCCAGTCGCGGCCCTGGCGGTCATAGAAGACACCATTGCGGCCCAGCATCAGATTGTCGGAATCGCCGCCGGTGAAGGCCGCGGCAATCTGCATTTTCTCGCCGGACGGCCGGGTGCAGTCGCAATAGGCCAGGTAGGTCTTCGCCAGCGCAGCCAGCGCGGCATGCTTGCCGGCATCGGCGACATTGACGCAGAGGTCGCAACTCCGGCCGTCCAGGTACAGCGTTCCGGCCTGGAACACCGCCTTGTCTTTGCGGGCATAGAAATCACGGAACGAGACGAAGTTATTGAGCAGCTTGCACAAGTCACGGTTCAGACGCACCAGCTTTTACACCGCCGTGATGGCCGCCGCCTCGGGCTCCTTCTTCAGATCTTCGGCAATCAGGGCGTCGAGCGCGGCCCGGCTCCCGCCCGCCAAAATGGCGCGGATGCGGTCGAGACCGAGCTTTTCCACCACCGCGCCGGCCTTGGCGGCCTGCCAGGCGCCGAACGCCGCGAATTTTCCGCTGAGGGTCAGCCACTCCGCGCAGGTCATAACCTCCTGGGCGCCGGTCAGCGGCCGGACCGCCGCGGCAAAGGCCGCCATGTTCCCGGCCCAAGCCGGATTCAGCCCCGGACCCGTCAGCGGCAGCGGCCGGTCCGCGTCGACCCGGGCCAGCGGAAATTCCGCGATCTCCCCGGCCGTGAGCGTCAGCGTCTTGGCGCCCAAGGCCAGATAATCGGCCTCCTGGCGGTTGATGGCGCCCAGGGCGCGCGCATCAAAGGCCGCCAGGCGGCAGCGCGCGAAATAGTCATCCACCTTGGCCTGCACCGCTACGAACGCCGCCATCGCGGCGGCCGTTCCGGCGCCCAGCGGCAGAACCTCGGCCGCCTTCGCTTCGGCCGCCTTCCACCAGTCGGCATACGCCTGCGCCGCGGCGAAGAACCGGCCAACGGTGTCCGCATTGACCCCGGGCTTGCCGCCACGGTCGGCCACGCCGCCCAAACAGTCGACAATCTCACCGAGCACCCGCCGCACCTCCACGTCCGCCGTCGAGTCCTCGGTCACCACACCGTCACCATTAAGCTTGCTGCCGGCAAAGATCTTCGTCGTGTCCGCCGTATCCGCGACCGAAATCGCCGTCGCGTCCGGCTTGCCGAGACAGTTCAAAATATGCCGGGCCGAGTCCAGGAGTTGCCGGCCTTCCGGCGTGACGGGATTGATCGCGTCCAGCGGCAGGGACGCGGCGCCGGCGACCAGCAGATTCGGGTCCTTGAGCATGGCAGTGGCCCACTTGGCGGCCGCCAGAATTTCCGGGGCGCGGAGCCGACCATCCCGGTCGGTGTCCATCAGTTCCAGCGTCCGGGCATCAAAATGAATGCCTGTGGTTGGACAGGCCAGCGCCACCCACAACTTCTGATCCAGTTGGTCGAGATGGGCAATATCCGCCCCGGTCTCGATCCGCACCTGGTCAAACCCACCCACGCGAAAGAAGGTCCACTGATGTTTTGCCGTGTCCGTCATGGTTCCGATCTCCCCGGTTCGCACCGTTGCCACCCACGCCATCATCGTTGCGGGAACCCGGCCGGCCGACGGCACTCACAAGCTCCCAACGCGCCCAGCCGTTTTGACTATATCGTTGCTCCCCAGGTTATGCCAACGCATTCAGGTGGTGGGTGCCCGCTCGGGGCAAAAGCTGGGAATTATGGGACCTATGGGACCTATGAGACTTATGGGGAGCCAAGGGGTCCGGCGGGAGCGGCATGCGCCCCTCCCTTGATCTTCACACGTCCTCGGCGGCCTCAAGGTCCTCTTTGTCCTCGCCATTTTCTTTATCCGGCTGCCGCGAAACCCGTCGCCGTCGGGCCAAAGACGTGCCATATTTCAATCTGTCAGGGCCGTGACGCCAACCCAGGCGCGACGGTCGCTGACAGCGGGTATATTTCGGCATCAGCACGATGCCCAGACCAGTCAAAAATGCGGGAAGACTCTCTGCCCATGAACACCATTCCCTCCCTGCGCGGCCGCAGCCTGTTGACCTTGGACGATGTCAGCGACGCCGAGATGCTCGATCTGCTCGCCCTGGCGGACGCCCTCAAAAAGCGCCGGCACCAGCCGCCCGCCCGGCGACGCCCCCTGCTGGCCGGCAAGAATATCGCCCTGGTGTTTGAAAAATCCTCCACGCGAACCCGCTGCGCCGCCATTGTCGCCGCCGCCGACGAGGGCGCGCACGCCGAGTACCTGAGCAAAAACGACATCCATTTCGGCCGCAAGGAATCAATTGCGGACTCCGCCCGCGTCCTCGGCCGGATGTTCCACGGCATTCTGTTCCGCGGGTTTGCCCACGCCACCGTGACCGGCCTGGCCAAGCACGCTGGCGTGCCGGTCTGGAACGGCCTCACCGACGACGCCCATCCCACCCAGATCCTGGCCGACTTGCAGACCATGCGCGAACAGTTTGGCACGCTCCAGGGACTGAAGGCCGTGTTCATCGGCGACGGTCGCAACAACGTCAGCAACTCCTTTATCCAGGGTTGCGCCAAAGTTGGGGTGCATGTCACCGTCTGCTGCCCCCCCGAACTGGCCCCCTCCCGCACGGTGCTTGAGGCCGCCGCGGTCGATGCCCAGCGCAATGGCAGCCGCATCGAGGTGGTGACCCGGCCGGAAGACGCCGTGCCCGGCGCCAACGTGCTCTACACCGATGTCTGGGTCTCCATGGGCGAGGAAAGCCAATTCGCCGAACGCCTGCGCCTGCTCCGCCCCTATCAGGTCAACCTGCGCCTGGCCCAGCTCACCGGCAACCTCGACCAGGGCCGCCTCATCTTCCTCCATTGCCTGCCCGCCTTCCACAACCGCGACACCGAAGTCACCCGTGATCTCGGCGCCCTGGAATGCACCGACGACGTCTTTGAGGCCCCCTTCTCCAAGGTCTTTGACCAGGCCGAAAACCGCATGCACACCATCAAGGCCATGATGGTCGCCAGCCTCTCCTGACCCGGACAATGCCGTGCAAGAGTAAAACTTTTGGATTCACCACGAAGACACGAAGAGCACGAAGATAAATCGAAGGGGTGTCTTTGATTTCGATTCGCCATTATACGCTTCGATCCAGCTTCGTGTCCTTCGTGACTTCGTGGTGAAGAATTTCATAAAACGCGTTGGAGAACTGCCATGAACAATGACAAACGCCTGATCGACATCACCTGGGATGAGTTCCAGCCGCTCAGCCTGCCCGCCAAAATCCCCTACTGCAACCGCAATGGCTGCCCCTACCACGTCCTGATTGCCCAGCAGTTCGACCGGGCCATGCTCGACGACCTCGGCATCCTGGCCACCAAAATCCGCCGCATCGCCAAGAGCAAGGCCGGCATGCTCTTTCTTTCCAGCCTGCTTGAGCACAAGCGCGCCATGCTCTATTTCTCCCAGCCCAGCAGCCGCACCTTCCTGTCGTTCTATGCCGCCTGCCAGATCCTGGGCATGAAAACCGCGGAACTGCGCGACTCCACCACTTCCAGCGAAATGAAGGGCGAATCCCAGGAGGACAGCGTCCGCACCTTCAGCTCCTATTTCGACCTGCTGATCATGCGCTCCCCCATCCAGGGCTTCGCCGAAAAAATGGCCTGGCTGCTCTCCAGCACCGAACGCCCCGTGCCGATCATCAATGCCGGCTCGGGCAAGGACCAACATCCCACCCAGGCGCTGCTCGACATCTACTCCCTGCAACGCAGTTTCGAAAAGACCGGCGGCATCGACGGCAAGACCATTGTCTTCGTCGGCGACCTGCTCCGCGGCCGTACCGTGCGCTCCCTCTCCTTCCTGCTCACCAACTACCGGAATGTCCGCCAAATCTTTGTCGCCCCGCCCCAACTGCAGATCGGCCCGGACATTCTGGAACAACTGGATGCCGCCGGCGTCACCTACGAGGTCCACCACGAGTTCGAGCCGGTCATTCCCCGCGCCGACGCCATTTACATGACCCGCATCCAGGACGAATGGGACAAGGACGGCGAAAGCAAGAAACTCGACACCAGCGCCTTCTATTTTACCGCCCGCCACCTGGCCCTGCTCAAGCCCCAGGCCGTGGTCATGCATCCGCTGCCGCGCCGCCAGGAGATCGCCACCGACGTCGACCGCGATCCGCGCGCCATCTACTGGCGCCAGGCGCGCAACGGCATGTGGATCCGCGTCGCCCTCATGGCCACCATTTTCGGCCGCGCCCCCGAGGTCGCCGCCTACTACGAACAGACCCTCGGCTGACCGCCGGACCGGCAGGTTGATATCAACGCATCCATTCTTCAGATTTCAAGGCTCGGGTGCCAAAATTAACGTCCAACATTGAACATTCAACATCGAACAGGAATCCCCAAACCGCCGCGAGGCATGTGCGGCAATTTTTCCATTCAACGTTGGACGTTCGATGTTCATGAATAATCCAGGCTGACACCTGACATCTTTCCAAACGCCTCACGTTTTCAACTTTCCAAGAGCCTCCCCCCATGAACATGTTTGAGATCCACGGCGGCGAGCCGTTACATGGCCACGTCACCCCGGCCGGCAACAAGAACGCCGTCCTGCCCATGATCGCCGCCGCCCTCCTCACCGACGAGGAGGTCATCCTGGAAAACGTCCCCACCATCGGCGATGTCCGCACCATGCTCGCCCTCGCCGAAGCGGTCGGTGCCGAGATTGACTGGAACCCCGCCGCCCATCACCTGCGCATCCACGCCCGCGAACTCCGCAACCCGGTGCTGCCCGACAAACTCTGCGCCGACATCCGCGCCAGCATCCTCTTGGCCGCCCCGCTGCTGCACCGCGTGTGGCGCGCCGAAATGGCGCCCCCGGGCGGCGACGTCATCGGCCGCCGCCGCCTCGACGCCCATTTTCAGGGACTGCAAGCCCTGGGCGCCTCCATCGAGGTCAACGGCAGCTACCAGTTCCGCGCCCCCCAGCGGTTGATCGGCGCCGACATCTTTCTGCCCGAGACCAGCGTCACCGCCACCGAGCAACTGGTCATGGCCGCCGTGCTCGCCACCGGCCAGACCGTGCTGCGCAATGCCGCCTCGGAACCCCATGTGCAGGACCTCTGCCACCTGCTGGTCAAAATGGGCGCCGTCATCGAGGGCATCGGCTCCAACACCCTCACCATCACGGGCGTGCATAAACTCGGCGGCGCCTTCCACCGCGTGCTGGCCGACCACACCGAGGTCGGCAGCTTCCTCGCCATGGCCGCCGCCACCGGCGGGTCGGTCACCGTCACCGACACCGATCCGGCCCACTACGTCATGGTCGCCCGCGCCTTCGCCCGCCTCGGCATCCAACTGCGCTTTCACAACGGCGAGGTCCATTTGGACGGCGACCAGCCGCGCGAAGTGGTGCCCGAGTTCGGCGGCGGCATTCCCGTGCTCGACGACGGCCCCTGGCCCCATTTCCCCTCCGACCTGATGAGCGTCATGATCGTCCTCGCCACCCAGGTCCGCGGCCCCGCCCTGTTCTTCGAGAAAATGTACGAGAGCCGGATGTATTTCGTCGACCGCCTGATCGCCATGGGCGCCAATGCAGTCATCTGCGACCCCCACCGCGTGGTGGTCAGCGGCCCCGCGCACCTCCATGCCATGGACATCAACTCCCCCGACATCCGCGCCGGCACCGCCCTGGTCGCCGCCGCCCTCTGCGCCCGCGGCACCAGCACCATCCGCAACGTCCACCTCATTGACCGCGGCTACGAGACCATCGAGACCAAGCTCGCCGCCCTCGGTGCCGATATTATCCGAAAATAACGGCAGGCGCTCGGCGGCCATACGTCGGACACGTCAGACCTGTCGGACAGGTCGGACAAATCCGACAGCTCCGCCCCGCCGGACCACCCGCCGGCGTTTGCTGCAGGGCGTTCCAAATTATCCGGCGCCAAGATCGTTCACAAACTCGGCATCCGCAATGGCGATCTTGAACTCTTCCTCAACCGCCATGATCAGTTCAACAAAGTCCAACCCCATATCAGCTCCCCGTGATTGCGTGTGTTCGGCGTTATTTCAAGACCG
>CAITYL010000373.1 GCA_903896595.1 uncultured Lentisphaerota bacterium
AAAACTTTTGTTTCGTTTTGCGGATTCCGCAGGCCGCCTCCACGGTCCCCATCATGGCCGGTTGGACGAGAGCGGCCTGCGGAATCCGCAAAAGGTACAAAAAGGTTTGACGGAGGGTTTGGGAACCGCCTTTCCTTAAAAGGGGGTTCCCAACCGGAGCGACTTGCCTGCGTACCAACCGTCTGCGGCAGCTT
The DNA here is from genome assembly GCA_903896595.1 of uncultured Lentisphaerota bacterium. Lineage (GTDB taxonomy): Bacteria > Verrucomicrobiota > Lentisphaeria > Oligosphaerales > CAITYL01 > CAITYL01. Next base: position 195 of record CAITYL010000373.1, read on the forward strand.
TTGCGGTGGGTGTGGCAGGGACAGATCTTCCGCCACCACTGGCATTCGGCGCCAGGTTTCCGGGCGTTCGGCCCAGACCATGCCGCCCAAGGCCACCCAGACCGGCGCGCCGGGGACCGGGCGTTCCGCCCACAGCGCAACGATATTCAGCGGCGCGTCGGCGTCGTTCTCGCACATCAGCCGGTCCTCGCGCCCCTGGTTGCGGAGATCGCCCGGCAGCACCACCGTCAGCAGCCGCTGCGTTTCCGTGCGCCAGCGCGCCCAGACCAGTTGGTCGTTCAGCCGCAGGCGCAGGAACTGCCCGGCCCATACCTCATTGCCGTCCGGGCCGAGCGCCGGCCAACGCCAGCCGTAGGCCGACAGGGCATTGCCGCCGCGCCGGCGGATGTCCGGCTCGTACTCCACCAACACCCGCAACACCAGCGTGCCCGCCGGCAGTTCCGCCGGCAACGTCAGCGTCGCATTCCCATGGGCGGCGATCTCCTGCGGCACCCGCCGTTGACTGTCCGCCGCCCACGGCGTGGCCAGCCACAGCGACGTCTTTCCCGCATACGCCGTGATCAGCGCCGCCTTGTCAGACGGTATCTCCGCCGGCAGCGCCGGCGCGGCTTCCACTGCCGGAGCGGACGGCACCGCCACGGGTTCCTGTGACACAGGCGGCGGTGGCACCGGCGCCTCGCCAAGCCCCACCGCCGCCGGGCCTGCGAACTCCGCAACAGTTGGGGCTTCCGGCCCAGCGGCGGGTTCCTGCTTCACCGGCCGCTCCTTGGGCGGCTTTTCCTCCACCCACAGCTTGGCGGCGCCGTCGGGACTCGAACCGCCCGCGATCCGGCCGCCCGGCGACACCAGGACCAGGTACGCCCGCTCCGGGTGCGGCACCACCCCCATCTCCACACCCCGGAACGCCCAGAAATACCACATCCCCTCCGCGATTTGGTAGCGGATATCGTAGTCTTGCGCCTGGAATTCCGGGGCGACCGTCACGTACAGCACCGCCGCCGCGCCCTGGCGCTTGGCATGCACCGCCGAGGCCAGCCGTCCCCCCACGCGCCGCTGCTGGAACCCCAGCCACTGCCCGAACGCCGCCACCACCGGCTTCAACGCCGCTGGCGATTTCGCGGGCGTCAGATCGAACGCCACCGGTGCGCCCGGCGCCGCCTTCCCCGCGTCCGCCGGCAGCGGCACGCTCTCCGGCTCGGATGGCAACGGCACGGCTTCTGGCTCAGCACGGCCAAGACTATTTTCGCCGCCCGCCGGTTCCTGCACGCCCCAGCCGCCCTCCGCACCACCGGCGGCCCGCGCCTTTTTCAATAGATCAAAGTCGCGCAACGCCAGCAGCAGTGCCGCGCGGTCGGGGAACAGTGCCGCCAACGATTCCGGCGCCACGCCCTGAGCCGGCACCCAGACCCGGCCGAGCTCGGTCTCCAATTGCACCCGCGAGGGCGTGATGGCCAGCACCACGCCCGTCACCGTCCCGCCCGCGAGCGGTCGCACGGTCACTTCCGCGCCCGGCGCGGGCGGCGGCGGCAACCGCTGCCGGTGCTTGGCCACCAGCACCCGGAACAGCCGCTCCAAATCACTGCCCGGCACCCCGGCCGCGGCCGCCGGCGCAACCTCTTGCGCCCAAAAGCACGGTACCCAAACCGCCAACGCCAGCGCCAAAGAAAAAAAACGTCGCGACATGCGTCCCCCTTGCGTTGTAATGTTGGGGCCACCCTTTTGGAAAAGGGTGCTCCCCAAACCCCTTCCTAAAACTTTTGGACCTTAAACCGGAGGGCGCTTTCGCCACAAGTCATCTTGGAAAACCGTCGAATCACCGAGTGATGGCTTGTGGCGAAAGCGCCCTTCGCGTATTAAGAAACAAACAGGTTTGACGGAGGGTTTGGGAACCGCCTTTCCTCAAAAGGGGGTT
>CAITYL010000374.1 GCA_903896595.1 uncultured Lentisphaerota bacterium
CAGTTGGGCGTCGTAAAGTCGATCATTTTCTTCCTGGGAAAACCTGATCTTGATCATAGCCCATTCCCCTATCCAGACACCGTTGTCTTGTGATAAAAAATGTAGCTATAAAATTTAAAATTTCAACCTAAAGCAGTATATCACAGCAGGCCGGTGGTTTCGGGGAAGCCGCAGATGAGGTTGAGGCATTGCACGGCCTGGCCGGCGGCGCCCTTGGTCAGGTTGTCGATGGCGCTGCTGAGCAGGAGGCGGCCGGCGTGGGCGTCGAGGGTCCAGCCGATCTCGCACATATTGGTCAGGGTCACGTGCTTGGTGTCGGCGAGCTGCTTGGGGCCGAGCAGGCGCACGAACGGTTCCCCCATGTATGCCGTCTGCATTGCCGCCGTGATCTGGTCCAGGGTCACGCCCGCCGCGGGCCGGAGAATGACCGTGGAATGAATGCCGCGGTTGACCGGCACCAGGTGCGGGATAAAGGTCATGGCCAGCGTGGGCAGCCCGGCGGCGGCGGCCAGTTCCTGCTCGATTTCCGGCAGGTGCCGATGGCCGGTGACGGCATAGGGGCGCACGCTTTCATTGCATTCGGGGAAGATGTAGGGCAGGTCGACCTTGCGGCCGGCGCCGGAGACGCCGCTGAGACTGCAGGCAATGATGCCGGCGTCGAGGTCAACCAGGCCGGCGGTGAGCACGGCGGCGGTGGGCAGGATGATGCTGGTCGGGTAACAGCCGGGACAGGCGATAAGCTGGGCGCCCTTGATCTGCGCCCGGTAGCGTTCCGGCAGGCCGTAGACCGCGGTCTTGAGCAGCTCCGGCGCCGGATGTTCCTCTTTGTAGTAGGTCTTGTAAACGGCCGCGTCCTTGAGCCGGAAATCGGCGCTGATGTCGATGACCTTCACCCCGGCCTTGAGCAACGGCAGGGCGTACTCCGTGGCGGTGCCGTGAGGCAGGGCGAGGAAGGCGACGTCGCAATGGGCCGCAATATCGGCGGCATCGGGCGCGCAGAAGCTCAGTCCGGTTTCGGCGAAACGCGGAAACACGGCGGCCACCGGCTGGCCGGCGTTCTGCCGCGAGGTGATGCGGGTGATCTGGGCGCCGGGATGGCGCAGCAGCAGCCGGATCACTTCTTCGCCTGAATAGCCCGATGCCCCCAAAATGCCGATCCGTACGGTAGTCATGACAGTTTATTCTCCAGTAAAAGATCAAGTACAAAAAGTTTCTGGCAAAACGCTGTTTTACAGGCGAGGTGTCAGCCCCAGTCCTCCATGTCCTCTGCGTCCTCAACGTCTTCGTTCCCCCTTGTGTATTAGAGGACATTGAGGACGCCGAGGACATGGAGGACGATAGATGACGGGAATGGTGTTTTTTTGAACCCCGCACTCCCAAAACGGTGACACCGTGATCGAGACTTTGAAAACGGCTTAACGTTCTTTCCTACGGTTGGAATATGGCCGGTTCTGGGGTCCTGTCAATCCAGCGGGTTTCGCCGAGGCCACGGAGACGTTTTTCCGTAACCGGGAGCCGCCCGTCCTCGGGCGGACGAACCCGTCATCGTCGGAGACGCGCATCATGGGGTTGGCGAGCGATGGCCCCATCAAAAGGGCGGAACGGGCGTGACGCCATTGAGTTCCGCCCGGGGACGGGCGGCTCCCGGCCTTGAAATAACGCCGACGTTGCTTGGCGGGATTTTTTTGCCGGCAAATTTGCATGATTGCGAAATGGCGTCTATGGTACTTGTAAACCATTTAAAGACCATTTGGATTTAATGTGGATTGAAGGTGGATCAAGATCATGGACAGGGGCGAAAAAACCAGCGATAAGTTGCGCTATCAGTTTGTCGTTGAGTCGCTTAAAAGGCGAATTGACGGCGGCGACTGGCCGGCTGGGCAGAAGATCCCGGCTGAGCGTGAACTGGAAAAGGAACTGGGCGTCAGCCGTACGACGGTCAGCAAAGGCTTGGCCACTTTGGAGGCCGACGGCCTGCTGGTGCGCCGGCAGGGCAGCGGCACCTTTGTGACCGAGCAAAACCACCGGCTCCGCAACCGGACGCGGTGGGTGAAGTCCTTGTGCCCCGCCGGGCCCAACAATGGCCGGGCCTCCGTCAAGCATGGGGTGCTGGAAGGTGCTTACGACGCCCTGGGCCGCCACGGGTTCCAGGTCGGGGTGGATTTTTATCAGACGCTGGAAGAACAGATTGAGTTTTTGGACCGGTCTTGTGCCCCCGGCGAGGGCGGGGTGCTGGTGTGGTTTGAGCCGGCGCCCGCGAATGTGGCGGCGCTGGCCCGGTTGCGGGAACGGGAGATCCCCTTTGTGGTACTCGATTCATACCCCGCCGGTCAGGATGTGGATTTTGCGGTGTCGGACAACGTCGAGGGCGGCGTTCTGATGGTGCAATATTTGGTTGAAATGGGGCATCGGCGGATCGGTTATTTGTCGCGGCCAATTGATCGGTCCAGCTTACGGGACCGCATGACCGGGTTCCTGCAAGGGGTGGTGACGCATCAATTGCCGTTTTCGAGCGAAGACGTGGTCATCATGCGGCAGCCGTGGAACCGGGCCGCGGAAGACCTGCCCCAGGCCCTGGAGCATTTTTTGGCGGTGACGCCGCGGCCGACCGCCCTGTGCTTCAGCAATGACGACCTGGCCCTGACGGCGGCGGATTATCTGCGGCAGAAGGGGCTGCGGGTGCCCCAGGACATTTCCCTGGTGGGCTATGACAATGTCGAGCAGTCCAAAATTGGCCCGATCTTTCTGACCACCGTGCAGCAGGATTTTTATGGCATGGGCAAGGCGGCGGGCGAGATCGTCGGCGAACGGCTGAACGGCGTGAAGAATGGCCGTCCGAACCATGTGTTGATGAAGCCGGAACTGGTGATTCGGGATTCCGTCGTCCGTCGGAATCCCGAACCCTGAATCCCATGGGGCAGGCAGAGGCGCCTGCCCCGACGATGGAAAAACCAAACCCCCAACCCAACGTCCCCCAACCCCAAAACGCAGGAGTTCACCCCATGCACAAGCAGCTGATCCAACTCGCGGCTCTCTCCCTGGCTTTGGTGCCCGCCCTCCAGGCCGGTATCATCGTCACCAATCCCAACCTCAGCGGCGCCATTGTCGATCCGGCCGGATCCACCACGGTGGACCGCTCCTCCGGGACGTACAACCCGACAACCTTTAACGCCCTTCCGGACTTGCGGGTCTTGTCGTTTGACCAAGCCGCGTTTACCGTCGGGCAAACGCTGGACCAGGTGAATCTCACCTCTTTCGGCAACACCATCACCTTTACCGGGCTGCAGATTGCCGGCAACTTCTACAATGCCACCTCCGGCAACAACAGCCTGGTGGTGACAACGGCGACGCAAGATACGGTTTCCGCTAGCATCAAATTCGCGGCGCCGGTGGCCAATGTCGGCATTACGGTTTCCAACTTTGACGCCGGCGGCTTGGATGTGCAGTTTTACAATGCCGGTGGTGGATTGTTGTTTCACACCAACCAATTCAATGCGGCTGGCGGAGATCCTAACCCCTGCAGCGCGTTGGACGGTTCCATGGACAATTTCTATTCCCTCGGCTCCGTCACCGCCAATATCGCGGAAATCCGCTTCGTGCCGCTTTACGCCAGCAGCATGCTGATTTCCCTGGACGACCTCGCCTTCACCGCCACCGAAGTGCCCGAGCCGGCCTCCCTCGGTCTGCTGGCGCTGGGCGTGCTGGCGCTGGCCCGCCGTCGTCGGGGCTGAGCGCTGTGAAAGGTGCATTCTGAGGTTTGCCGTTGCGCGTTGACGCAGGGGGGGGGTACCGGCTTCAGCCTGGATTATTCATGACCAACGGATGATGTCCATTGTAGCAAAGCGATTGCATCGCGCTCTTCGAACTGCCACGTCCCGATTGGGCGGGCTGCAAGCCCTTTGCTACACGTATGAATAATCCAGGTTCGGGCAGGTTGCTTTATGGTAAAATTATTCACCCTACAACGAACTTGATGCCGCCATTCGCCCGAGCTCGGGCAGTTCACAACCTTGGAGCCTGTCATGCCGTTCCGCTTGCATTCATGTTTTTTCCTGGGACTGAGCGTCTTGGGTGGGCTGGCCGTCCTGGCCGGCACCGCCGACCTGCGTGACTTGAGTCCGGCCGGCGCGGTTGACATTTGCCCGCAAACTAACGCTTCCGCCCAGCCCCAGCCGGTGCGCGTGGAGGCGGGCTGGGTGCTCTTCGCGGCCACCGATGCGACGGGCGGCAAGGTGGAATACCGGTTCCGGCCGGAGGCGGGGCTGGCCTCGCTTGAGGGGCGCTTCCACGGCGGCGCCTGGGTGAAGCTGGGCACCGGATTTCAAGTTGCGGTGACCCATGTCGGTCCCCGGCAGGCTTTCGTGAGTGGCGCACCGGCAGGGTTGGCGTGGACCGGGAGTTGGCACAATCCCGACGCCAAGCTGACCGTGACGGCGCGGCTGGAGCTTTCCGGCGGTTCGCTGCGCATCACGCTGGACGGTGATTGCGGCCTGCCGCTCAATGTCAGCCTGCCGGAGGCGGACGGCTCCGTGCCGGTGGCCGGCATTCCCTATTTCTCCATGTTCGACCAGTACGACCGCTTTGTCCGTTACCTGCCCAAGGACAAGCTGTTTGTTTCCTGTCTGGTGGACTGGACCAAGACCGCGTGCGCCGTTCCCGTGCCGCGCATCAGTTACCAGGCGAATCTGGCCGGGGTGACCCCTAAGCTGCACGATGTGATCGCGGTGACCCTCAGCGACAGCATCGACGCCGTGCTGCCCTCCATTCCCAATCCCGTGTCGTCGTGGCGCCGCCAGATCGCCGGCGCCATGGTGGTGGAGTGCTGGACCGGGTCCTTTGCCCAGCTGGGCGATTTGCTGAACAGCTACCATGAGTACGGCATGGATGACCTGCTGGTGCTGGTGCATCGCTGGCAGCGGTATGGCTATGACACCCGGTTCCCCGATTTTTATCCGCCGTCACCAAGCCGGGGCGGGCTGGATACTCTGGCCGGCGTGGTCAAGCGCGCCACGGCCCGGGGGCAACGGATCGCCCTGCACGAAAACTATGTCGATCTGTATCCCGCCTCCTCGGCCTGGGATGAGGCGGCGCTGATGCGCACCGCCGACGGCAAAACCATTGCCGCCTGGGCCGACTCCAAACACATGGCCACCTCCCGCGGGTTGGCCCTGGCCAAGGCCCGGATGCCGGAAATTCGCAACGGGCTGGGCACCAACGCCTGTTTCCTGGATGTCCACAGCGCCCAGGCGCCGTGGTTCCGGGTGGACTACAATCCCAAGGTCCCCTATTCGGCGCAGATGAAGGGCACGCTGGAGTTCACCAATCAGTTATGGGCGTTTGCCCGCCAAAACTATCAGGGGCCGGTGGTGGGCGAAGGGTGCTATAGTTGGATCCATGCCGGCCACATTGACAGTGTGGATGCCCAGGACAGCATCAAGGGACGCTTCTTTGTCGATTTCGACCTGCTCAAGATCCGGCCGCTGGCCACCAATCATGGCATGGGCTACTACGAACGTTGGAACACTTTCGGCTACGTGCCGGACTGGATGACGCAGCCGCCGTCGTATCCGGAACTGGACGACTACCGCGCCAGCCAGGTCGCCTATTTGCACGCCGCCAATCTCTGCGACCAGTACAAGGCGGTCATTGAGGTGGCGGCCAAGGAATATTATCAGGCCCGGCCGCTGGTTCGCCGCTTGGTCGATGCGAAAGTGGTGGCGATTCAATACCATGACGGCGCGCGCTGGCTCAGTTCCAGCCAGGCCATTTTGGTGGCGGAGGTGGCGGCGGTCCGCCGGGTGCGGATCAGTTACGACAATGGCGTGGTCATTTATGTCAACCGTTCCGCCCAGCCGTGGACGGTTTCGGCGGCGTTGCGCATTGGCCCCGCGGGGTTTGCCGCCACTGAGAAAGACAAGGTGTTCGCCTGCAGTAACGATCCTGCCGGTCATTGGTTTGATTATTATGGGGACGGCGCCACCTACTTCCTCGATCCGCGCAACAGTGACTGGCAGACCGACAACCTGGGCGGCCGCTGGGCGCAGGAGACGGTGCGGGTCAATGACGGTACCTACACCGCGGTTGCCGGGCCCCTGGCCACTGACACGGCGGTGTCCTGCGTGAAGGAAGCTTCCGGTGCTTGGCGCCTGCGCTTCTTTCCCGCCGGGCGTACCGGCACGGTCCGGATCAAGCTGAGTGAGCTGGATTCCGCCGTGGGACGGGTGGTGGCCCTGGACCGTGACGGCCGGGAAGTGGCCGGCGGCGGCGGGGACCGGGTCGAACTGAAGCCTGGCCAGGACGTGACCATTCGTCATCGTGACGCCGGGATTTATTCCTATCGCCTGTTGCCCGGCACTGGCGCGTCGGGCAATTTTTTGCAACGCCTCTTTTGACCGGTTCCGGCCGCGGCCGGAACCTTTTGAGTGGCGGTGGCTCGACACCGCTTTTATACGGGTTTTTGGAGCATAACATGTTTCAATACAGTATGAAAGCGCCGTCAAGCCGGCGACACTCTAAAGCGTCAGCCCGGTTCCCGGCTGACGCGGTTTACGC
>CAITYL010000375.1 GCA_903896595.1 uncultured Lentisphaerota bacterium
GGGGCGGCCTGCGGAATCCGCAAAGGGAGCACCCTTTTCCAAAAGGGTGGCCCCAACATCGTTCGGCAAAATGGTTATGCATTCTCCAAAACCTCCCATTGCCCACCCTTGTCCGGCCCGAGGCGCCGCAGCCGGCCGCTTTCCCGCAGGTTGCGCACCTGCTTCTCCACGGCGCGTTCACTGATCCCCAGCATCTTCGCCAGCTCGGGAAGGGTGGTCTCCGGCTGGTCACGCAGGCAGGCCAGGATTTTCCCCGAACTTTTCCCCGAACTTTTCCCCGAACTTTTCCCCGAACTTTTCCCCGAACTTTTCCCCGAACTTTTCCCCGAACTTCTGCTCTCAACTCCGGCCTTGCCGGCGGGCCGAAAACTCACCGCCACCGTGCGCGTGCTTTCGTTCCAGACCGGCTCCGGCACCCGCCCCTCGCGGCACCAGCGCAGGATGTTGATGGCGCCGCTGCCCCAGCGTTCAATCACGCCGGCCCGGTGCAGCACCGAGGCGATGATGGGGTTCCAGGGCCGTGACGCATGCGCACTCCGCAACTTGTCCGGCGTCATGCCAAAGTGCAATTCCCCGGGATTGGTGATCTCCAGGTGGTCATCGTACATGGCGACTTCCACCGCGCCCCCCGCCATCGTATAATCGCGGTGGCAGAACGCATTGGCCAGCGCCTCGCGGGTCGCCCGCGGCGGGTAGTCCGGGTAATCCTCGCGCTGCATTTTTCCGGCCACCACGCGGCCGGCAATATGCACATGGTCGGCCAGAAAGCGTTCGGCATGCCGGAGTAGGCTGAACACGCCGCCCCAGTACTCCCGGTTGTCCGCGAACTCCGCCAGCCGGCTGGTGCCCCGGAACCGCCCCAGGCGCACACTGAGCTGCGGAAACCGCGCGAACAGGGAACGGTTCGGATGCGCGTACAGCGCCACCGCGGCGTTCAGCAGCCGCCCCTCCGCCATGAGGTCCAGCCCCACCAGTGCCGCTTCGGTGTCCGTGGCGGCAATCGCCCCGAGCCGCCCCAGTTGCTGGGCTGTGAGAATGGTTTGCCGGATCTCGTCGGCATCCAGGTCGGCGACCGTTACCCCCGCCGGGCACGGCTGGTTCTCCCAGCGCGTCGTGCCGTGCAATTTCTCGGTGATCCTGAGCTCATAAAACGCCTGCGGCATTTCCGAGGTGGTCGGCCCCAACCGCAGGAACGGTCGCCGCCGGTAACAGAACGGCCCGCCGCCGCCCGGCACGGTCAAGACCATGGCGTCGCGCTCGGCCGCCACCGGCACCACTTCCAGGTCCGGTACCACGGCCGGCTGGATCTCCCGGATTGCGGCGGCCAGTTGCTCCAGCGTCCCCGTGCCCGTCTGCTGGCCGGCCAGCCGGCCGTCCGGCGTCACGCCAAACACCACCCGCCCGCCCTCGCCGTTGAGCATGGCGCAAAGCGTCTCCATCGCCCGCGAGCGCTGGCCCGTGGACTGCTTGAACTCAAGCGCTTGGCCCTCGCCCGCCGCAATCAGTTGTTGGAGTTCTTCGAGTGTCATAGCTTCCGATCCCGAAACCACCGCCCCCAATCGTACTCGTGCGTCGTTCTCGTCGTCGTCCTCGTCCTCGTTCTCGTTCGTCCGGAGCCCCTATGGTTTTTCCTTCATCGGCGTGGTTGTCGGTTGGGGCGGGGCGGGAGTGAACTGCGCCGGGTGCGCCGGCTTTTGTTCGCACCACAAAGTGTCCACCTTGTCGGGAGTGCGCGAGGTGTCTTCGTACAACGCATGCGTTCCATCCGGCGAACAGACCAGCACCACGACATTTGTCCCGTCACGCCGCACCAGAATCGGGTACCCCTGGAAAATCCGCGCCAGATCCGGTCGCGCCTTCAATGCCATTGCCGCCAACTGATTGTCGGGTACTGGTGGCATGGAATAAAGCGCCGCCCCCTGGACCGCGGTGGTCAGGCGCGGCAGGGCCGCCACCATCGCTTCCTCGTGCTCGCGCGGACAACTCAGGCAACCGGCAAGCAGCAATGCCGCCAGGCCCAATCCCAGACTGCGTTTTAAATGATAGATATTGTTCATGCCACGCTCCTCCAAAAGATGGATCCGCCCGTGTCTGCCAAGCCCGTGTCGAGATTCGCGTTCTTCAGTGCGAACGCCGCCGGGGTGTTTTGACTGATTGCCGCCGCCAGTTCCGACCATGTGTCAAGCGTGTTCCGCTGGGCCATCGCGAACAGATCCTCGTAAGCAATGATGGCGCCCGCCGGCGTCCGCAAGCCCCGGACGTATTCGCTCTGCCGTGCCTTTTTCAAGCTGGGGTAGAGCACGCTCTTTTTCCGAAGGAGATGACGGGTGATCCACGGGAATCGGCCGCCTTCCTCGGCAAACTTGTCAACTGCCCAGACGTAATGCTCATGCCATTTCTCGGGTTCCGGCGTTCCTGTTGGCGCCTGGACCTCCGGCCCCATGGTCACCGGCTGCCTGGTGGTGTTGGCTTTGAGTGCCTTGGTCCACATCGGGGCGATAGCTGCCAGGTCGCAGTCGCGAATACCGCCGTTATTCAGATACTCGACCCGGTTGACATCGCCAAAGCCCATTTTGTCGAAGATATAAACGTCCTGGTTCAGCTCGCAGACGCGGTGCTCGGTTTCATGCCCTTTGTAGGGGACAATGGCCGGGTGTACTGTCAGGTCGGTCACCAAGTGCGCGACATATCCAAACAGCCACGCCAAACGCTGGGCGCCGCCCATATCATCATCGCCCAGAGTGCCAAGCGCCGGCACCGCCAGACGCACCAAGTCGGCGGTCTGCCAATAATGCATGACATTGCCCCAACCCGCGGCGCTGTCGTCACGCAGTTTCAGATACGGCAGATCCGGGCTCACCGCGCCCAGTTCAGCGTAGCTCGTCTGCATCATCAGCGCCCGCTTCATCGGTGCGGTCAAGGCACTAATGCCGTCCAGGGTTTCCGGGCGGCACAGCGTCCGGACCAAAATCATGTGGGCAAATGTTCCGGCCATAATCGTTACTCCTTGCTTTTACTTTGTTAAAAATCATCGTCTTTCGAGTACGAGAACGACGACGAGAACGCGGGTCAAGATGACAAAGTAAAATGAACCTTATTTCTGTTTCCTGCTTATTGCCCAGTCAAAGAAGGCCAGCGTATTTGCGAACTTGCCGATGATGTCGGGGCCGATTGGCCCCAGGTTGCGGAATTCCTGCAAGAGGGTCAGCCGATCAGAGCCATCCTGCCGCCATTGGCGAACCCAGTTCACACACGGCGTCGGCCATGGTGCCACCCCTTTGCAGGGCGGCTTGTAGTCAACCCACAGCGACGGACTCTGTTGTGCCTTGCTCAATGCGGCATATCGAAAGGCGGCGGAGGGGGTCATGTGCACGCCGATCCAATCGGCTTGCTCAAACCAGCCGGCGGCTTCATCAATCGCCTTGCCCATAAACATGGTTTCATTGGTTTGGAAACTGCCATGGCTGGTCACGCCGCGCACGGGAATGCCCGACGCGATCGATTTACAAATGGCATGCTTTGCCAAAGCTCCATGCAATTTGAATGCTTCACCGCACCGCCGGTCATCACATGTGCTAAAAATGGCAATGGTGTCCGAGATGCTGCGGATGTCGGCTGGAATGGCCGAGCCTTCTTTTTCCCTCTCAAGCAGACCCACCAACCCGGACAATTCTTTCAGTGGATCAGATTTGCGCTGATAGATGCCTTTCCAGCCCAAAACGTCAAGGAAGGTGGTGACGCCGGTGGGGAATTTGTTTCGCGTCAGTATCATTTGTACCCTTCCCACAGCGCGCCGGCTGGTGCCTGCCGTTCCACCTGGCGCACCCAAGCCGCCAGGGCGTCAAGGGCGGCCTGGACTTCGCCGCGGCTCAAGCGCTGCCGCTGTGCCGTGTCCCAAAGCCATGCCAACCGCTCTCCCAGGGTTTGCGGGTAGTTGATGGAATCATGCCGCAAGTTTTCATATAGCGCCGGATACCCGCGCTTGTCCCCAACCGTCAAGCCGGAAATGAACTCAACCTCCCAGCCGTTCCGCTGCCGTTTCAGGCGATAGACATCGTCATGCCCCCAACGCCGCGAGAACAGCTTGAACTCGAACGTGGCATTCAGGCATTCGTCCTTGCCGCCCGGTGTATCCCGAATGGTCCGTGCGCCGCCGCCAAACTCTTCCCACAAGCCGGATTTGGGGACGTTGGCATTGACGTCCGCGATCCAGCGCGCCAACTCGTCCAATGCCGCCTGCACCTCTTCGTGGGGGACACCCTGTTCGCGCGCCTGCCACCACAGCCAGTCGAACCAGCCGCCCAGGCCATCCGGATAATCAACCCGGTCCTGGTCGAGAAGCTGGATCAAGACGGGCGCCGCTTCCTTGTCGCAGTCCACATACGCGTCACCGTCTTTCACCGCCCAGCCTGTCCGGGTGCGTTTCAGCGCGTACGACCGGTTACCGGCATACACCGCCCCATCCGGTGGCAGGGTCAAGGAAAAAGTATCGTCAAGGGTGCGGTCCACCGGATCGTCATTGGCGTGTTCGTCCGCCAGGAATTTCAGCAAGTCTTCGAGGGCGTGGACATGGTTGTAAAACTCCACGGTGTCCGGCGGCACCCCGCGGTTTTCGCACATGGCCCGCCGGAACCGCGGCTCATGCCCCGCCTTCTTGAGCTGGAGGTGGAGCTTGTGCGCTTTCTTGGCCAGTGCCGCCACGATCCGGTTCGCCGCGTCATAGTCCCGCGTGTTATGGAACGCCTCGCGGAACGCATCCACGCCGGCGGCAATCGCATCCCGCACCGCCTGCTGCGCTTTGGTTAAGGGTACGGCACTCATGCGTTGGCCCTCCAATCAACTCGGCTCATCTGATGTTGTTGCATTCGCTAATTAGCGTCCTCGTCCTCGTCCTCGTTCTCGTACTCGTGGTCGCCATCGAATTACGACGAGGAGGACGAAACGGGATTATTTTTCTCTGTTTTTTGGATAAATGATAAGAGCAGTAAAACATGAATCAAGCGATCACTCAAGATACGGTTGTTTCCATTAAATTGGATCATGCCATGGCACACATTATTGCGTATATTCCAACCACGAGGATCTACCAACAACACTTGTAGATACTTGGGGATTTTGACGCCAAAAACCTTCTCAAAGTATGGGTTCCGTAGCATAGTCCCCAATGTTTCTAGATCGAATCCGCCATTTTGGCCTGGGTGCCAGATGTTCTGCCCGCCTATGACAAAAAGCTGTCGGATGGCGGCTTCAATTTGCGGAACAAGAAGATGAGCAACAACCATATCGTCTTTATCGAAATAAGCTTGCACACCACGTAAAAGCATGGTTTTTTGTTCTGGTTTAAAAAGGGGCGAGATCAATAGGCGTGTTACCAGCTTTTCGGGAGTGACATGATAGTGTTCAACCCATCTGTTTAAGGCAAAACCAAGAAACATTGAGCCGATAATCATGTTATCTGCGATCTGCTTGACCACGCGTCCCGCAAGATCATCCTCAACTGAACCGACGGTAGCGACGTTGCGTCCAGACTCATCGATAATGGTAAGGGAGAAAAGAGAAGTCAGAATCGCTTTTTTGGCCAGTTCCTTGACTTGCTTTTCGACCTCGACTGGATCTGGAATGAAATCGACAGCAATTTGAGCCGCAGCGTCGTTTTCGTCGCCTTTGGTGAGGTCGTTCAAAAAATGTTCGATCTCATCACTTGGAACCTGCATAGTGTGGGAGATGCACGTCATCTCGTCCTTTGTGGTAGCACCTCGTTCATTCATGGTTATCGCCAAACTATCTGCTTCTTCGGAAAGGCCAAATTGCAACATTAAGTCGTACGCTGTCCGGAGCCGGGCACATGCGACCATACTGGTGGTTTGTCTTGATGACGCAAGTACGGCATGGGCATACATCCGCAGAACACGGCCCTTGTCCGCATTGCGTTGTTTACTGGCATAATACCGGCCAAGACGTTTGGCTGCCTTGTTGGCGGCGAATTGGTCCCTTGGATATTTTTCGCCATCCGGGACGGCCACTGCCCACGTCAACCGCCCCTCAAGCGCCTTGATGACCTCCTGTTCTTGCTCTGGGGTTAGATTAACTTTTGACTCACCCATAAACATGTCGAAAGGAAATACCCAAGTTCCCGCCTTGTCATTGTCGGCGTGATTCTTTTCATAATTTATGATGGTGGTTATTAGCTGGTTCTGACGTGCCTGATCTCGGATACTCAGCGAAATAGAAAGGGCACGTTTTAATTTCTTAATGCAATCAATTTCATGCTTGGCAAGGGACTGTTCTGCGATCATAACGGTGGTGTCAATGACGGCCCTTGCTGCTTCCACTCCTCGACTTTCCTTGCACACTTTTGGCGAAAAGTCCCACACTAGATCGGCATATCGCAACCGCAATATGGGATGTTTTGCTTCCAGAAACCGCTGCTTCCAGTACTCGATGATCTCTGGGGTGATCTGACTGATGTTGGGATGAATATAGGCGGCACCCTCTGCCGGAAAAATCGATTGCGGCCCATAATAGGTGCCCCACTTCGTGTATTCGTGGCTATGCTCGGGATAAAAATCAAACGCGATATACTCGGCCAGCCAAGACGGCGGCATCTCTGTGCCTTTCGGCCAATGAACGTCACAAATACCGTGGATGGCCGCCGACACATCAATATCTCGTAGCGGACTGGAATCTGCCTCCAGGCCCACCATGACGGGAACCAATTCCGTGGGCAGTCCTTTTGTCATAATTTCCCCTCCTGAACGCTTACCCCTATTTGGCCGGTCAGCAATGCTTGGCTCAAGGCGGACTTGGCTTGACTGAGTTGAACCTCGATTTCGCGATCCTGCCGAAGGCGCTGGTCAACTCGGCGGATTACTTCGGCAATGGCGTCCTGTTCTTTGCGGAGTGGCATTGGAAATAAGAGACCGGAGAGAGTTTCCGAGGTAACGATTTGCCGGCCACCGTCAGCAGTCAGGCGGCGAACTTGGTCGGTCACAAGCCGGTTGTGTACCAGAGACTGTCGAAGAAACCACGGATCAAATTTTCGCTTGTCCAACGTGATGCGCATGAGATTGGAGGAAATGATCCAGCCAGCAGCATGTTCGGGAATGGTGACGGAACGTCCCACATCAGCAACACGGGAAAACACCACATCGCCAGGCAGGACTTCGTACTCCCGCAACTCCGTGGCCTTGGCTTCGTCGACAAAAAGCAATTCACTCGCGACAATCTCGCCTTCACCGAGACTACCGATGGTCAGAACGGGGCGGCCGCTCGGAACGAAATGCTCTGTTTTCAACGACGAGCCAAACGGCCCCGTACGAAGCGGCGGACGCCGCCCATCGCTCATGTCATCGAGGCAGAAAACCTGCCAGTCAGATGGAATCTCTCCAACCCCTTTGACCTCCCGCCGGTGTTTTCGTTCTCCCGGCAATCCATTTGAGAGTAGGTCATCAAGCAGAGCGGATTTGAGGCGACGGGTTTGGGCGATGACGGCGCGTGTCGCGTCAATGGCGTCATCGACGGCATCCAGGAGAGCCGCTTTGTGGTTTTGGTTCGTAAGTATGTCCGGTGGCAGATAGAACAAATCGAAAAAATCCGCAGGGACGCGTTGCTGTCCGGCGGACCCTCCCATGACCGCGACGGCCTTTGCCCGGACAAATGGATCATGGGCAAGATGAAAGACGATTCGGGGAGAAACACCGGATTTTGCGCGAAGCACGTGAAACTCCGTGCTTCCGAATCCGATCCCGTTGACGAGGTTGGTGGCGTGGCATCCTTTCCCGTTCTCCGCGCACGGAGTGATCTTTGCAAAGAGAATATCGCCTTCCTGAAAGACCGTGTAGCCCTTCTTTACCTCGCCAAGACGTCGTGCCTGGCGGTCCACCCAATGGCCGGTCTCATCAACAGCAGTCATCGGGATGAAGGATACTTCCGCCGTGTCCGGTAATTTCACGGGAGTGCGTGGGTTCACTTCCGCCAAGTCCGAGAAGCGAAGCGGTGACGAGTACGAGGACGATGACGAGGGACGAGGACGATGGGGAAAACGGATCGAGTTTTGGTTATCGTCGTCGTTCTCGTTCCTCGTGGTCGTCCTCGAAGTTTTTCCGGGGCATTGAATCGACGACGAGGACGAGAACGAGGGACGAGGACGATGGGGGGGCGTGCGATTGCTCATTGGCGGCGACCTCCCGTTGGCTGACGATTGGGAGGTTCTTGATCGTCGTCGTTCTCGTTTCTCGTGGTCGTCCTCGATGTTTTGCCGGGGCATTGAATCGACGACGAGTACGAGAACGAGGGACGAGGACGATGGGGGGGCGTGCGATTGCTCATTGGCGGCGACCTCCCGTTGGCTGACGATTGGGAGGTTCTTGATCGTCGTCGTTCCCGTTCCTCGTCGTCGTACTCGATTTATGGCTTTTTCGGCGCTTCGAGTACGAGAACGAGGACGACGACGATAACGCGGGCGAAGATGAGGAACGAAGGGGGACATTCAGGTCGGGGGGATCGGCATTCTCGCCGTCCCGGATTTCACCTTCTGTGTCATATCGTTCAACCAGTTTGCACAACATGCTGACGATACGGATGAGCAGCGCCTTGCCCGCCGTGACTTGATCGGGACGGCAGACGGTTTTTGCGACCAAGGCGTCGAGGCATGCCGCGCATTCGGTCGCCGAACCACGGGCATCGTCGAAGAACTTGGCCCGTGTTTTCATCTGCCGCTTGCCGTTGCCTTCCGCAATGTTCAAGAGGATGGACAATGAGGCGCGGTCAAGATGGTCGCAAACAGGTCCGATACGAATACTGGTGTCGCCCTTGTAACTGACAATCAGATCCGTTGCCCACGCCAGGAACTGGAGCGCAAGACGGTAAACATCCAAGCGTTCGTGATCGAGGGCAACGCCAGCGTTCCGAGACTCGTACTCGTGCTCGTCCGTCGTGGTCGTACTCGGCCTGCCGTTGGTGCGTTGAATCGAGGACGATGACGAGAACGAGGGACGAGGACGATTGGGGGGGCTGATCGCGTTTGGGTTTTCGTCGTCGTGGTCGTTTCTCGTGGTCGTACTCGGATTGCTGGCGGGACGTTGAATCGAGGACGACGACGAGAACGAGGGACGAGGACGATTGGAGGAGGGGTCAGGCATATCCCAACTCCTTCAGCAGGCTGTTCATCCGGGCTTCGGCGGCATTGCGTTTGGCTTCGAGGTCGTGGAGCTTGCGGAGTTCGCTGGCGACGTCGAGTTCGGGGGGCGGCTCGGTGCTGTCGACGTAGCGGGAAATGTTGAGGTTGTAGTCATTGTCCTTGGCAATGGTGTCGAGACTGACCACGGCGGCGAACTTGGCCAGGGCGCCGCGGCCGCTGGCCGAGGCTTGTTTCAGCCAGGCGCGGACGGCGTCCGCCGCCGCGTCGAATTCCGCGATCTGCCGCTTCTCTTCGGTCGCGGACTTCGCGGCGTTCATGATCCCCTCGTCGTCGTCGTTCTCGTCCCTCGTACTCGTACTCGTTTTTTTCCCGGAATGCGGTTTCGAGGACGACGACGAGAACGAGGACGACGACGATGGGAAGGCGAGGGATTTGAGTTTTGCCAGGCGCGCCAGGTGATGCCGGTGCGCGGTGGCGCAGACGGCTTCGCGCTCGCTGACGAGCCAGCGGTCGATGGCGGCGGGATCGGCCCAGGCGTGGAAGACGGCGGCGATGCGCAGGATGTCTTCCAGCCGCAGGTAATTGCGGTTCTTGCCTTCCTGGTAGAGGCCGGCCGGGGCGGCGTCGATGAAGAGCACATGCTTGCGGCGGGCGGCGGGTTTGCGCTTGTTCAGGATGAGGATGGCGGCGGGAATGCCGGTGCCGAAGAAGAGCTGTTCGGGCAGGCCGATGACGGCTTCGACCAGGTCTTCCGTCAGCAGCGCCTGGCGGATGTCGCCCTCGCTGCCGCCGCGAAAGAGGACGCCGTGGGGCATGACCACGCCGATCATGCCGTTGTCCTTGCAGACCGCGACCATGTGCTGGAGAAAGGCGGTGTCGCCCTTGGTGGCGGGGGGAATGCCGCGGGTGAAGCGGTGGTAGGGGTCGTTCTCGAAACGCTCGCGGACTTCCTTGGGATCGACCTTGGACTCGCCGTCCTTGCCGGGCTTGGCTTCGACGCCGTGCCATTCCTTGAGCGAGAACGGGGGATTGGCGATGACGCGGTCGAACACGTCCAGGACACCGGCATGCTCGAACTTGGGCGTGAGGATGGTGTCGCCGGCCCGGATGTCGGCATCGGGGGCGTTGTGGAGCAGCATGTTCAGCTTGCAGATCGACCAGGTGCCGTAGTTCTTTTCCTGGCCGGTGAGCGTGAGATTGCGCGGGTCGCCGCCGCGCATGCCGACATAGTCGGCGCACTCGATGAGCATGCCGCCGGAGCCGCAGGTGGGGTCGTGGATGCGCATGCCCGCGGTGGGCTTGAGCAGTTCGGCCATGAGCTTGACGACCATGCGCGGGGTATAGAACTCGCCGCCTTTTTTGCCGCTGCCCTCGGCGAAGCGCTCGATCAGGTATTCGTAGGCGTTGCCGAGGATGTCCGGCTCGGCCAGGTTGCGGTTGCCCAGGGGAATGCCGCCGAAGTGTGACAGGAGCCGCTGCATTAGGCTGTCCATGGTCTGCGGATCGCCGAAGCGGCGGGTGTCATTGAAGCGGATGCCGTCCAGGACGCCTTCCAGGTACTGGCCGTTGCGGTCTTCAATGGCGAGCAGGGCTTTGTCGACGGCCTCGGCCCGGTTTTCGCCGACCGCCATCAGATCTTCCCAGCGGGCGCCTGCGGGGACGTAATAACTGCCGTTGCCGTATTCGTCGGGGTCGTCGGCAATGGTTTCGGCCTGCTTCCGCGTCTTGCCGTCGCGCATCCACTGGTCGATGATCTCCTGCCGGCGCTCGTGGAACACATCCGAGAGGCGTTTGAGGAACATCAGCGCCAGGATGTGGTTCTTGAAATCGCCGGCATCGACGGTGCCGCGCAGAATATCCGCTGCCTGCCAGAGCCGGCGGTTCAGTTCCTCGCGGGTGATGATGCGGATGGATGGGGTTGGGTTGGCCATAAAAGGGATTCCTATGCTTTCCCGGTCGCGGGATAAATGACCGCGGCGGGGAGGTTGATGTTCCGGCATTCGTCGTCGTTCTCGCTTCTCGTGCTCGTGCTCGGATTTCCGCCGGGGGATTGGGGCGACGACGAGAACGATGACGAGGGACGAGTACGAAGGGGGCGGGGCTCGTACTCGTGGTCGTCCGTCGTGGTCGTAATCGGAATTCGGTCGGGGGACTGACGCGAGGACGACGACGAGAACGAGGGACGAGGACGATGAGGGAGGGCGGGGCAAATCACGGCCAGGTTGCGGGCGAGGCGCAGGCGCGTTTCGGCCGCTTGAATGGCGGCGGTGTACGCCTCATCCGCGGCGCTCAGCATTTCCGCCAGGCACGCCTGTTGGTCGGGGGGCGGCACGGGCACCGGGAGTTGGCGCAGGGCGGCGGCGGTCAGGTTGATCTGGGCGGTGCCGGACTGGGCGGCGCTCTGGATGGCGAGCTGCCCCGCCGGATGATTGAAATAGGCGGCAAGGATCTGCGGATTCAGTTGCGGCCCGCAGCGAACCGCCACCAGGGTGGCATTGATCGGGATGCCCGCCAGTGCCGGGGGCACCACCACGGCCATGACCCGGGTGCTGCGCGCCGGCAACAGGACATCGCCCGGTTGCAAGCGCTGGTTGTCCGCGATCTTTCCGAGCACATCAAGTTCGGCGATGTCGCCGGCGTCAATACCGTGTTCTGTCAGTGCCCGGACCGTGAGCACGCGCTGGTTCCGGGCTCCGCCCTGGGCGGGCGGCGTCCGGGTCGCGACGCCGGGAATGACCTCGGCGACCTTCTCCAGTGGTAGCATGTGCGGCGGTGTGTTCATCTCACAGGGTATTAGTCCCATTTCCTCTCAAATGTAACCTGCGTGTTGAGGTTGATTATACACCGAAATTAAGATAAATCAAGTTTTTGTGTTACTGTTAGCTGTTTTATTTCCTGGTTGTCTGGGTATTTTTGTTACTGTTGTTGTGGGTTGGCGTTAGCGCTGCTTTCACAAGTCCCGATCAATGTGGCACCGTTCTTGGAGTGCGGCAATTCCTTTGCCGCTTTTTAATATCGGCGTTATGTCAAGACCGGGAGCCGCCCGTCCTCGGGCGGAACTCGATGGCGTCACACCAGTTCCGCCCTTTTTATGGGGCCATCGTCCGCCAAGCCAATGATGCACGTCTCCGACGAGGACGGGGTCGTCCGCCCGAGGCCGGGCGGTTCCCGGTTATGGGAAAACCTCGTTACTTTTGAAAACACCAGTGAATAATCCAGGCTAGGGTGCTTGGCATTTCGAGGCAAAAAAAGAGCCGGCCGCTGGCGGAGAGATGTTCCAGCGGCCGGCAGGGTAGAGGGTTGACGGGGGAACGCAGGCGGTGTCACATCACCAGTTCGACGGCCTCCTCGGGGCAGTTGCGGTCCTGCTGGTCCTGGAGCGCGCCCAGGATTTTCTCCAGCAGGCGGATGCCGCCCATGTAACCGGTTGTCGGGAAATAAGAATGTCCGACGCGGTCGAGGATGGGGAAGCCGTGGCGCACGAACGGAATGTTCTCATCACGGGCAATGTACTTGCCGTAGGTGTTGCCGATGAGCAGGTCCACGCCCTGTTCCTTGATCCACTGGTGCATGAGGAACATGTCGGCCTGCGGTCCCTGACGGATTTTCGCCTCGGGCACGCGGCCGGCCAGCACCTTGGCCATGCGTTCTTCAAAGGCGCGTCCCGGCGTGCCGGTGACGGCGTAGACTGGTTTCATGTCCAGGTCCGCCAGGAAGCCGGCGAGGGAGACGAGCTGGTCGGGGTCGCCCCACAACGCCACCCGCTTGCCATAGAAGTACTGGTGCATGTCGGTGATGACGTCCATCAGCCGGCCGCGTTCTTCCACGAGGGCCGCCGGGACTTCGACCCCGGCCGTGCGGCGCAGGGTGTCCACGAAGGCGTCCGTGGCCCGCAGGCCGATGGGCAGCTCCAAAATATGCGAGTCAACGCCGCACTTCTTTTCCAATTCCCGCGCCGCCGGCGCCGAGGCGGTCGGCCCCAGGGCAATGGTCGCCTGGCTGGCGCCGGTCCGGCGCAACGCCTGGATGGTGACGCCGCCCCGGGGATAAAACTCGTGCGTGCCGGTCTGCGGCGCGTCCAGCACGTCGGAGGTGTCCGGGAAGAGGATGATCTCCACCCCCATCAGGGCCGCGAGGCGCTTGATCTCGCGCATGTCTGCGGGTTCGACCCAGCCGGGGATGATGTTGACCGTGCGCAGCCGGTTCTCCGACCAGTCGGAGAAATAGGTCACCAGGCTTTTGGTCATGTTGGCAAACCCCGTCACATGCGACCCCACATAGCTGGGGGTGTTGGCATGAATGACGTACTTGCCGGCGGGAACTTTGCCTTCTTCCCGCGCCTTGGCGGCGATTTGGGGAATGTCGTCGCCGATGGTTTCCGACAGGCAGGTGGTGTGGACGGCGATCACGTCCGGCGCATAGAGGGTAAAGATGTTCTCGATGGCCGCCAGCAGGTTGCTTTGGCCGCCAAACACCGATGATCCCTCGGTGAAGGAGCTGGTCGCCGCCATCACCGGCTCCTTGTAGTGCCGGGTCAGCGCGCTGCGGTGGTAGGAGCAGCACCCCTGCGAACCGTGGCTGTGCGGCAGGCAGTTATGCACCCCCAGCGCCGCGTACATCGCGCCGATGGGCTGGCAGGTTTTGGCCGGGTTGACGGTCAGCGCCTGCCGTTCCGTCACCGTGCCGGTCGTATGTCGTAAAAGCGCCATGGTCTGGATCCTTTCCTGATGGTGTTAACACTTAAAATTCGGATTCACCACGAAGGCACGAAAAGCACGAAGATCAATCGAAGATGTGTTTTCGTGCTCGTCGTCGTTCTCGTTGTCGTCCTTCGTCCTCGTTTCGATGACGACGACGAGCACGAGAACGACGACGACGATTTTCAATACTTGAATTACTCATGAGAATGGGGCTGTGCCAATTGTAGCAAAGCGATTGTATCGCGTCAGTGACGTCCCGGCGGGCTACAAGCCCTTTGCCACACTTATGAATAATCCAGGCTAGTCCCGCGCGTAGGTCGCCTCCAGCGTCGGGCTGGCGGCGGTTTTCCACGGCGGTTCAATGAACGACCAAATGCGGGTGTTGACCAAGCGGTCGATCTCCCGGTAGAAATTGATCGCGCCCTTGAACCCGGCGTACGGGCCGCCGTAATCGTAGCTGTGCAGCTGTTTGCAGGGGACGCCGTGTTTTTGGACACCGTACTTTTCCTTGATGCCCGCGCAGAACACATCTGGCCGGCAGAGCTCCAGCAGTCGCTGGGTGTCCTGCTCGTTGATGTCGTCGATGACCAGGGTCTCATTGTCCATCTGCGGCATCATGCCCTGATAGTCGCTGAACTCGAAGTTGACCGCGGCCAGTTTTTGGCGTTTTTCGTCGCTCAGCACCTGGCGGAACCGTTTCGGATCCCGTTCGACATCCAGTTCCTCAATGTTGCGGCTGTCCGCGTCAA
Organism: uncultured Lentisphaerota bacterium; assembly: GCA_903896595.1. GTDB lineage: Bacteria > Verrucomicrobiota > Lentisphaeria > Oligosphaerales > CAITYL01 > CAITYL01. The sequence continues at coordinate 14,589 of CAITYL010000375.1, forward strand.
GGGTGACGGTGGAGAGAACCTTGCGGCCCTCGTAATCGTCGCGGTGGGCGAACTCGTAACCGGCGGCGATGGTTTTCATGCCGATCTCCGAGAACAGGTCCTGGTAATGGTGGGCGCGGCTGCCGCCGACGAAGAGCATGGCGGTCTTGCCGGTGCAGCGGGGTTTGATCTCCGCCTCAACGGCCGCGACCTTGGCCATTTCCTCGGCAATCACCGTCTCGACGCGGGCCGTCAGTTCCGCATCCCCGAAGAACGCCGCCATCTTGCGCAGTGACTTGGCGGTGGCATGGGCGCCGATGAAATTGACCTTGAACCACGGCACCCCGAACTTTTTCTCGATCATGTCCGCCACGTAGTTGATGGAACGGTGGCACATGACGACGTTCAGGTCGGCGGTGTGCGCCCGTTCGAACTGGCCGATGGTGGAATTGCCGCTCAGGGTCGCCACCAGCGTGAAGCCGCAACGCTCCAGCAGCTCTTCCAGCACGAAGGCGTCGCCGCCGATGTTGTACTCGCCCAGCAGGGTGATGTTGAACTTGCCGGCGGGTGCCGTGTCATCCCGGCCGATCACATGTTTGAAGAGCTGGTTGTTGGCGATGTGATGCCCGGCCGACTGCGAAACGCCTTTGTAGCCTTCACAGGAGAAGCCGAAGATATTGATCCCCAGCTTTTCCTTCATTTCCTTGGCCACGGCATGGACATCATCGCCAATCAAGCCCACCGGACAGGTGGAGAAAATGCCAATCGCCTTGGGATGGAACAGGTCGTAGGCCTCCTGCACGGCCGCCCGCAGCTTCTTCTCGCCACCGAAGACGATATTTTCGTCCTGCATGTCCGTCGTGAAACAGTAGGTCATGAAGTTCTCATCCTGGTCGGTCGGCGGGCGCGTCTGGTTGCGCCGGGTCAGCCAGGCATAGAACGAACAGCCGACCGGGCCGTGAACCAGGTTGATGATGTCCCGGGTCGGCCCGAGGACCACGCCCTTGCAGCCGGCGTAACAGCAGCCGCGCTGGGTGATGATGCCCGGCGTTGTCCGCACATTGGCCTTGACCGGCGGGACGTTGTCCGCCGCATCCTTCTGGTTGACCACCAGTTGCGGCGCCCGCTTTTTGGCCAGTTTGGCCGGATAGCCGGCGAGGATCTTTTCGCGCAGTCCCTCGCCCTTCGGTAGGTCATGGTGCTTCATGGGGACAGATTCTCCTGCGTGCGGTTACAGTTTTTCATCGAGGGCCAGGTCGCCCGTCTCGCCGGTGCGGACCCGCACGGCGTCCAGCAGGGGCATGACGAAAATTTTGCCGTCACCCGCGTTGCCGGTCTGGTTGACCTTGATAATGGTGTTGACCGCGCCTGCGACCATGCCGTCCGGCACGACCACGGTCAGCAACCGTTTCGGATACAGTTTGGGCGCCGGTCCGAGCAGCGCGATGGCTTCCTCGTTGCCCGCCCGTGCTCCCTCAAGCAGGCTGACGTCGATCTTGCCCCGCCCGCGCCCCATCACCTTGCGGGCGGTGAACTGCGAATAGCCGTTCTCAGCCAGCGCACGCTTGGTATCGTTGATTTTGTTCATCCGGATGATGGCCATTACTTCTTTCACGGCAGTGTTCCTCGCAACGTGATACACGGTTGACGTTTGATCCGCTCAGACCTCTTTCACCCCTGAGCTGACGGTGTACACCTCGTCCACCTTGGAGACGAAGATCTTGCCGTCGCCGAAGGCGCCCTTGACGCCGGTGCGCGCCGCGCCCAAGATGGTGGTGATGATGAACTCCTTGTCATCGTCCTTCGCCACCGTCAGCAGCAGTTCCTTGGGCAGTTCGTCATAGTGGATCTCGCCGATTCTGACGCCGCGCTGTTTGCCCCGGCCGACGACGTCCATCTTGGTCACCGCCGGAAAGCCGGCCTCCATCAGCGCCGCCATCACGGCGTCCACTTTTTCCGGACGCACAATCGCTCGAATGATAATCATGACCGTAACTCCTTTTTTACGTTGGCACTATCGTTTTTTGTGTGCGGGTGGTGGCGGCGCCTTAATCACCCAGTCCGAAGTCCATCAGCAGCTTTTCCAGCGCGTCCATCTCCAGGGGCTTGGGAATGACGAACATTTTGTTTTGGTCAATGGCCCGTGCCAGGTTCCGATATTGATCGGCCTGGGCGCAGGTGGGTTCATAGTCAATGACGGTTTTGCGGTGGATCTCCGCCTTCTGCACGATATTGTCGCGCGGCACGAAGTAGATCATCTGGGTCCCGATCTGCCGGGCCAGTTCCTCGATCATTTCCTTTTCGTGGTCGCACTTGCGGCTGTTGCAGATCAGGCCGCCGAGGCGCACATTGCCGGTGGTGGCGAATTTCAGGATGCCTTTGCAGATGTTGTTGGCCGCGTACATCGCCATCATCTCGCCGGAGCAGACGATATAGATTTCGTCGGCCTTGTTGTCGCGGATCGGCATGGCGAACCCGCCGCAGACCACGTCGCCCAGCACATCATAGAAGGCGTAGTCCAAGTTTTCGGAGGCGTCGTACGCCCCGAGCTGCTCCAGCATGTTGATCGAGGTGATGATGCCGCGTCCGGCGCAGCCCACCCCCGGCTCGGGACCGCCGGACTCCACGCACCAGGTGCCCTTGAAGCCGGCTTTGCGGATCTTTTCCAGTTCCACGTCCTCGCCTTCTTCCCGCAGGGTGTTCAGCACGGTCTTCTGGGCCAGGCCGCCCAGCAGCAGCCGGGTCGAGTCCGCCTTGGGATCGCACCCGACCACCATGACCTTTTTGCCCATCTCGGCCAGCCCCGCCACCGTGTTCTGGGTGGTGGTGGACTTGCCGATCCCGCCTTTGCCGTAGATCGCTACTTTGCGCATGGAAAGTTCTCCTTGCTTTCGTGTTGGGGGTCCGGACTGCGGACATCGCCACCGAGGCCGGTGCTGCCGGTTCATCTCTTCTGACGATGGTACAGTTTAGCAATCGCCGTGCCATGGATTTTTATAAGTTATAACTTTTTAATTTATAATGATTAATAAATGTTTATTGGTGTTTTGTGTCCTGGTCGGGTGGCCGCGCTACGAGGTCGCCGTCCTACCATTCGGTAGTCGGCACCGGCCCTGGCCTACCGGAATGTAGGAAATCCCCCGGCCGCCCGGTGCGGCGCCCGCCCGTCTCGTGGTTGGCACGGCGAGTGCTTATTGTCTGTCGCCAACCGTTCACAGCTTCGCGGTCCCCATCCCGCGCTCCCTAATAAGCAAAGGACATCGTCATGAAACCAAGCGCACACCCCCCAGCGAAATGCACGGTCAAGGAAATCCGCGAGGGCACGGTAAACACCGAAATCATCCTGGCGTCGCCGGACGGCCGGGAAATCGTGGCGGTCCTCACGCGCGGTTCGGTGCGGGGCCTTGGCCTGAAATCCGCTTTGCCGGTGGAGGCGGTCGGTAAATCCCGCGGCGGCCGCGGCGGCGTGGAATAACGGAGCAAGACCATGCTTTCCCCCGCCGAATGGTCGGCGCTGAAACTCTCGCTCATCCTCTCGACAGGCGCCGTCTTGCTGGCCCTGCCGCCCGGGGTGTTGCTGGGCTGGCTGCTGGCGCGCCGCCGTTTTCCCGGCAAGGTGTGGGTGGAAATGCTGGTCTGGTTGCCGTTGGTGGTGCCGCCGGTGGTGACCGGCTATGGCATTCTCGTCCTCTTTGGCCGTCATGGCTGGCTGGGACGGCCGTTGCTGGAATGGTTTGGCGTCCATATCGTTTTTGATTGGAAAGGGATGATGCTGGCGGCGGCGGCCAGCGGCCTGCCGCTGCTGGTACGCTCGGTGCGCACCGCCATTGAGGGGGTGGATGCGCGGCTGGAGTTGGCGGCCGCCACTCTCGGGTTCGCGCCGTGGCGCGTGTTTTGGAACGTGACGTTGCCGCTGGTCTGGCCCGGCCTGGTGGCGGGGCTGGTGCTCTGCTTTGCCCGGGCGGTGGGCGAATTCGGCGCCACGCGCGTGGTGGGCTTGAACACCGATGGGAACCGCACGCTGCCGCTGGAAATTTACGCGCAGATCGAGGCGCCTGACGGCAGTGGTGGCGGGCTGCTGCGGCTGGTTCTGCTTTCGCTGCTGCTCTCCGGGGCGGCGTTGTGGGTTTGCGAGATGTTGTTGCGGCGCCGGAAGGAGCATGGCGGGTGATTGACGCACGCTTCATCTTGGAACGGGGCGCGTTTCGCTTGGAGGTCGAGCTGAAGTCGAACGCCCCCGTGGTGGCGATTGCGGGCCCCTCAGGCGCCGGCAAGACCTCGGTGCTGAATGCGATCAGCGGCCTGCTCCGGCCGGCGTCCGGTGAAATCCGCCTCGACGGCGTGGTGTACGACCGGCCGGAAACGGGGATTCATCTGCCGCCGCACCGCCGCCGGATCGGTTACGTTTTCCAGGACAACCGGCTGTTTCCCCATCTGTCGGTGGAGGAGAACCTGCTGGCGGGCTGGCGCCGGCTGCGTCCGGCGGAACGCCGCGTCGGTTTTCAGGAGGTGGTGGAACTGTCCGGACTCGGGCCGTTGCTGGGGCGTTTTCCGGCCACGCTCTCCGGCGGCGAGCAGCGGCGGGTGGGCATCGGCCGGGCCTTGCTGACCTCGCCGCGGTTGCTGATTTTGGACGAACCGCTGGCCGGGCTGGACAGGCAATTGCGGGATTCCCTGCTCGCCTACCTGATGAAACTTCCTCAATGCCTTGATGTGCAAATGCTTTATGTGAGTCACACCCTGGGCGATCTGCTGGCCCTGGCGCGAGACGCCGCCGTGATCCGGGATGGGCGGTTGCGCCTGCTGGCCGCGCCCGAGCAGTTGCTGGACGCCGGCGCCAATGGCGTGACCGAAACCGTGGAAGCCGGTCTCGCGGGAACCGTGGCCGGGCCGGCGGCGGATCCGGGATTCTTGTGCGTGGTTGTCGGCGGTGACCGGATCACGGTGCGGGGGCCGGCGTGCCCGGCTGGAACGCCGGTGCGCCTGCTGGTGCCCGCCCATCATGTGATGCTCGCTCTGCCGCCGCTGCCCGCCCTGAGTGTCCGCAACCGCCTGCCGGCCCGGGTGGCGGCGTTGCATGGGGACGGAGGGCAGGTAATCGCCAGCCTTGACGTGGCGGGACAGCGGCTGTTTGCCGACATCACTTCGGATGCCGTCCGGGAGCTGGCCCTGCGTCCCGGCGTGCCGGTCATTGCCTGTTTCAAGGCGCAAGCGGTGCGCCTGAGCATGTAGCCGTACCGAGTGCCTCATAACCTTAGCCTGGATTATTCGTGAGTGTAGCAAAGGGCTTGCAGCCCGCCCAATCGGGACGTAGCAGCTCGAAGAGCGCGATGCAATCGCTTTGCTACAAAATCCAAAACGTGTGATGATTAAATTCCATTTCAAAGTCATTTTTACACCATCGGAAACCGCACCCCATGAACACCTTTTTACGACCCCTTGGTTTGGCCGCCGCTATTGGCTGGCAGTTGATTGCCATGGCCAGGGCGGAGGAGGCCGGGCCGGAGCTGACCGTGCTGGCGGCGGCCACGCTTCAGGCGCCGCTGAAGGAACTGGCCGCCGGCTTTGACGGTGGCCGGACCCGGGTGCGGTTCAGCTTTGATTCGTCCGGTGTGCTGAGCCGGCAGATTCGGCATGGCGCGCCGGCGGATGTGTTCATTGCCGCCGACTGGCCATGGATCGACGGTCTGAAAGCGGCCGGCCGGCTGCTGGACGGCACGATTGGCATCGTGGCGGGCGCCTCCTTGGTGGTGATCCAGCCGGTGGGAGCGCCGCCAGTGAAGGATCTGGGCGGACTGGCCGGCTTGTCGCGCGTCGCCATCGGGGATCCGGCTACCGTGCCAGCGGGCGTCTATGCCCGTGAAGCCTTGCAGAAGGCCGGGATCTGGAGCGCCATGCGGGAAAAGTTGGCTTATGCCGGCAACGGCGCGGCCGTGGCGGCCCTGGTCGAACGCGGCGAGGTGGATGCCGGCATCGTCATGAACGGCACCCCGATGCGCCGGGACAAGGCGGTGGTCGTCTACACCGTTCCTGAAGCCTTGCACCACCCCATTGTCTATCCTGTGGCGGTGCTCAAGGCAAGCGAGAAACCGGCCATGGCCACGGCATTTGTGCTCTACTTGCAGACGCCGGCGGCGCGGGCGGTGCTGAAGAAACACGGGTTTACCGTGCCCGCCGATTGAATTGGGGCTTCCGGCCATCCCTGCCTGCGGGCACTGGAAGCATTCCTACATTTCGGTGGGATGCGTGGGGAAAGACGGTTGGTCACGCTACCGCCCGGTATGAAACCACCGGTGCCGGAAGACGGCAAGGCACAATTGTGTTATCTGTAATATTTTTATTTTAAGGATAATACGACTTTTTTCTACCTCAAGGTGCGGGCTTGGCATTGCCTTTGCTATTCCTTTGGCGCCGGAACCGACACTGATTTGCCTGGCAGGCGGGATGTGTGGGCCGGCGCGGATAACCACGGCGCTTATGATCCCCAAGCTGTCACAGAACGTTTTTCTGGCCTCCCGCCTCAATCACGGGTGGCGCGCGTTCACACTGGTGGAATTGCTGGCGGTACTCACGGTGTTGGCGGTTTTGCTGAGCCTGCTGCTGCCGGTCTTGGGGCAGGCCAAGGGGGCGGCCAAGAGCGCCGTTTGTCTGAACAGCCTGGCCCAGCTCGGCCGGGCCATGACGTTGTATGGCAACGAAACGGACGAACGCTACCCGCCGGCCTTTCTCTATCGCGGCATGGCTTTTCAGGACGGCCTGGAATTGCCCGTGACACCAACCCAGGGTTATCTTCACTGGTCTAACTTGTTGGTGAATAATGGATTGGCGTCATCGGCGTCCTTCCGCTGCCCGGCCTTTGAGCGTGGGGGACTGGCGCCGGCCAACACCACTCCGGATAATCTTGACGCCGGGCAGGCCAATGAGACGGCCGGCCTCGTTGACGACCAAGTTCCCCGGTGCGCCTATACTGTGAACCAGGCGCTTTGTTCGGCCAACCATTTCGTGGCGGGGTTCCAGGGCGCTTTCCGTGCCTGCCGGACCGCTTCCGCCGCGTCGGTGCAGGCTCCTGCCAGTACCATTTTGGCCACGGAATGGGCGACGGATTGGCGTTTGACGGCGGGTTCCGGCAGGGTTTGCCGAAGCTACCTGCCGGTGCATGGCTTTGTTGGGCTGGGGCCGGCCGCCAGCGCCGACCGTTCCGACTCCCGTTTCTTTGGCTGCCCGCGCCCTTGTTTCGCCTCCCTCCGGCGTCTGTCCCCCCTGGAACTGGCCGCCCAACCGCAGGCGGGGACGGTTGGCCTGAGCCGCCTTGACTGGGTCGGGCGCAACCACAACCGCAAGCTGGGCCCCCTGGGCAGCCGCACCAGCAATTTCGTGTTCGCCGACGGCCATGCTGTCAACGCCACCATTTTCGACACGCTCCAGCCGTTCCAGTGGGGCGCGCAATTCTTCAGCCTGACGCCCGGCGATGATGTCGCCGACTGACGGCAGGCTGGAGGCCGGTGACGGGGCTATGCGCCCACTCCGTCATGCCGGCAGGGGCGACCCAGGGCGTGACAACACAAACCATCAGGAGATGCCATCATGGTAACATGTCTTTTCAATCACTGGGTCGTACCGGTCTTGTGCGGCCTCGCCTTTCTGGCGGCGGCGGCAGTTCAGGCGGTAACCCTTTCGACCACCGCCATCGCGGACACCTTCGTCCTGAATCCGGGACCTGCCAACACGCTCGAAGACGCAGATAACCGCAATTTTGGCGGGTTGAACTCCCGGTCCGTGGCTGCCAGCACCGCCGTTGGCACTACCTCCGGCCAAAAGGGGGAATTTGATTCCCTGCTTCGCTTCAATGCCACTGCGACGCTGGCGGCTTTTGACGCCCTGTTTGGCGCGGGCAATTGGACCGTGACCGGCGTCAGCCTGAAACTCTGCACGTCGTACAACGTCTCCGGACCCGGCATCTTCAACGCGGCTGGGGCCGAGGGCAAGTTTGCCGTCAATTACATGCCGAACGACGGCAGTGCCTGGGTTCAGGGGCAGGGGTATACCAGCATAACGCCTGACGCCAAAAGTTACTCCGGCATCAGCTACGCCGGGTTGCAGACCCTTTTGGACGCCACCCCGGCCACCCTGGTCGGCGCCTACGACTATGTCAACCTGGGCACGACACAGTGGGAGACCTTTGACCTTGGCATCGGCACCCAGGCGTTGCTGGATGATCTCCTGGTCGGCGACAACCTGTCGCTTCTGCTGACCCCGGCCGACAGCCAAGTGGCGTTCAACTTCACCTCCTGGCAGTACGGCAGCAGCAGCAAGCCGCCGACCCTGCTCATCACCGCGGCGGCCATCCCGGAACCGGCCAGTGCTGGACTGCTGGCAGTGGCCTGCTGCTGCTGTCTGGCGCGCCGGATGAAAAGGCGGTGACCCATGCCGGTGCTGACCCAGCAGGCGCGCATTTCCTGGCGGTGGGTCGTGCTGATGGCCTTGCCGGTGGGGGTATTTGCCTTCGTCGACAAGGTCAGCGGCACAGCCATGACCTTCACCATCCGGAAATTTATCGCCGATCCGGCGCTGATCTCCCTGCTGGGCAGCCTCAATATCGCCGGCAATTTCCTGGTGGCGCCGCTGGTGGCCTGGACGAGCGACCGCTGGCGCGGTGGCTGGCGGCGTAAGCCATTTATTATAATCGGGTTGTCTCTGCTGGTTCCGGCGCTCATCGCCATGCCGTTGGCGCCCAATATCTGGGTTCTTGGCGCCACCATTCTGCTCTACCAGTTTGCCGTCGACTTCGGCTTCACTGGCCCGTGGAAGCCGCTCTACTATGAAGTCGTCCCCTCTGGCCAGCGGGGCCGGGCCGCGGTGGTCAACCGCCTGGCTAGCGTGGTGGCGCGCCTGGGGTTTAACTTTGTGCTGATCGGCCAATTTGACGATCTCCACACGATGAAGTTGAATCGGGCTTTGCTTGGCCACAGCGTGCTGGCGCTGACCGGCGAACAGGTGGTCTATTTCCTGGCCGCCGCACTGGTGGCGGCGGTTCTCCTGTTCGTCCTCTTTTGGGTGAAGGAGGAGCCGGTGCCGGCGTCGGCCGCCCCGGATCCCGTGACGGCGCGCGGCTTTCTCAACGAGGTGTTCCGGCCGGCCGCCAGTTGGCGGCTTTATCTGCTGGTGTTCGCGGGGGCCGCCGCCGCCGTCGGCCTGGCCCAGTTGCAACCCCTGCTGATCACCGAACAATTTGGCTACACCAAGCGCGCCCTGGGCAATTTGCATGGCGTCATCATCCTGCTGGAGATCGGCCTGGTCCTGCCGGTCATGGCCTGGCTGTCGGACCGGACCGACCGACTGACGCTGTTCCGCGCCGGCATGGTGCTGGCCACCGTGCAACCGCTGGCCTACTGGTGGTTTGTCCGGTTCATTGCCGCCAACCAGATTCCGTCGGTGACGGCCATCATCGTTTTTTCCGCTTTTGGCGCCCTGGCGCGCACCGCCGCCGCCTTGTCCCTGGACCCGCTGCTGTTTGATTTGGCCCCGCGAAACCGGCTGGGTGCCCTCAATTCCGGTTTTCTGATCGTGCGCGGCCTGACCACCGTGGTACTGATGAACGGGGTCGGCTTGTGGATCAAATATGCTCAGCGGCGTCCCGGTCCGCCGGGGGGGTACGATTACATGAGCGGGTATTTGTATGTCTTCCTCTGCGGCCTGCTGGGCTGCGCGGCCGCCTGGCTGGTCGCCGCGCAACGGCGCCGGGCGGAGCCGGCGGCCGGCTGATCACGCCTGCTTGAAGCGGTGGAGGTCGAGGTTGTAATATTTGACCCGCAGGCCCATGATGCGCTCGGTGAGCCCCAAGCGCCGGGCGGCTCCGGCCATGTTGCCCCGGGTGGACTTGAGCGTATCGACCAGCAACTCCCGTTCCACTCCTTCCAGGACGGCTTGCAGCTTGCCGGCGGGCTCGGTGCCGCTGGCTTCGGCGGTTTGGAGGCTGGGCGGCAGGTGATGCCCGTGGATGACGCCGTCGGTGCTGAGCAGGACGGCGCGTTCGATACAATTTTGTAATTCCCGCACATTTCCGGGCCAATGATAGGCCGTCAGCATGTCGATGGCCGGCGTTGAAATGCGCTTGACGTCCTTGCCCGCCTGGCGGGCCAGGGTTTCCACAAAGTGGTCCGCCAGCAGCAGGATGTCGGTCCGGCGTTCGCGCAGGGGCGGCACAAACAGGGGAAACACGTTCAGGCGGTAATAAAGATCCTCGCGGAACCGTCCGTCCTGGATCAATTGCTCCACGTTGCGGTTGGTGGCGGCGATGATGCGGACGTCAACCTTGATTGGCCGGTCGCCGCCGACCCGCTCAAACTCGCGCTCCTGAAGGACGCGCAACAGCTTGACCTGGGTGGCGGGCGAGATGTCGCCGATCTCGTCCAGGAAAATGCTGCCGCTGTCGGCGAGCTCGAAACGGCCCTTGCGCTGGGCGACAGCGCCGGTGAAGGCGCCGCGTTCATGGCCGAACAGTTCGCTTTCGATGACGCTCTCCGGCAGCGCGGCGCAGTTGACCTTGATGAACGGCTTGGCCGCCCGCGGGCTGTTGTAATGGATGCACTGGGCGATGAGCTCTTTGCCGACGCCGCTTTCGCCGCGGATGAGCACCGTGGTGGTGCTGGGCGCCACCCGCGGCACCAACGCCAGTACCTTGCGCATGGCATGGGAGTTGCCGACCAGGTTGGCCGGCCGGAAACGGCTTTCCAGTTCGTCCTGGAGGCGGGCATTTTCCGCCTCCAACGCCTGGCAGCGTTCCAGGCTGCCCTGCCGCAACCGCACCGCCTGGGCAATCATGGCGGCGACAATGGAGAGTAGGCGAAGGTCTTCCTCGCCGGAAACCGCTTCGTCAAACAGGCGGTCCACGCTCAAAGTTCCGGTCACCTCGCGTTCCACCATGATGGGAACGCAGATGAAGGAGATGTCTTGTTGCTCCTTCAGTTGCTTGCGCCGGGTGCGCGTCTTGTCGAGAAAGCGCGGCTCATCGGAAATTCGCGGGACGACGACGGGCTTGCCGGTCTGCACCACCTGGCCGGTGATCCCCTCGCCGACGCTATAACGGCCCCGTTGCCGCTCTTCACGGGACAGGCCGTACGCCTCGTCGATGACACTTTCGCCGCGGTCGCGGTTCAAAATTGTCACTGTGCAGCGCAGCAGCCCCATTTTCTCGGCAATCAGCCGCGGCACGGCCCCCAGGGTCTCCTGAAGGTTCAGGTTGCGGGACAGGGCCTGGCTGATTTCCAGCAGCAGCGCCAGCTCCCGCGGACTGCGCAAACTGGCGTCCCGCCACAATTTTTCCGTCTCGTGCATGGAGTTCCTCTTTTGTCCCCCGCCAGGCCGGAACCCGCGGCGTTGTCCGCACCGCAACCTCGGGGCGGAGAAAGCAGCATAGCAGGAATCATACCAAGCGACAATTGGGGGGGGGCGTAGGGGCGACCGGCCGGTCGCCCGTACTCGGGGAGGGGGGCGGGGTTGAAAATTGGCAGAGAATGAATACTGTAACGTTGCAGTTATTTCCATTAAAGGAGTTAGAGTGTTATGGCGCTGCCGTCCCCCCTCATGATTCCCGAACCCTTGAACCTGGCCGGACGCGTGGCGGTGGTCACCGGCGGCGGCGGCGTGCTCTGCGGGGCTATGGCCCGCGCCCTGGCCGCCCGCGGCGCCGCCGTGGCCGTGCTTGATCTCAAGGCGGAGGCGGCGGAGGCGGTGGCGGCGGTCATCCGCGCCGACGGCGGCAAGGCAGTGGGGATTGCCGCCAATGCCTTGGACAAGGCCAGTCTGGAGGCGGCCCATGCCCGGGTGCTGGCCGAGTTGGGGCCGTGCGACATCCTGGTCAATGGCGCCGGCGGCAACCATCCCAAGGGCACCACGACCAAGGAATACTTGTTCCCCGAGGATGTGCCGGAAGGCGCGGCGGCGGGGATCACCACCTTTTTCGACCTGGCGCCCGACGGCGTGCAGTTTGTCTTCAATCTCAACTTCCTGGGCACGCTGCTGCCGTCGCAGGTGTTCTGCCGCGACATGGCGGCCCGGCAACACGGGGTGGTGATTAACATTTCCTCCATGAACGCCTTTACGCCGCTGACCAAGATCCCGGCCTACAGCGCGGCCAAGGCGGCGGTGAGCAATTTCACCCGCTGGCTGGCGGTGCATCTGTGCAAGGTCAATATCCGGGTCAACGCCATTGCCCCGGGCTTCTTCCTCACCGAGCAGAACCGGACGCTGCTGACCAACCCGGACGGCTCGTTCACCCCGCGGGCCCAGAAGATCCTGACGGCGACGCCGATGGGGCGTTTCGGCGCGGCCAGTGAATTGCTGGGCACTTTGTTCTGGCTGGTGGACGACCAGGCGGCCGGCTTTGTCACCGGCCAGGTGATTGCCATTGACGGCGGCTTTAGCGCCTATTCCGGCGTGTGACGCCATTGTTAGGTAAATAGGCTGTAGGCGGTTAGGCTGTTAGGCAACAGCCGTGCGCGACCCCACACAAAGAGAGTTGTCCGTCTTCGATCCCAACCAGGATTATTCATGAGTGTAGCAAAGGGCTTGTAGCCCGCCGGGGACGTCGCTGACGCGATACAATCGCTTTGCTACAGCAGGCATTGCCACCTTCTTATGAATAATTCAGGCTAATAGCCTACGCCTAAACAACCTCGGACACCAAATTTCACATCAAACATCAAGTATTGTTTTCTCTCGCAAAGACGCCAAGAGCGCCAAGAAATTCAAGGTTTCAGGTTCAAATACAAAGAATTGTGATTTTCTTTGCGATCTTTGCGTGCTTGGCGAGAGATTTTTTTTGAAGTCAAAACCGTATGAGAGTTTTTCCATGATCTACGTGGCAATGGGCGTGGCCGGATGCGGCAAGACCACCTTTGGTGAGCGGCTGGCGGCGCGGCTGGGCGTGGCCTTTCATGACGCCGACGCCTTTCATCCGCCGGCCAATGTTGAAAAGATGAAACACGGCCAGCCGTTGAATGACGCCGACCGGGCGCCGTGGCTGGCGGCGATGGCGGCGGCCATGCCCGGCTGGGAACATGCCGGCGGTGCCGTGCTGGCCTGTTCGGCCTTGAAACAGGCCTACCGCACCGTGCTGCGCGGCGGCCTGCCAGGCCGGGTGCGTTTCATCTTTTTGGACGGTACCAAGGAGGTTATTGGCGAGCGCATGACGCGGCGCCAGGGGCACTTCATGCCGGCGGCGTTAATGGACAGCCAGTTCGCCACGTTGGAGCGACCGCGGGATGCCATTGCCGTCGCGGTGACTCTGCCCACGGATGAGCAGGTGCGGCGCGTGCTGGCCGCCTTGGGCGGGCCGGTGGCAGGCGCCGCCGGATTGCCCACCGACACCCTGCTGCTGGCCGATGGCGCGCCGGACCGGGAGATTAATGGAGCGGAATTGGCGCGGCTGTTCAAGGCCGCCCTGGCCAAGCTGGGGCCGCGCCGCAAGGTGCTGCTGCTGCCCCCCGACATCACCCGCCTGCATTCGCGCGCCGGCGAACTGACCCGTCTGGCCTGGGAGCATTTAGGAGCGGCGGTGACCGACATCATGCCCGCCCTGGGCACCCATGCGGCCATGACTCCTGCGGAGATCGCCGCCATGTTTCCCGGGGTGCCGGAGGCGTTGTTCCGCGTTCACGACTGGCGGCGCGACGTGGTCACTCTTGGCGAGGTGCCCGGTGATTACCTGCGGGAACTTTCCGGCGGCCGCCTGGACACGGCGTGGCCGGCGCAGGTGAACCGGCTGCTGGTGGAGGGCGGCTTCGATCTCATTCTATCCTTGGGGCAGGTGGTGCCGCACGAGGTCATCGGCATGGCCAATTACAACAAGAACATCTTTGTCGGCACTGGCGGCGCCGCGGGCATCAACGGCAGCCATTTTCTGGGCGCGGTGCATGGCATGGAGCGGATCATGGGGCGGGCGGACACGCCGGTGCGGCGGGTGCTCAACTATGCCTCGGCGGCCTTTGGCGCGCGGCTGCCGGTGGTCTATGTGCATACCGTGATTGGACGGACGGCGGCCGGGGGGCTGGCCATGCGCGGCCTGTTCGCCGGCAACGGCCCCGCCAGCTTCTTTCGCGCCGCCGACCTGGCGCGCGAGGTCAATTTTCAAATGCTGGAACGGCCGTTGCGCAAAGTGGTGGCGTATCTGGAGCCGGGCGAGTACAAGAGCACCTGGCTGGGCAACAAGAGCATCTACCGCACCCGCATGGTCATGGCCGACGGCGGCGAACTGGTGGTGCTGGCGCCGGGGCTGCGCCAGTTCGGCGAGGATCCGGCCATTGACGGGCTGATCCGCAAGTACGGTTACCATGGCACGCCGGGAACCCTGGCGGCGGTGCGCGACCACGCTGACCTGGCCGACAATCTCAGCGCCGCCGCCCATCTCATTCACGGCTCGACGGAGGGACGCTTCACGGTTACCTATTGTCCGGGACAGCTGACCCGGGCCGAGATCGAAGGCGCCGGGTTCCAGTACGGCGACCTGGCCGCCATGCTGCGCCGCTACGATCCGGCCGTGCTCCGGGACGGCGTCAATGTCCTCCCCGACGGCGAGGAGATATACTACATCTCGAACCCGGCCTTGGGGCTGTGGGCCTGCCGGGAACGGTTTGAGGCGGAAGTATAGTTTGTTGTACCGACTTTAGTCGGGGCTGTTTGTTCCCGTCGCCATCCCGCCGGCTGAAGCCGGTACAACAAACGGGAAGACAGCAACAATATAAAATGACTCAGGTAGATAATTTCGACAATCAAGGACAACACACCATGGCGACGGCGGATATTGGCTTGATCGGACTGGCGGTGATGGGCGAAAATCTGGTGCTCAACATGGAGAGCCGCGGCTTCACGGTCGCGGTGTTTAACCGCACCGTGTCCAAGGTGGATGAGTTTGTCAATGGCCGCGGTCAGGGGAGGAAGTTTATCGGCTGCCACAGCATTGCCGAACTCGCGGCGAGCCTAAAGCGGCCGCGCAAGGTGATGCTGCTGGTCAAAGCCGGCCAGGCGGTGGACGACTTCATTGCGCTGCTGCTGCCGCACCTGGAGCCGGGCGACGTCATCATTGACGGTGGCAATAGTCATTACCCGGACACCATCCGGCGCGCCAAAGAGGTGGAGGGCAGGGGGCTGCTGTATGTCGGCACCGGCGTTTCCGGCGGCGAGGAGGGCGCCCTGCGCGGGCCGTCCCTGATGCCCGGCGGTTCCCCGGCCGCCTGGCCGCTCATCAAGCCGATCTTCCAGGCCATTTGCGCCAAAACGCCCCAGGGCGAACCGTGCTGCGACTGGGTGGGCGAAGGCGGCGCCGGCCATTTCGTCAAAATGGTGCATAATGGCATTGAGTACGGTGACATGCAACTGATCGGCGAGGTCTACCAGATGCTGCGCGACGGCCTCGGCTTCGCCAATGCCGAGATGCACGACATCTTCGCCGAGTGGAACCGCGGCGAGCTGGACAGCTATCTGATCGAGATCACCCGCGATATTCTTGGTTACCGGGACGCGGACGGCCACGCGGTGGTGGATTTGATCGTGGATGCGGCGGGGCAGAAGGGCACCGGCAAGTGGACGGCCATGGCCGCCCTGGACGAGGGCATGCCCCTGACCCTGATCGGCGAGGCGGTGTTCGCCCGCTGCCTGTCGGCGATCAAGGACGAGCGCGTTCACGCCGCCGGCTTGATCAAGGGCGACACGGCGCCGTTCACCGGCGACCGGCGGCAGTTGGTGGATGATCTGCGTCAGGCGCTCTACGCCGCCAAGATCATCTCCTACGCCCAGGGCTATCAGCTCATGCGTGCCGCCGCGGTCTCCCACGGTTGGACCCTGAATTATGGCGGCATCGCCCTGATGTGGCGCGGCGGCTGCATTATCCGCTCCGCCTTTCTCGGCAAGATCAAGGAGGCCTTTGATCGTGATCCAGGCCTCGTCAACCTGCTGCTCGATCCGTTCTTCATGGAGGCTGTCACCAGCCGGCAGGCGGCCTGGCGGCGGGTGGTGGTGGCGGCGGCGCAGACCGGCATCCCGACCCCCTGCATCAGCGCCGCCCTGGCCTATTTCGACGGCTACCGCACCGCGCGGTTGCCGGCCAATCTCTTGCAGGCGCAGCGCGACTATTTCGGAGCCCACACCTACGAGCGGACGGACCGGCCGCGCGGCCAGTTTTTCCACACCAATTGGACCGGCCGCGGCGGCGACACCACCGCCAATACCTACCTCGCCTAGCGCGCCTCCGACGCGCCAGATTGGCGTGCGTCCATAACCCCCATCACGCCAAGGAACCGAAGCGGGAACCGCCCGGTCTTGAAATAACGCCGATATTAAAAAACGGTAAAGAAATTGCCGCACTCCACATCAACATAATTGTCCTAACCTGCATTATTCATGAAGAGTTCTGTAAGCCTTTGGGGATGTCGTATCATCCGCATTCCGGCGGAGCCGGTGTAGCAAAGGGCTTGTAGCCCGTCGGAACGCCGCCGGCGCGATACAATCGCTTTGCTACAAAAAAACCACTTAAACGACTTCGTGAATAATCCAAGCTAACCCTCATAGGGGGGACGGTTGACTTCGCGGTTCCGCGGTTCAATATTCGTCACTCTGCGGTTGTTGGAGCAATGGGAGCGCGATGAGTGTCCTGGTTCAGAACAGTGTGAAGCGGACGTTGTTCGCGATGGCGTTCCCGATGCTGGCCGGCACCTTCGCGATGAACGCCTATAATCTGACCGACGCCTGGTTTGTGGCGCAGCTCGGGACCTTTCCGCTGGCGGCGATTGGCTTCACCTTTCCGGTGATCATGCTGCTGTCGTGCGTCTCCATCGGCCTGGGGTCCGGCATCACCACCTTGACCTCGCATGCGCTGGGCCGCAAGGATCATGAGGCCGCCGCGCATTTCGCGACCTACGGCATGGCGTTTGCGTGCGCGGTGTCGGCGGTTATCGCGGTGGCCGGATCTCTCAGCATTGAGCCGATTTTTACCCGGCTGGGGGCCGACGCGCACACGCTGCCGCTGGTCGACGCGTATATGCGGATCTGGTATATCGGGGCGCCGACCATGTGTTTGCCGATGATCGGCAGCGGGATTTTGATTTCGTTGGGGGACTCCAAAAACGCCAGCCGCCTGATGATGCTGGGGACGCTCCTCAATTTGGTTCTCAACCCGATCTTGATTTTTGGGTGGCTGGGCGTGCCGGCCCTGGGGATTCGCGGGTCGGCGCTGGCGACGGTCCTGGCGCAGGCCGTTTCCATGATCTGGCTGTTTCGGTTGCTTCTGAAATACCGCCTGTTAAAGATGGGCGGCTGGCACTTCCGCGACGCCCTGAAGGCGGTGCAGGGAATCCTGCGCTTTGGGATTCCCGGCGTGTTGAGCATGGTGCTGATGCCGATTTCCGCCACTGTGATCACCCGGATCATGAGCGGGTTCGGAAACGAGGCGGTGGCCGCTTGCGGCGTGGCCGGCCGCATCGAGATGTTTGCGTTCATCATTCCCATGGCGCTGGGGATGTCGATGACGCCGTTCATCAGCCAAAACTACGGAGCGGGCCGCCTTGACCGGATTCGCGAGGCAGTCGGGGTGTCGTACCGGTTTGCGCTGCTCTATGGCGGCGGTGTGGCCGTCCTGTTTTTCCTCTGTGCGCACCCGCTCGGCGCGCTGTTCAGTTCCGATCCGCGGGTGGTGGCGATTCTGGTGGCCTATATCCGGATTATTGCCTTCGGGTACGGGCTGATGGAGGCGCACCGCTATTCCGGCATGATCCTCACCGGCATGCACCGGCCGCTGTCGGCAACCGCCTTGAACGCGATCCGCGTCATCGTGCTGCTGATCCCTTTGTCCTGCCTGGGGGCCTACCTGGGCGGCGTGCGCGGCGTCTTTTGGGGCCGGCTGGCGACCGACCTGCTCGTCGGCGGCCTCGGCATGGTGTGGGTGCATCGCATGCTGAAGCTGGCGGTGGTGGCGCCGCCGGTGGTTGGCGGCTCGCCGCACGGGTGCAGTCAAACCTGAATGGCGTGCCATCGTTAGGCCACGACCTCCGTGATGGCACGAGCACGGCACCCATCAGCCGTCAGTCCAAAGGATCAATTTGAATATTAATTGGAATTACGCCTCGTCGCGGGTCAGGCGTTCCAGGTACTCGCGGTAGGAGGACTTGGGAATGCTGGCGATAAGGGTCTTGAACTGGTCATCGGTGATAAAACCGCGGCGCCAGGCGATTTCCTCGGGGCAGGCGATCTTGAACCCCTGGCGGGCCTCGATGGTGTGGATGAACATGCTGGCTTCGAGCAGGTTGGCGGGGGAGCCGGTGTCCAGCCAGGCAATGCCCCGGCCGAGGCGGACAACACGCAGTTTGTCGGCCTGGAGATAGAGGCGGTTGAGGTCGGTGATTTCCAGCTCGCCGCGGGCGGACGGCTTCAGGCGCTTGGTCATTGCCACCACGTGGTGGTCGTAGAGATAAAGGCCGGGAATGGCGCACTGGCTTTTCGGCTTGGCCGGTTTTTCCTCGAGACTGAGCACCCGGCCGTCGGGGGCGAATTCGACCACACCGTAGTTTTCCGGGTCGCGCACCGGATAGCCGAAAATCACGGCCCCCTCCGTGAATTCCCGGACCAGGGCGTCCAAATGCATCTTGCCGTAGAACAGGTTGTCGCCGAGGATGAGGAGGGCGCCGGCGCCGGCCAGGAAGGTCTCGGCCAGGAGGAAGGCCTGGGCGATCCCCTCGGGTTTGGGCTGGGCCTGGTAGACCAGGCGCATGCCCCAGCGCGAGCCGTCGCCCAGCAGACTCTCGAAACGAGGCAAATCGTGGGGGGTTGAAATGATCAGGACTTCGCGGATGCCCGCCAGCATCAGGGAGGCCAGCGTGTAATAGATCATCGGCTTGTCATAAACCGGCTGGAGCTGCTTGCTGGCCACGGCGGTGACCGGGTAAAGCCGCGTGCCGGCGCCGCCGGCCAGGATGATGCCCTTGGGAGTGGTCATAGACGGAACATACCAGGTTGGGGTGAAAAAATAATCACAAACCGCAGATTGCCGAATGTCGAACCGCAGAATGGCGAAGTTAAATATTTTCCTTCCGAGCCCGGAACGTTAGTGACGGGTCCCAAAGGTTGCCGTCTCCTAAGAAAAGTGGATTCTTTTTGACCGGTCACTTCGTTCGCGGCTCGGATTGGCATTGAACCGATAACCGGAGTTCTCTTCATGATTCGAAACTCGGCATTCGTCAATCCGCGGTTTGGGGCGATACAGCCTACAGCCTCTTTGGTTATTTCTCTGGCAGCGCCTGAATGCCGGCCACGTCCAGCACGGGACGTTTCCAGTGGGGGTATTGGACCTCGCGGCCATAGACCCGAACCTTGCGCCCTTCCCATTCGACCAATTCGATCTTCTTGCTATTCAAATAGCAGACCGGATAAAGGGTGTTGCCCTGGCGGAGGGACAACAGGTGCGACGCCACTCCCGACGCCTGCATGCCCAGGGAGGTGATCACGCCTTCCTTGGTGGTGGTCAGGCTGGCGACGCGGGCCGGGCTGGCCACGGTTGCGGGCGCGGCGATGGGCGATGCGCTGGGTTCTGGTACGGCGCCGGGGACGGCTGGCGCGGCCGCCTTGGCGGCCGGGGCGGCCAGTGCCGGCGGCGGCGTGGCAGCCTTGCTATGGGGGGGCGGGGCGATGGTGGCGGTGGCAGGCGTGATATTGGTTGTCGTCGCGGCTGGGGCTGAAAAGGGGGGGGGCGCCGGAGCGGTGGCGGTGGCAGGGACCGGAACGGTGGCGGCTGGAACAGGGGCGCCTGCCAGCACCGGCGTGGCGGTGGTGCCGTTGGGGCCGGGCATCGGCTGGGTCTCTTCCGGTGACAGGGCGGGGTTGGCTTCCGGGTCTTGGGCAGGTGCCTTGTCGTCCACTTTCACGGGGCCGGTCACCACCAGCGGCTTGTCGGCCGCCAGCGGCGGGACATTGGCGGCGGGATTGCTGCTCTTGGGCACTTCGCCTTGGAATTCGACGAATTTGCGGTTGACCCAGACGGTGGCGGTGGCCGGCGCTTCGATCTTCAGCCAGCCATCGGCGTCGGGTTCGCCTTGGGGCTTGACCACAAACCCGCGTTCGATGAAGCCGTACGTGGAATAGACGCCGCTGGGGCCGGCATGCACGCGCAGGCGGTCCGCCTTGACCTTGCTGGAGGGCAGGTCGAGAAAATGTGAGGAGACCCAGGCTTCGGCGGCGGCGGGCACGGCGATTTCCAGCCACTCTTCGGATTCACCGACCACGGTGACGGGGTCGTCGCGCTTGAGCACGGCGACACGCTCGTAATTCAGGCCGGGCCGGGCGCGCACATTGAGCACGTTGGCAATCACCTTGCCTGGACGTCCGGCCACTGGCGCGGCCGGGGCTGGCGGGGTGGTGGCGGGCGCGGCCAGGGTGGCCGCAGTGGTGGCGGCCGGAACGGCGGCAGCGGACGCCGGGACGGTCGCCGGCGGGGTGGCCGCAACCGTTGGCGCGGCCGGGGGGGTGGCGGGCGCCGGCTTGACGGTTTCGGCGGCTCCGGCCAGCAGGGTGCCGGCCAGCGCCGGCAGGAGCAGCAGGCGAACCAGGGGGTGCGGATGGCGAATCATGTTCATGCTTTTACCTTTGATGCTCTTGCAAAAGTTCGTTTTGCCGGTGTGGTGTTCAGTGTTCGGTGTTCAGGAAAAAGGCGGCACCGTTTTGGGAGTGCGGCAATTCCTTTGCCGCTTTTTAATGCCCGACTTTCGAAACCACCTCACCCTTAATGAATTAACGCAGTCCTGAACACTGAACACTGAAACCTGACACCCAAACTCTTGGCGTACGCTAACCATCGCCTGTACTATAACGCCGTGATGCGTCCCATTTCAACGGGCTTCAATGAGAACGGTGTCGGCGCGGCCGCCGTTGAAGGGGCGAAATTCCAGGCCGTCATGAAGGCGGCAGGCATTAAACCCGGCCTGGCGGAGGGCATCGGCCACCACATCGGGGGCGAACGGCCGCAGGGGCGTGCTGGCCAGGGTATGGCCGGGCGGGGTGCGGGACCAGTCCACCGTCAACGCATTGAACCGGATGAGGCCGTTGCTGTCAGGCGGATCTTGAAAGCGGATGAATTCGCGCGGGCCGTCGCGAGTGACGCCGATGATGCGTTCTCCGGCGGCCAGCAGGCGCGGGTAATTGAGCAGATGAAGGAATAGGGTGCCGCCGGGGTTGAGGCAGGCGCGGAAACCGGCGGCGGCCCGCTCCAGGTCGCCGGGCGCAGTCAGATGCGGCAGGGAATTGCCCATGCACAGCAGCAGGTCAAAACGGTCCGTGGTGCTTTCCGCCAGGATTTCCATCCGGCCCGTCAGCCAGCGGATGTTCAGCCCGGCCTGGTGGCTGGCCTGGCGGGCTTGGGCGAGCAGGTCGGCGGCGGGGTCGAGTCCGGCGACCACGGGAAACCCGGCGGTGGCGGCGGCCAGGGCAAACAGGCCGGTGCCGGTGGCCACGTCCAGCACACTGCGGGCGTGGGGGTGACGCTGGCGCAGGGCGGCGGTGAAGCGGGCGGCTGCCTGTTGCCGGGTGGCCGCGTCCGTCAGGACGGCGTAATCGGCCGCCAGCGACTCATAAAAGCCTTTGGTTTTCATGGAGCGGCGACTCCCGCCAGTCTGGCGACCAGCCGTTCCGCGGTGGCCACCAGCCGGGCGCCGACGGCCGGCGCGAAGAAGCTGTTCCACGCTTCATACCCGCCGGCGGCATGGGCGGCTTCCGTGACGATATAGCCGTGCAATTCCCCGTTGACCAGGGTGACGGGATGGGTTTTTAGGGCGGTCCGCTGTTTGAGCGCCAGCCCATATTCGACGAAGGTTTCACAGGGGAATCCCGCCAGGCAGCGGTCGCCGATCCGGATCACCTGGAGATCGATGGGATTGTAATTCTTCATCACCGCGTCAACCTCGCCGGTGGCTTGCAGTTTGGCCAGGGTCAGGGTTTCTTCGGCGCCGAACACCGAGCATTCCGCGGTGCGCACGGGGCCATGGGGGGCACCGGCCGCCTTGAGCCGTGCATAGTCGGCCCGGGCGTTTTTGAGGATGGTTTCGGCTTCCGCGACACCGGGGAAGGTGCGGCGTTCAATGGCGACCGGTTCGAGGACGCCCGCCAGGACGGCGGCATCCGTGAAGTCGGCGTCGGTGAGCCCGGTCACGGCCCGGGCGATGCATTCACCGAGGCGGTTGCCGAGCCGTTCCGCTTCGGCAAAGGTCTGGTTGCGGACATGATAGCGGGGGCTCAGATTGCCGCTCAGGCCGTTGTCGTAGAGGACGGCGACCTCTTCG
This sequence comes from uncultured Lentisphaerota bacterium, assembly GCA_903896595.1. Classification (GTDB taxonomy): domain Bacteria; phylum Verrucomicrobiota; class Lentisphaeria; order Oligosphaerales; family CAITYL01; genus CAITYL01. Next base: position 36,881 of record CAITYL010000375.1, read on the forward strand.
CCCAAGCGGGCGCCGAGGTAGCGGCGGCAGCAGCCGGGAAAATCGGCGCTGACCAGGGTGGAGTCCTCATGCAGGACGGTTGGGTGCATGCCATAGACCAGGGACAGGGCGGTCAGTTGCCGGGTCTGCGGATTCCGCACGGCGAGCAGGCCGCATTCCGGGTCGCGGGGGGCGTCCGGGCTGTGGCGGTTGCAGCCGACACCGTCCACCGTGCAGGAGGTCCAGGCGATTTCGGCGGGGGCGCGGCTGGCCCAGGCCTGGGTGGCGGCAGCGACGACCCCCGCCGTGATCCGGGCCAGATAGGCCGGGTCGCAGGGGGGCACCACCGGGTCATCCTTCCAGTTGAGCATGTCAATGGTGATGGGGCCGGAATGGGTGTGGGTGCAGGAGACAAATACGCAGGCGTCGGCGACTCCGGTCGCCGCGGCAATGCGCCGGCGCAGGTCGCGGGCGGTGGGCGGATTAAAGAACAGGATGTCCACCGCGACCTTGATCACGGCGGCCGTCCCGTTGTCCAGGGCCAGGGCGCTGGCGTACAAGGGGTCGTGGATGCCGGTCGAGATCCGGGGAACATGGGGATAACCCACCAGAAACATGGGGGTCAGGGGGCTGACGTCAACAATGGCGGTACCGGCTTTTAACATGGGGGGGCGTCCTTGAAATGCGTAAAACGTAAAACGTGAGGCGTGATGAGTGAGGCGTTTTGTCCCCAACGGGGACTGATATGTCCAGCCCAAGGGCGAATGATTTCAAGATTCTGCAGTTCAATATTCGGCAATCTGCGGTTTAATAAATATTTCACACTAATGCAGCATAACCGTATCTCTGTGCTCTCTGTGTCCTCTGTGGTAGAAAATAATGGGTTCTGGCCAAACCGAGTTTAGGAGGGGACGGTGGTGGTGGTCTGCGGAGTCCGCCACAGCAGCCGGATGGCGATAAACAAGAACACCCCGCCAAGCAGCAGAATGATGGCCCCGCAGGCGCCGAGGAGGGTACTGTACACGCGGTCAGTCAGCCAGCTTTTTCCCAGCACCAGCATGGGCCCCGGGGTCACCGCCCCGGTCAGGGCCAGGACGAATGCCAGGGTGAAAATGCGTTTCATGGGCCGTACTATAACTTTGGTTCACGGTTTGGATGGGAGGGATGGTTTAGGTGGATTGGCGGACGACCAGCCGGGCGGGAATGAGGATTTCGTCCGCCGCGGCCGCCGGCGTCACCGCCAGCCGCTCGAACAATTCCAGAGCACGTTGGACGAAGAGGTCGTGATTGTGATCGACCGTGGTCAGCTCGGGGTCCAGGCGCCGGGCCAGATCGTCATTGTCGAAGCCGACCAGGGCCACGTCCTCGGGGATGCGCAATCCGCGGCGCCGTAGCGCCTTGATGGTTTCAGCGGCCCACTGGTCATTGGACGCGATGACTGCGGTAACGCGTCGGCGGTCCAGCAACTCGGCCAGCGCGGCGTCAATGGCGGATGCCGCGGGATCGGGCGAATCGCCGAACCAGACGTGGGATCGGCCACCCGGTAATCCGAGTTCACGCAGAGCCGTTTGGTACCCTCGCAATCGGGCCAGAATAGGGTCGCCAGGCCAGCCACCGCGACCGGCCAGCATCATGCCGATGCGGCGGTGCCCACGGGCCGCCAGGTGGTGAACCGCCTGATGGATGCCACCGGCATAATCGATCCGGATCACACCGCCGTGCGGACACCAGCGCTCTTCATTAAAAATCACGCGCGGCAACTGCTTGAAAATGGCCGCCTTGGGGGGCTGTTCCAAACAGAACGGCAGGTGCAGCCAAAACACGCCTTCCACGCCGCGGGCGACAAAGTCCGCCATTAGCGCGGTGCTTTCCCGCATGTCATGGAGATAGGCAATCAGCAGCCGGTACCCGCGCCGGAACGCCTCCGCCTCCAATTGCAGGAGCCGCGTTTGGTTGACCTGCGGGTTGTCGGCACCGATGACCACCCCGATCAGCCGGCTGCGCCCGGTCTTCAATTGCCGGGCCACCGCGTTGGGCCGGTAACCGAGCCGCGCCGCCGTGGCGCGGATGCGCGCCGCCAGGGCCGGGCTCACCCGCGTGTTGCCGCCGGAATCAAACAGCGCGGCCGCCACCACGGGACGCGACACCCCCATCTCGCGGGCGATGTCGACTAAACGAATGGTGCGGCTGGCAGCAGGCATGAGTTTGAGTCGTATTTTTCTGTAGCAAAGGGCTTGCAGCCCGCCAGAGCGAAAACGTTAGGCTCCGAAGAACGCGATGCAATCGCTTTGCTACAAGGGGCTGTTCATTCGCGAAGGCGCCGCCTGAAGGCGGAACTCCGAACTCGGAGCCACCAACCTTCGACAGAGGCATGGCATGGGACAAGGGCCGTACCGTAACGCCCACCTGCCGCACAATCAATTAACGTGAAACAGGCAATCTTGCCTGTAAAGAACGTGGGGCAGGCAATCCTGCCTGCCTTACCGCACCACCAGACCGGCGGTTGCTGGCGGCCGGAGCCGCTTGCACGGGACGCGATGGACGTGAGCGACTTGAAATAACGCCGGGCCTGTCTCCAGAACCGTTGTACCCTCAGACTTTCCGCAGGTTTTGCAAGAGCCTCACTGGTTAGAAAATTTAATTTATTCGCCCGCTCTTGACAAAAAGCCAGAATCGATTATAATTCTTTTAAACTAGTTTAACTCAACCCCTCAACCCCTCAACCCCTCAACCCCTCAACCCCTCAACCCCTCAACCCCTCAACCCCTCAACCCCTCA
>CAITYL010000376.1 GCA_903896595.1 uncultured Lentisphaerota bacterium
CAGGCAAGAGTGCCTGCCCCACGTTGAGGGCCGTCCGTGCCTGGCGTGTAACGTGGCGCAGGCACTCTTGCCTGCGATTAACGTCGACCAGGCAATCCTGCCTGGTCTCGAAAGGATGGGATGCGCTCTCCTTGCAGGTTTGTCCTCAAGAAAAAACCGGCCGCGGCGAGGAGCCGCGGCCGGTGGTTGCAAGGTTGTCTTTGGCCCGAACTTATTTGCTCGGGGCGTCCGCACTGTCATCGGGTGGTGGTGGCGGCGGCGGTTGCTCCTGATCCTTGTCCCCGCGTGCGGGGCGCGGCGGCCGGAACTCGTCCTTGGTCAGCTTGCCATCGCCATTCTTGTCCAATGTCTTCAAGGAGACGGGCGCCTTGGCGATTTCGTCGGCATCAAGGACGCCGTCATGGTTGAGGTCGAGGGCGGTGACGATGGGAGAGGGCGGCGGCCGATGCCCCTTGCCGCCCGGCGGGCGCGGCGGCCCGTCAAAGTCCTGGGCGATGGCCGATCCCATGGTCAGCCCCATGGCCAGCGTCAAAAGCACGGTTGTCGTTTTCATGGCTTACCTTCTTGATTGATGGTCCCCCATCACCGTCGCCGCCCGCGCCGGATGGGCGCAAACGAGGCGGCAGCCGCGATGGGAGAAGGTTTTCGTTGTCTGCTGTAGCAAAGCGATTGTATCGCGTCAGCGACGTCCCCGGCGGGCTACAAGCCCTTTGCTACACTCATGAATAATCCAGCCTAGGGCGGCCTGCGGAATCCGCAAAAAGGCACAAACAGGTTTGACGGAGGGTTTGGGAACCGCCTTTCCTCAAAAGGGGGTTCCCAACAATGTCGATTACTCGCCGTTCCAGCTGTAACGGGCGTCACGCGTCAATTCTTCCAACCGTTTGGCGCAGATGGTGTCGCGGTCGGCTTCGCGTTGCTTGACCTGTTCGCGGATGCGGGCCAGCTGTTTTTCCAGGTCGGCCAGCCGTTCGCGCTGGTTGGCCAGCCGTTTTTCATAGGCCTTGGCGATGGCGGTCTTGAGTTCCGCCCGCAGCGTGTCTTTATCCGCAGTTTCCTTGGCCGCGCGGTAACGGACCGCCAGTTCCAGGCAGGCCTTGTCTTCATCGGTCTGGCGGCCCTTGAACACCTTGACGTCCATCATGGCGCGCAGCTCCTTGCGGAACTGTTCCGGGTTTTTGGCGCGCAATTCCGTCAGGCGTGCGAACTCCGTGGGGTTCTCCTGGCGCAGGCGCTCAATGATGCGCTGTGCCCCGTCACCGGGGCCCTGGCGTCCGGCAGTCGGCGGCGGCCCCATTGGTCCCCGCATCCCTTCCGGTGCCTGGGCATTGGGGCCTTGCCGGTTGCCGCCTGCTGGAGGCGGTGACGCATGGTTAGGCGGGAACGGCGGGGCGTCCTCTTCGGCGCGGGGCGGCGGTGGCGGCATCGCCTCGTCCTCGTTTTGGGCGGGCGGCGGCAGGGGCGGCGGTGGCGCGGCCGGGTCCTGGGCCAGGACGGTGAGGCCGCCGGCCAGCAGACTGCCGGCCAGCATGAGTTGGAATGTCGTCGTTTTCATGGCGGAATTTCCTTTTGGGGTGGAGTGTTTTTTTTGCGTTGGGGGTCACGAACGGTTTGGAACTGGCAGGAAAACGGTATCTATATGGGAGCCGCCCGTCCTCGGGCGGACGAACCCGTCTTCGTCGGAGACGCATGTCATGGGTTTAGCGTAACGGCGGCCCCCTAAATAAGGGCGGAACGGGTGTGACGCCATCAATTTCCGCCCGAGGACGGGCGGCTCCCGGTCTTGAAATAACGCCGACCTTATTTCGGATCTGTAAGAGACTCCTTGTAGATTAGGCGACGGGACGGGCGGCGGCGTTGCCGCCCAGCGGGGTGCGGATCACCTCACTGACGGGCGTTTCCTCCTCTTCCAGTAGGAGCAGATTCAACTCGCAGTCGTTCAGCCGTTGTTCCATGCCGGCGGTGGTTTCCGTCTTGCCAGCCAGTTCCGTCGTGGCTTGATTGGCGGGGCGGTTGACAGTGGCCAGTTGTTCGGCGACCAGGTCCAGCTCCAAATCCAGTTGGCTGTCGGCCCAAGCCTGGATTGCGGGGGTGGCCGGGGTGATGATCCGGGGGGCGGTGGCCGGGGTCAGCCACCAGCCGCCTGCCAGCAGGAGCGCGAACCCGGCCGCCGCGGCCAGGCGCGGCCAGGTGACCAGGCGCCATGCCGGCCGCTGGGGCGTGGACCGCCGGATCGCGTGGAGGCGTTGGCGGGCCGCGGCAAGCACCGCCCGGTCGATGGCTGGTGGCGGCCCCGGTTGGGCGGCGAGGGGCGCCGCCACCAGCCGGTCATGGGCCGCCACGAAGCCGGTGCACGCCGGACAGGTCGTGAGATGGCGGGCGAGCTCCGCGGTGCGTTCACCCCGGAGCCAGTCGTGGATGTAGTGATCACAAGTCATGGGCGCCACTCCTCCAGCCAGACGCGCAGGCGTTGGACGGCATAATGCATGCGGCCAAGCACCGTGTTGAGGCCGGTGTGTTGCAGGTCGGCAATTTCTTTGAAGGACAATCCCTGGCGTCGCAGCAGAAAAACTTCCCGCAGGTCGGGCGGGAGCCGGTCCAGGGCGACAGCCAGGGCGTCGCCGAGTTCCCGGGTCGACCAAGCCATCCAAGGTTCCGGCCCGGCCGCGACCGGCAGCTCTTCCAGCGGCGTGTCGTCACACGGTTTGACCGGGTTGGCGGTTTGCCGCCGGAGATGGTCGCGGGCCAAGTTTTTGGCAATGCCGAACAGCCAAGCGGCAAAACGTTCCTGTTCCCGGTAGCGGGGCAGGGCATCGACGATGCGCAGCCAGGTTTGCTGGAACAGGTCGTCCGCCACGGCTCCCTGGCCGGGCAGGAGCCGGCCGAGAAACGCATAGAGCGGGGCGCGCCACCGCTGGTAGAGCCGGTCAAAGGCGTCCGCGTCACCGTCAAGATAGCATTGGATGAGTTCATGTTCTGAGGCGTCGGTCAATGGTTCCATGGACGCGTCTCCAAACAGCTTAACGCACGGCGGCCGGTTTTATTGTGTGGCGTTTTTCGACGGGTGATGGTTTGTTCGCGCGAGGGGTGGCCGGCGCCCATTGATGAATTATACTATGCCCCGACGCCAATGTAGCTCAGTTGGTAGAGCAACGGTTTCGTAAACCGTAGGTCGCCGGTTCAATTCCGGCCATTGGCTCCATCTTAAATCACTAGAAACCAGCAGGTTAAGGCTAAAGAGGCCGCCCCGCTGGTTTCTTTGTTTTCCCCAACTTTACCCCTGTTTTACCTTGGTTCGGAGCGGATAACAGATACATAACAGATACATTAACAGATACATTGTTTTGAGCTTGCGGCGTGCTTGGTGTTTCTGGCGTTCCGGTGATAAATAACACGATCACCCCAGTCGGGGCGGCTTTGGACAGTGGCGGGCAAGCCATGTCATTAAGTGTCATATCAAACCATTGTTGGACATTTAATGAAGTGAAGCCATGAAAAAGCAACCGGCCAACAACGACAGCTATGCCCCGGCCCCGGCGGACTTTGACAAGTGGCTGGACGCTCCCGCCGTCCGCAAGGCATACGAGGAACGGGAACCGGCCTATGCCGTGTTGGATGCCTGCTTGGCGGCGCGGAAGCGGGTGGGTATGACGCAAGCGGACGTTTGAAAGGTGATGGCGCGCGGGGTAAGTTCTTCACTGGTTTTTTCAAAATCCAAGACGGTCAAAACGTTCTCCGGCCATGGTTGCAACATGAAAAAAAAGACCGCTGTGAACGGTAAAGCCACGCTGACGAAGACCGCGCCGCCCCAGCCGGTGGTGGATGCGTTTGCCGAGGTGCTGCGCCTCATCCAGTCCGCCCGGCAGCGGGCATACCAGGCGGTCAATTCCGAACTGGTTTCGCTCTACTGGCAGGTCGGCGAGTACATCAGCCGCAAACTGGAATCCACTGAATGGGGTGCCGGCGTCGTGGATCATCTAGCCCTCTATCTCGCCAGGACACAGCCGGGACAGCGGGGGTTCACACGCCGAAACCTCTTCAGGATGCGCCAGTTTTACGAGTGCTACCGTCATGATGAAATAGTGTCACCGCTGGTGTCACAATTGCCCTGGACGCACCACCTGCTCATTCTCAGCTACTCCAAGCGTGAGGAGGAACGGGAATTCTACATCCGGATGGCGATCCGCGAAAAGTGGGGTAAACGTGAATTGGAGCGTCAACTCCGGGCCGGTCTTTTCGAGCGTACCGTCCTCAGTCCGCTAAAACTCTCACCACTGGTGAGAGAATTACACCCGCAGGCCGCTGAATTCTTCAAAGACGCCTACTCTCTGGAGTTTCTGGGCCTCCCCGACGACCATTCCGAAGCCGATCTGCACGGCGCGCTGCTCCGCAATCTGGGCCGCTTCCTTACCGAACTGGGCCGCGATTTCTGCTTCGTCGGTTCCGAGTATCCCATCCAGGTCGGCGGCCAGGACTTCGCCCTTGACCTGCTTTTCTTCCATCGGGGGCTGAACTGCCTTGTCGCCATCGAACTCAAGGCCGCCCGTTTCGAGCCGGAGCACCTCGGCAAGCTCAACTTCTACCTCGAAGCCCTTGACCGCGATTACCGGAAGCCCCACGAAAACCCCGCCATCGGCCTGCTGCTCTGCGCCACCAAGGACAACGAAGTCGTCGAGTATGCCCTCAGCCGCTCGCTCTCCCCCGCCATGGTCGCGGAATACGAAATCCAGCTTCCCGATAAGCGCCTCCTTCAGGCCAAGCTCCACGAGTTTTACCAGTTGCTTGCCCCGGTGGAGGACAGCGAAGCCCCCGTGCCCCCGCGCAAGCCCCGTTTGCGGGCCGCCGGGTAATCCGTGGCAAAAATGAATTTCGCAACGCGGGCGTCGCCCGGATTTTTGCCGCCGTCGCCGGATTTGTGCATCCCGTTGTATATTGGACAAAGTATTGTGATCCGTGCCAGCCGAAAGGAACCCACCCAAGACAACCAAAACCATCATGACCTGACATAGATGCCGGTGGCCGCAAGGCCCCGGACATCGTTGAATATTGCGTTCATTCGTAAGACAACGTTTCCTCTGAAAATTACGACCTTTCAAGGAAGAGAAACAACGGCTTACGAGGGACGCGCCCAACTGGGCGCGCACCCCTCGTTTGTTGCTTCTCTTCCAGGGCGTCGTAACCCTTCAGAGGAGGCACGGACAGGGGTTCGCGCTCTTCTTTTTGGCGCGGACTCCGCAAACCCGAGAGTTTCCGCCTCATGCCCGAGCATAACCAAGAAAAAGACAACCGTTTAGATTTGGTCTGTTAGCCTCAGAAAATACCGATGGTGTTGAAACAACGGTAATTGCGTGGTAGGGTAAGCGTCATTGGTCAATGATATTCACGATTTGAGGATTCCCATGAGACACTTTTGCATGCGGATAACACGCGTCATTCCAGGGCTTTTGTTGGCCGGGGGAATGTTGCTCTCACTGACGACCCACGCCGCCGCCCCGGTGGTCTCCGGCGTGTCCGGACATCAGCGCACGGGCACAAAATTGGTGGACATCACCTACACGGCAACCGATGCCGACGGCGACCCGATGAGCATTGCGGTCTCCGTGTCCTACATCAACCAGGCGGGGACGGTGATCAGTGTGCCGGTGCGCACGCTCTCCGGCGACGGCGCCAACGGCGTCAAAGTTGCTTCCGGCACACACGCACTGGGTTGGGACGCGGGCACGGACTGGCCGGGGCAATTCTCCGACAATTTCACCGTTGCGATCACCGCCGACGACGCCTACGTCTACTTGGTGATTGATCTTTCCGGGGGCACAGGCGCGGTCTCGTATCCGATTTCCTATCTGAACGCGCTACCCAGTCCGATCCCGGACGACTATCGGACTACTAAGCTGGTCATGAAGCGAATCCGCGCCGGCACCTTTACCATGGGCTCGCCGGTGAATGAACTCGGACGCGCGTCAGACGAGAGGCAACACCAGGTAACGCTGACGAAGGACGTCTATATCGGCGTGTTCGAGGTCACGCAGAAGCAGTGGGAGCGGGTCATGGGCACCTGGCCAAGTTACTTCAACAATACGAGCGTCCGTGACGTCCGCCCGGTCGAGCAAGTGTCGTGCAACGACATCCGGGGCAGTTCTGCGGGAGCGGGATGGCCGGCGAACAGCAATGTGGACGCGACCTCGTTCATGGGCCAACTCCGGCAAAAGACCGGATTGACGACACTAGACCTGCCGACCGAAGCGCAGTGGGAATATGCCTGCCGCGCAGGCACAACCACAGCATTGAACAACGGGACGAATCTGTCTGCGGAAGGACAAGATGCAAATCTGGATCTGCTTGGACGGTATTGGTACAATGGCGGCTCCAGTTACAGCTCGGGCTGTGGATTGGCAGATGGCACCGCCAAGGTGGGCAGTTATCAGCCGAACGCCTGGGGGCTTTACGACATGCATGGCAATGTCTGGGAGTGGTGCCTGGATTGGTATGGGGCTTATCCAAACAACACGGCGGTGTCGGATCCCGCTGGCCCGGCATCGAGCCAAGACAACTGCCGTGTTCTGGGCGGTGGTAGCTGGAACTACTCCGCCATGTTTTGCCGTTCGGCTGGCCGGTATGGCCAATTCTACCCGGTCAACCGCCGCATGGACTACGGCTTCCGCCTTCTAATGACAGTGCTATAACTATTCTCAGTGTGTGGGCAACAGATTGCCCGGCAGGAAATTAGGAAAAATAGATAAAAGTGAAGGCTTTGACAAACTTATGATCGATTACTCAAAACACTTGATACGTTTCGTGTTTGCCTTCTTCTTGGTCTGCGGAGGACTCCATGCCACAACCGGAACAGGAACGTCAGACTTGTTCACGGTGGACACGCGCAACACGCTCACCTTTGACGCCGAAGGCGGCACGGTCAGCCCGGCCAGTACGAGCGTGATCGTTGGTGCGGCCTACGGGACATTGCCAACGCCCACACGCCCCGGTTACACCTTCTTCGGCTGGTGGACGGGCGACAATGGCACCGGCATGCAGGTCACCGCGCCCACGGTCGTTTCAGAGGTTTCTGACCATACGCTCTACGCCAAGTGGACGGCCAACGCTTACACGGTGACCTTTGACGCGCAGAGCGGCACGGCCGCGAGCCCAACATCCAAAGGCGTGACGTACGGTTTGGCCTACGGGACACTGGCAACCACAACGCGCACGGGGTACGCCTTCGACGGCTGGTACACGAGCGCCAATGGCGCCGGCAGTCTGGTGACCGCGACCACGATTGTCGCGATTGCCGCGAACCATACGCTCTACGCCAAATGGACGGCCAATACTTACACGGCGACCTATGACGCCGAGGGCGGCGTGGTTACCCCAGCCAGCAAGAGTGTGACCTTTAAAGCGGCCTACGGGACGCTGGCGACCCCGACGCGGCCCGGCTACACCTTTGCCGGCTGGTGGACGGGCGACAATGGCACCGGCATCCAGGTGACCGAGAGCACGGTCGTTTCGACTGCGGCGAACCACGTTATTTATGCGAAATGGAGGGGAAATCAGACTGTCGCCTTCCCCTCGTTGCCGGGCAAGTACTACGGCGCTGCGAACTTCGCACCGGGGGCAACAGCGTCCTCCGGGCTAGCGGTGACCTACGAGAGCAATAACCTTGCGGTGGCCACGATTGTCGCCGGCAAAATCCACCTTGTTGGCGCGGGAACCGCCACTATTACGGCGGCGCAGTTGGGAAATGCCACTTGGGCGGCGGCCACGCCAGTGACACAGCTCTTGAAGGTGGGCAAAAATGCATTGACGGCGACCGCTGAAAATAAGACCCGTTCGTTTGGTGCGGCCAATCCGGCGTTCTCCATCGCCTATACGGGGTTTGTCACTGGCGACACGGCGGCGGTGCTGGATACGCCGCCCACGGCCATCTGTTCAGCCATGGCGACAAGCAGAGCGGGAACTTATTCCATTACAGCAAGTGGCGGCAGCGATAATAATTATGCCTTCTCCTATGCGGCAGGAACGTTGACGATCACGACTGTCGTTCCGACCGTGACCACTACGGCTCCGGTCGTGATCGGCACCACTACCGTGACCTCTGGCGGCAATGTGACGAACGATGGCGGGGAAATGGTGACGGCGCGCGGGGTTTGCTGGGGTACTCTCGCCAACCCGACGGTGGCCTATGCCAACGCAAGCGGTGGCACGGGTACGGGCACGTTCGCCAGCACCATCACCGGATTGAGCGCGGGAACGACCTATTATGTTCGCGCCTATGCCATCAACAGCGCTGGCACGGCCTACGGGGAACAACAGTCCGTTACGACGCCATCGTCCACCGGCCCGGATTTCGTGATTACGGACATCGTTATTACCCCGGAACTGCCTGCGGTGGGCGGGAAGATTACGGTCACCATCACGGTGCGGAACCAAGGCACCCAGAGCGGCAAGGCTGGGTACCTGTACGCATGGGGGAACAAACCGACTGCGGCCACCGTTGGTGAAAAGGGCGAGAAGTCCGCATCCATCAGCACGCTGAAGCCGGGCCAAAGCAAGACGGTTCGGATGATCGTGACCGCGCCGAATGAGTTGGGAGTGTTCACCTTGCGCGCCTTTGTGGATGCCAAGAACGGCGCCAAGGAAGACGATGAGTATAACAATCAGGAGACGTACATATACGAAACCGGCCTGCCGGACTTTGAGGTTCTTGAGGTTTGGCTCAGTCCCGTCCCGACTGTCGGCAAGACCTTCACCGCCTATGTGACGGTGACCAATTCGGGCGATGTCGCCGGTGACGCGGGCTACCTTGATGTCTGGGCGGACAGTTCCGCCCTGGAAGAGTTGCCCGTGCCTGGCCGCACCACCAAGGGCAATAAATACAAGTCAATCGGCGTGGTTTATCCCGGCCAGGAAAAGTATGTGATCGTGACTGGCTTGCGCACGCCAATGAACAACTGGTGGCCGATTTTGGGAATACTGATTGACAGCCGCGCCAAGACGCTGGAACTGGACGAGGACAACAATTACTTCGAGTATGAATACGAGTGCCAATGAGGCACTGCCAGCCTCGCGGGTAAACCCGGTGGGATTGGGAATCGGAAGGAAAAATGAAGTTGCCCATCCCAGTGGGAATCTGCGCAAGGCATTGCCCCGGTTACGGCAGTCCGGCATGCAGGAGTACACCATTCCCGACAAACCCAACAGCCGGCTACAGAAATATCGGGTGACGGCCAAGGGGCAGGCCTGGCTCGCGAAGGCGGAGGCGACGTAATGCGTCCCAGCGGCATCAGCCGCGAGATTGAGGACGGGATCAAGTCTTTTCTACGCACTTCCGCAAAGTCGCACGGGCCGCCAAGGAAAGCGACTACGCCGATGTCCGAAGCTGTTTCCGCATGATAATGTAAGGCGTTAAAATATGCACCTAGTGAAAATTGTAATTAGCGGAATTTCCGTACTTGCGGTAACCGTCGCAATAGGATTATCTCTATTTGGTATTTATTCTATTTTATGTAAAAATAAAAAGATAAAAGAAAACTTTAGTTCTAGTATAGTAATA
>CAITYL010000377.1 GCA_903896595.1 uncultured Lentisphaerota bacterium
ACCTACGGCACGCCTTTTTTGATTTACTGGAACAGGGGCTGAAGCCCCTGCCTATTGTCGTTCAGTCCCTACGGGACGAAAGCCGCCAAAAACCTCCGTATTTGTGCCAAACTCCAGTCCTGGGGCGTTGCCCCAGGCTGGTATGAATGCGCGCCGTTGGCGCTCAAAAACGGGCTTAACCTGATGGCTATGGGCGGCACGCCCGTGCCTACAGCAATGCCATTAACTTAAAACTTTAAACCTAACGCGGTATAACAGGAGGCCGCGGAGGCCACGGAGAAGGTTGCGGCGACCGTGGTGACAGCTATACTGGGTCAGGCTGAAGCTGTTTAGGCTGTAGGCTGAAGGTAATTAAGCTTTCATTATGAGGTATGCCCATGGACTGCTTCGACCACGAAAAAATGGCTGGCCGTTCGGGCGCGGGCACGGGCACGAAATGGATTATGGCATCCCATCCCATGGGACGGCTATGAGTTTAATCATATTTACCGCGGGGTTCGCGGCGGTGCGCGGATAAAACCGGCAAAAAAAGGAGGGGATTTCCATGCCACCTTTCATCACGGCGTTGCTGGTCAGTGGCTGTTTGGGGGCGTTGATCGGGCTGGTCCGGCAATGGAGTGAGCAACGGAGTGGTCACGAGGACGTCGAATTTGCCGGAGTCCGCACCTTTTCCTTTCTGGGCCTGCTGGGTTGCCTGGCCGCCTATGGCATGTGCGAGTGGACCGTCTGGGTGTTGCCGGTGACGTTGGGCGTGGTCGGCCTGTTCTTTGCCGCCGGCACCCTGTCGGCTCAGCCGGCCGCCGGCCCGCGCATGGGCTATGCGGCGTTCATGGCGGCGCTGCTGACCCTGTTCAGCGGGGCGTTGGTGTATGGCGACCAGCGGCAGGCCGCCGTGCTGGTCGCGGTGGCCACGGCGGTGCTGATCGCCCTTCGGCCGAGCATTCACTCCTGGACCACCAAGCTGACCACGGAAGACATTCGCAGCGCCCTGCAATTCGCCGCCATCACCGGGGTGATCCTGCCGCTGGTGCCGGACCAGGGCTATGGCCCGTTCCTGGCCCTCAACCCCCACGGCATCTGGCTGATGGTGGTGCTGATCAGCGGCCTGGGGTTTACCGGTTACGTCCTGATGCGGCTGCTGGGGGCGGAGGCGGGCATCCTGATCACCGGCCTGGTGGGGGGGTTGGCGTCCAGCACGGCGACCACCCTGGCCATGAGCCGTCAAAGCCGGGAAGCCCCGGCGTTGTCGTCCGGGTTCGCCCTGGCCGTGCTGGTGGCCTGCACGGTCATGCTGGCGCGGGTGGCGGTGATGGTCATGGCCATCAGCCGCGAGTTCGGCCTGACCGTGCTGCCCTGGCTGGCGCTGATGGCGGTGCCGGGGCTGCTGTTCGGCCTGTGGTTCTGGCTGTTCCGCCCGGCCACCGGGGAGCATACCGTGGCCACCCCGGAGGTGACCAACCCCCTGACGTTAAGTCTGGCCATCAAGTTCGCCCTGCTGTACGGTGTGATCAATGTGCTGGTGGCGGCCGCCTCCAAGTGGAGCGCTGGTAGCGGACTGCTGGTGGTCAGCGCCTTTTCCGGCATGACCGACATGGACGCCATCGCGTTGTCCGTGGCCAACAACGTCCGCACCCACGCTCTGACCTCCGCCCAGGGGGCCCAGGCGATCCTGGTCGCCGCCATCAGCAACACCCTGGTCAAGGGCGGCATGGCCCTGGCCATTGGTTCGCCCCGGTTGCGCCGGATCATCGCCCTGATTCTCGGCCTCACCGCCCTGGTCGGCGCCGGCGCCATCGTCCTGGTCCGCTGACCTGCAACTGGCCGCCGGCACCTTGACGCTGGTTATACGTCGGTAGAGGCTGAGGCGATTTAGTCTGTATACGGCATTAGGCTCACTTTTTACATTTATGCCGCTAATCGGCCAATGTGGAGTGCGGCCCCGAAATGCCGTACTCCAAAATTAAAACGTTCATCCGCGTTTGCCAACGTCTGGCGGTGACCTTACCCTGTTTGCCCCCCTCCCCCCGTTCCACCCCCTCACTTGTCACCCGACACAATCAAGATTGGAGCCTGTCCCCAATCTTGATTTCTGCGGGCAATGTTTGACTTTATTTTATTTGCCATTATTTTTTTAGTATAAAAAGAGGGTTATACCATGCGCATGCCACGGCAACGGAATGACCGCGAGGACACGCTTTACAGGATTTTCAACCGGCTGCTCGGCCGCGCGGGGGAGAATGTGCTTGACCCGCCGGCCATGAGGCGGCTGCGGCTGATCGTCAGCCAGCTCTGCCGGCTCTATGTCATCAAGGTGACGCTGCTACAGGTCACCGCCGACGGCTACGGCATGCTGGTGGCGGTGCCGGCGACGACGCCTTCGCGGCAAATCGTGGAGGCCTGCTTTCGCGCCCGCAATGGCCGCGCCGCCCTGTTGCCCGACTTCGACGATCCGGCGATCTTGCGCCGTTGGACAAAACGGTTACGCGACGTCAGCGAGTTCGTCAAGGACATGCAACAGCGCTTCACCGTCTGGCTGAACCAAGTCAAAAACCAAGGTCAACGACATGGGCCAAGCTGGTGCGGCCGCTTCAAAAGCAGCATTGTCGGTTCGGCCCGGCGAGTTTTCGCGGCCTTGAACGGCGGTGTCTGGAAAGGCGCGCCGCGCTTCGCCCGCGCCCGCCATTGGCAGGATCCGCGTGCGAACTCCGCATGGCGGCGCTTTTGGGATCGGCATGACATGTTGAGCGAGGGGCTGGAGGTCATGGGGCAACTCGGAGACACCATGCTGGCGTCCATGCTGAGCGGCTCCGCTTCGTCATTGAAAAGCCCGTTTCGGCCACGAAGACACTGAGCGCGTGAAATCTGTTTCGAGATGCGCAAGATTTTAAATCGAACAGTCATCTCCCTAGCGGGATGCCGAGTGGAGCAGGCATGCGCCTGCCCCTGCGGTTTCACTTGACAAACGGCTATTTCCGGCTAAATTGCCGATATACCCATTGGTGAGTATAATACTGGAGCGGGTGGCATGACGGGGCTGGTGGACACAACTGAAAACGCGGCGACACTCACTGCCGACTCGCAGGTCGCCAAGGCCTGCAAGCGGGTCGTCCGGCACATCCATGCCCACGGCTTGAAGACCGGGGCCAAGCTGCCCACCCAGGCCGAGTTCCGGGAGAGCACCGAGTTCGGCAATGCCACTCTGTCCGCCGCCATGCGGATTTTGGTCGAGGCGGGGGTGCTGACTCGGAAGACGGGCGTGGGTACGGTGGTGGCCGATCCGGAGGCTCGGGTGCCCGGGCTGTGGACGGTTGGCCTGACCCTGTCTGAAGAACTGCATCAGGCGCCGTTTTACTCGCAACTGGTCGCGTTTTTGCAGGCGCACCTCCAGAAAACCGATTGCCGTTTCCGGCTTTACTTGTCGCCGGGAAAAGAGGCCGGGGCGGTGCCGTTTTCGTTCTTTCCGGGGCTGGAAAACGATCTGGCGGCCGGGCGGTTGGACGCCTTGATTTCCCCTTCGATTATCGATGCCGCCAGTTGGGCGAGGGCGTTGGCGCTGGGGGTGATCCCGGTTTACGTCGGGGCCGAAGAAACGCTGCCGTGTGCCGTGCTGATCGAGCAACAGACGATGGTGCGGCAGGCGGTGGCGCTGCTGGTCCGGCAGGGGTGCCGCCGGCTGGCGGTGGCCAGTCATGAGCATTCGCGTCCCGGCTTCCATTATTATTGGGATGGTTTTCAGGAAGGCTTGGCCGCAGCCGGCCTGCCGGTGACGGCGGGGGAGTCCGTGATCTGCGGTCCGGTGCAGGGGGCGCGGGGCGGCATGCAAATCGCGGCGGAACTGTTGGCCCGGCCCCGGTCGCGGCGTCCGGATGGCATCATGGTCATTGACGACCGGCTGGCGGTGGGGATGGCGGCGGCGTTCCGCGAGGCGGGGGACTATGCGCCCCAGTTGGTGGTTCAGTGTAACCAGCAGGCGCCGCTGGCGTTCGCCCTGCCGGTCACCCGCTTTTTGGTGGATGTGGAAGCCCTGGCGGTTCGCAGTGTGGAACTGGTCCGGACCCGGTTGCGCGATGCCGCCCAGCCGGAACGCGTGCTGTTCGTGCCGCAACAACTGGCGGACTATGGAATTTAAGCTTTGAGAAGATGAAAGACGCGGGAAGCGGGGAAGGGAAAACCTTTTTGTATCGTTGATTGCTGGTGATAGGACACGCCGCCAGGATCATTCCGGCCCGGCCCGGGTCGTTACCATAAAACGCTCCAAACGTTCCCTCAAACCAAGTTCCCCAACCCAAGGAGACACGCAGATGCAAACGACACGCAAACCGACCCTGAACTGGCTGCTGACCGGCGGGCTGCTGCTCGGCCTGGCCGCGGCCTCGCAAGCGGCCATCACGACGATTGCCGACAGCTTCACCCTGAACGGCACCACTCGCACGGCTGGCGCCGCGCTGGGCGGTCTGACCACCGAGGTCGGCGGTGCGACTTGGACGACCGTAGGCAGCGCCTTTTACTTCGATGCCGACGGTACAGTTGCCGGGACGACCGCCAGCTGGACGGCGCCCCAGGCCAGCGTGGCCCTGCCAGCCGTCACGGGCCTGGTCACCTTGACCGCTGACGCCAAGCTCTCCAATGCCAGCGATGGCGGCCAGTGGTGCGCCATTGGTTTCATGGCAAACGACAGCGCCAACTGGTTCACGGACAGCCGGCAACTTTCGGCGTACGTCAAGTACGACGGCAGTTGGTCGCTGATGACCGGCAACGGTACCGCCATTGCCTCCGGCGATTTCGGCACTCCTCTATGCCTTGTCCCTCGTCTATGATCCTTCCACCAACAAAGCAAAATTCGCCGTTGGCGGCACCACCGTGGCCAACTGGACCTCGCTCGGCGTGTACACACCGACGCTGGGTGCCGCCGCCCTGCGCGTCCAATCCTCGCCCAACAGCACCAACCACCAGCAATTCGACAACTTCGTGGTAACGGTTCCCGAGCCCGCGTCCCTCGGCTTGCTGCTGGTGGCCGGTGGCCTGCTGGCGGCCCGCCGCCGCCGCGGCTGATGACGGTTTTAGCCCCAACGTGCAAATCGGGTTTGGGGATTTTTTCATAACCCAGGGTTGTCCAACCCTGGGCTGGACACGTGTGTCGCCGTTGGCGACAAAAATTCATGAATAATCCAGGCTGGCACCAAGTAAATCTTAGGTGGCAAAGCGATTGAATCGCGCTCTTCGCGCTGCCACGTCCCGATTGGGCGGGCTACAAGCCCTTTGCCACACTTCTGTTCGTTGGTGAGGAGTTACTACGTATCATGACGTTCCACCGTTCATGGCTTTCCTCTTTGCTGCTGGCCGCCGGCCTGCTGCCGGCGACTTCCTGCCGGTCGAATGACCGCGGGCCGGCGCTTCAGCCCGATGAAATCCGGGTCGGTTGCGACCGGCCGGCCGGGCGGATCAAGGCCGAACTGGGCGGTGTTTCCCAGGGCGGCAATGCCGACGGCTACCTGAAACCGCCGGTGCTGGCCGCGCTGCATGACCTGCCGGTCAAGATGGTGCGCCTGGAAGCGGTAACCTGCAACAATACCTACACCCTGTATGACCCGGCCACCGGCCGTTATGACTGGCGCAAGCTGGACCAGGAGATTGAGGCCATCCAAAAATCCGGCGCCACGGTGATGCTGAATATTTTTGGCATGCCGCAGTGGCTGTCCAAGGATCCGGAACAGAAACTCGGCGCTTGGTGGTGGGCGCCGCCCCGGGACGAGCAACGGTGGGCCCGTTATGTCGGGGACATGGTCCGCCACGTCAACCACGACAAGCATTACAACATCAAATACTGGGAGTTTTGGAACGAGCCGTCCGGCGGCTATTTCTTCACTCACTGGAAGCTCGGCAAAGAGCTGTTCTGGCGGCTGTATGAAGTCACGGCGCGGGCGGTCAAGGAGGCGGACCCGACGGCTCTGGTCGGCGGTTTCGGCGACAACGTCCATTACCCGGAACACTACCGGGACTGGTTCGAGTATTGCCGGCCGCGCCAGATTCCCATCGACTTCCTGACGGTGCATTGGTATGGTGAATGGCCGGAGGCGGACAGCTGGAAAAAGCCGGAACTCTACCAGCGGTATGCGGTGGCGTTGAACGCGTTGCACGCCTCGTATTACCCCCGCGAGGTGCCGATTTTCTACACCGAGTGGAATCTGCCGGCCGAGAGCGACAGCGCGTTTTCCGCCATCCAGCAGGCGGCGTTCATGGGCAGCGCCTTCTACTGGCTGCAGGAGAGCCCGGCGGCGGGCGCCATGTTTTTTCGGGTGGAGAAGTACCGCGCTTTGGGGGCGCTGCTGGACGAGCAGTTCCGGCCGCGGGCGCCGTGGCGCATCATGAAGCTATTCACCCAACTGCCGGCGCAGCGGGTGCAGGTTCAAGGGGTTGGCAACGGCATTACCGTGCTGGCCGCCCGCGAGCCGGGCCGGCTGGCCGTCATGGTCAGCCGCTATGACCCGGCGCCGGGCGCCCCCGCCGTGAAGAAAACCCTGACCCTGCACGGGCATGGGTTCACCGGTTCCTGCCGCCTGAGCATCCGCCGCGAGACCGCCGCCAGCGCGGCCAGCCCTGGCCCCTGGCCGCCGGCCGCGCCGACCGTCCTGACCGTGGCCGCGGGCCAGCCGATCAGCGTGCCATTGCCATTGGAACCGTATGCCGTTGCGTGGGTGGAGATCGAGGGAAATAATGCCAATTAAAGTTCAAACTCATCCTTGTTCTACCACAAAGAGCGCAAAGATGATCACAAAGATTAGCAATTTGTTTTAATCCCGACCCATTTTGCCTTTTCCGTGCCCGTGCCCGTGCCCGAACACCGTAAAGACGGATGCCCATGGACTGCTTTGACCACGAAAGAAGGGATGGTAGTTCGGGCACGGGCAAAGGCACGGGCACGGAATGAATTATGGCATCCCATGGGACGGTTATGTTTGCGATCTCTGCGATCGTTGCGGTTAATTGTGAAATCATGTTGACGTGTGATTGGAATAAACCCGTCGGAGTGTGTCTTTATGAATAACCGGCGCCGTTTCACGCTCATCGAATTGTTGGTGGTCATCGCCATCATTGCCATCCTGGCCGCCATGCTGCTGCCCGCCCTGGGCGCGGCCAGGTCAAAGGCCTACGCCGCGCAATGCCAGTCGAATCTGCGGCAGATCAATCTGGCGGCCGAGGGTTACACGACGGACAACAACGATTTCCGCATGGTCAACTGGTACGATGGCGCTTATTGGACCACCGCCTACGGCACCTGGGCCGATGTCCTGCTGGATTTGGGCTACGTCTCCAGCAAGAAACTCTACCGGTGCGGCTCCTATGCCGATTTCGACCTGGCCAACCGGGGCACCACCAGCCAATACGTTGACTACAACACCATTGGTTACGGCATCAATATGCAACGGTTTTGGAATTACATCATGCGGCCATGGGAAACCAGTTACACGCCCTATATTCCCAATCTCCGGGCGGCCAGCGAGCAAAGCCCCAGCCGCTACTGCTATTTCACGGAGACGAATTCCTACTTCTGCGCCCGCCCCTCTGATGTGGAAGCCAGTCTCGCGGTGCCCGGCATGCTGCCGGGGAGCCGGCATTCCGGCGGCGGCATCATGCTGTTCTGCGACGGGCACACCCAATGGCTCAAAGCCACGGCCCAGCTTGGCACGTACATGCCGTATTACACGGCGCATTATTGACCTGGCCCGGCGTAACCGTGACCACCGTATTTTTACCACAGAGGGCACAGAGACACGAGACCGGAGCGTGTTAAACCGCATTAGGGTGAAAAATGAATTAAACCGCAGATTGCCGAATGTTGAACCGCAGAATCTTGAGGTCGTTGCTGTCCTTCAGCGGATTTCCTTCGTTATTCGGACCTCAATATTCGTCACTCTGCGGTTCACATGACGCGTTCTCTGGTTCTACTGGCCGCTCTCTTTCCCGCCATTGCCGCCGTTGCCGGTGAGGCACCGTGTCGAGGATGCCGCCAGTGCCGGGGTTCCCGGAGCGCTGAAGACCGCCCAGGTTCGCACCGTGGAGGTGGCCAAGGACGGCACGGCAACCCACGATTGAACAGCAGGGGCGGCCTGCGAAATCCGCAAAAAGGCACAAAAAGGTTTGACGGAGGGTTTGGGAACCACCTTTCCTAAAAAGGGGGTTCCCAACCGACATAGACGGGCTTGGTTTTGGCCGTCGGTGGCGTATGTTTATGGCTTTTCCTTAAATTTAGTTTTAGTTAATGCGCGCCGAGTTGCCGGGTGACACGCTAAGGATAATCCCAATGACCCTACTGAGTTGGCTAATCGTCATTGTCCCGCTGGTCGTCATTCTTGGGGCGGCGTTCTATTCCAAGCGGTATGTCCGCGATGTGGCCGATTACCTGGCGTGCGGCCGCGTGGCGGGGCGGTACGTGATTTGTGTCGGCGACCTGGCGGCGGGATTGTCGGTGATCACGCTGGTCGGCATGTGCGAGCAGGGCTATCAATGCGGCATGGCGATCGGCTTCTGGGGCGCCGTGGCGACGCCGGTGTGGATTTTCATGGCGTTGACGGGGTTTACGATCTACCGGTTCCGTCAGACGCGCAGCCTGTCAATGGGGCAGTTCCTGGAACAGCGCTACAGCCGGTCGTTCCGCATCACGGCGGCGAGCATCCGGACCTTCGCGGAAATGATCACCAACGCGATCGGCCCGGCGGTGGCGGTGCGCTTTTTCATTTACTTCATCGGCTTGCCGCACAAGTTCAACGTGTTCGGCTTCGAGCTGTCGACCTATGGCTTCTTGGTGGCGTTTTTGCTGACCCTGGCGATGTGCATTCTGTGGCCGGGCGGCCGCATCTCGCTGCTGATCACGGACAGTATTCAGGGGCTTTTGAGCTACCCGATCTTTGTGATTTTCACCGTCTTCATTTTGACCCGGATGTCCTGGTTCCAGGATGTCGGGCCGGTGATGCTGGACCGGGCGCCGGGGGAGAGTTTCCTGAATCCGATGGACGTGCAGTCCTTGCGCGACTTCAACTTGTTTGCGCTGGTGGTGACCATTCTGGGCGGTGTGTTGAACCGGGCGGCGTGGGTCGGCAACGACACCACCAATGCCGGACGCACCCCGCATGAGCAGAAAATGGCCAATATTCTCGGTTCCTGGCGCAACGGTTTTTCCTGGACGATGATGGGGTTGATCAGTATTTTCGTGATCGTCTTTATGATGGGCGGGCGATTTGCCCCGCAGTCCCACCAGGTTCGGGTCGAGCTGACGGAGCGCATCTCGCGGGAGGTGGTCGACAATCCGGCCACCCAGGCCAAGCTGATGGAACGGGTGTCGCAGTTGAAACCGATTCCGCACACCATCGGCATCGATCCGCCGTACTCCCGCACCCGCAACCCGGACACCCAGTTCTTTGATACGGCGCTGACGACCTTCCGGGAAGGCACTGCGGGCAACGGCCAGTCCGCCGGCGCGCAGAGCGGCCAGAGCAACGAGACCTTCCAGAAGTTCCGCTCGCTGTACAATCAGATGATGATGCCGGTGATGCTGAAATCGATGTTCTCGCCGGTATTGATGGGGTTGTTCACCCTGCTGATGGTCATGCTGCTGCTGTCGACGGACAACGCGCGCATCTTCAACGCCTCCAGCACGGTGGTCCAGGACGTGATTCTGCCGCTCAAGAAAAGTGCGTTGACGACCGACGAACACCTGCGGTATCTGCGCTGGTGTTCAGCCGCGACCGCGGTGTTCTTCTTGGTGGTGTCGCTGTTCTTCGCCCAAATGGACTATATCAACATGTTCGTCATGATCATGTGCTCGGTGTGGTTGGGCGGGGCGGGACCGATCATGGTCGGCGGCCTGTATACGCGCTTCGGCACGACCTGCGGCGCATGGTGCGCGCTGATCTTCGGCTCGGGCCTGTCGGTGGCGGGACTGCTCTGCCAGCGCAACTGGGCCGGCAGCATCTATCCGTTCCTTGACGCGCACGGCTATGCCCAGCCGATCGGCAATTTGCTCGTGATGGTTTCCAAGCCGTTCGATCCGTACATTGTCTGGGCGATGGACCCGGTGAAATTCCCGATCAACTCGATGGAAATCTACTTCATGTCGATGGTGCTGGGCATGGGGGCGTATGTTGGTGGTTCGCTGCTGACCTACAAAGAGCCGTTCAATCTGGACCGCCTGTTCCATCGCGGCAAATATACCGACGCCGACAGCATCGTCGTCGAGGCTCCGGTGTGGACGTGGAAGAATCTGTATAACAACCTCGTCGGCATCACGCCGGAATATACGCGGGGCGACAAGATCATTGCCTGGTCGGTGGTCATCTGGTCGCTGGTCTACGGCTTCGGCATCATGTTCTGCGGCGTGTTGATTTGGAACTTTTTCTCGCCGTGGTCGGCCGAGGCCTGGAGCATGTACTTCTACATTAATACGATCCCGACGGCGTTGATCGTGGGCGCGGTCTCGACGGTGTGGTTCTTTGTTGGGGGCGCCATCGATACGCGCCGCCTGGTTCGCGACTTGGAGAAGCGCGTGGCCAACACCCTGGACGATGGCCGCGTTGTCGGCCATGTGTCGCTGGCCGACAAAGCCCGCTTCGACGAGATCGACCGCCAGGCGCAAGCGAAGAAATAACCTTGGCGCGCCAACGGCGCGCCTGATACCCGATGGGGCAACGCCCCATCGGCGTTAATGCTTAACCGCGTCAGCCGGGAACCGGGCTGATGCTTTAGAGTGTCGCCGGCTTGACGGCGCTTTCATACGGTATTTTCCCGCAGAGGCGCGGAGGCGCAGAGAAACCGCCAAGTCAAAATAGTGCCATAACGCCTGATTTATTTTTCTCCGCGCCTCTGCGCCTCTGCGGGAGATA
>CAITYL010000378.1 GCA_903896595.1 uncultured Lentisphaerota bacterium
CATTCAGGAGGCGTCCGGCCTGGAAGTCGAGGGCGCCGTCGAATGCTGGCCTCTGAACTTGGCCGCAAACGATCCGATCCTGCTACAACTGCACCGGTCCATGGAGGCCGGCCTGGGCCATGCCATCGAGATCCGCCACCTGAATGGTGCCACGGACGCCCGGCACTTCCGTTCGATGCAGGTGCCGATCGCCATCCTGGGCCTGCCCGGCCATGGCGGCCACGGTCCCCATGAGGCGATTGAGGCCGCCGGCCTGGCCGCCTACGAAAACTGGCTGCACCACTATCTCGCCACCGAAGCCGCCGCACCCTAACCGTTAAAGTAACGGCGCTTCCCTGGGAACGCCGAGCCCCAGCTCGGCGCAACGCCTCTCGGAGAGTGTCCGTTGGTGAAGGTTTTAGAGCCGTTACGTGGGGGACAAAAAGCGGCATTTTTCGTACTTTGTATACTTTCTTATTATAAGTGAGGCGCTTGTAAAACTCCGTTTATCGGTTCAATCCCAAGCCGAGCCGTGAACGAAGCGACCGCGGGGAGCGAAAGTGACCGGTCAAAAAGCATCCACTTTTCTTGGGAGACCGCAACCTTTGGGACCCGTCACTAACGTTCCCGCCGGTGCCACCGGCGGCCGCCGGTGAGCCTGGCACTGCGGACGGGCAGCCGTAATCCGCAACCAACAGGCATTTCGCGCTCAGCGTAGCGGCGCTCGCGCTCGCCTCTCGCACTCGACTGGTTTTTTGTTTCAATCCCACGGCATTCCGGCGGTTGTATTTGCTTTTTTTTGAGTGCCATTATAGTGTTTGTGTAATCGATAACGCTAATCGTGTTATCGAACACTCGTAAGATTATGAAAAACCAGTTTAAACTTGAAACCAAGCCGGATTCGAACGCGGCGTCCCCAACGATTCACGAGTTGGCGAAGCGGCTGAAGGTGTCGGTCGCCACCGTTTGGCGCGCGATTAATAATAAGGGCCGGATCAGCGCGACTACCCGGGCGCGCGTTCTGGCCGCCATTGATACGTTAGGCTACCGCCCGTCCTTGGTCGCCCAAAACCTGGTCAATCAACGCACGGGACTGCTGGGCGTGGTGGTGCCGATGATCGGCAACACCGTCTATTCGCCCATGGTCCGCGCCATTGAGCAGGAAGCGTTTGAGCGTGGCTACAATATCATCCTCTGCGATACCGGACTGGATTATGACCGGGAACGGCGCTACCTCGACCTGCTACTGCGTCGCCGGGTCGAAGGTGTGATCATGATCCCATTCGCCCCTCGTCCAACGGGCGGCGAGCGGCATTTGTTGGAACTGGAAAAGGCGGGTGTTCCGCTGGTGCTATTGGAACAGGATTTGCCCTTGCCCGGGATCGCCCGGGTGGTGGCCGATAATCGGGGTGGCATTCGCACCGCGGTGCGCCATCTGACGGGACTGGGGCATCATCGCATCGGTTTTCTCTACATGCCACCGGTGGCCTGGGATTTCGCGGCCCGCGCGCGGCTGGACGGCTTCCGTGCGGCGGTAACCGAGCTTGGCTTTGCGCCCGAGGCGGCGCCGGAACTGGCCATTGGCGACCTCCTCGCGAATGAGGACGCCATCGACCGCCAGATCGCCCAGCTAGTCACGCAGTTGATGGCGCGCCATGATCGTCCGACGGCCATCGTGGCCCCCACCGACATGCTGGCGATCAAGACCATGCGTTGCCTGTGGCTGGCCGGTGTGCGGGTGCCGGACGAGCTGGCCATCGTCGGCTTTGACGACATCCTCGCGGCAGCCCATACCACTCCCTCCTTGACGACCATGCGCCAGCCCACCGCGGCCATGGGTACGCGGGCGGCGGAACGGCTGTTCGCCCGGATTCGTGGCGACACGGTCACGGCCCCGGAACGGGAGGTCCTCCCGTGTGAACTGATCGTTCGTGAGTCGTGCGGGACCGGAAGGCCGATGTCCACGTTGCGTCCCGCCCGTTTTTCCGAAGCTGCCAGGGTTTCTGGTGGCCACCCAACAACCGACCAAACGAAAAGGAGGGACGTCGTTCCAAATCTAGTTGCTTGAATTTGCGATAGTATTACGAAGACCGCGTTCTGAGAAAAACGGTGAGAACCGCCCCAAAGTTATAGCGTTCGGCAATCAACATTTCACGAGGAGTATGGATCATGTTTAAGTTAAAAAAACCTGCGACCACAGCCGTGGTTGGGACCTCGATCATGGTCGCGTTGTTCAGCCTGGCAACCGTGGCTTCCGCCGCGATGGTCAACGTCGACTTCAACAAGTCGGGTGGCGGTTCCGGCACCTATTCGGGTATTGGGGCGGCTTCCGATACGGGTACGTTCTGGAACGGTCTGACCGTGGCAGAGTCTGGTGCCACCACCTCCGGAGCACTGACCGCTTCAGATGGCGTCACGCAGACGTCGTTCTGGATTACGCTTGGTGCGAGCGGTGGCACCGACGATCAGAGCGGCGAAAAACAGGCTGGTTTTGCCACTAAATTGCTAAGCGACTACACTTATGGTGGCGACAGAGCCATCACGATCAACGGCTTGGTTGCCGGCGAGAAGTATCAGGTGTACTTCTATTCACAAAACGCGGGTTACATTAGTTGCTACACGAAATTTACCGTTGGCATGCTTGAAGAAACGGCAGATCTTGGGTCAAACTCTGCCTTCGTGAAGAATGCGAACTATGTGGTCTTTCCAGACATCACCGCTAGTGCGGGCGGAGTGATCACCGGTGTGGTTCTGCCTAACGGTACGACTGCCATTTTCAACGGCTTTCAAATCAGCGGTCCCGTTCCCGAGCCTGCCTCATTGGCGTTGCTCGGCCTGGGCGCGCTGGCGCTGTTGCGCCGCCGTCGGAACTGACCCGGACTGAAGAACCGGTCTGGCCAGTTGCGGTTGCCGCAACTGAATCCCTTGTTG
Organism: uncultured Lentisphaerota bacterium; assembly: GCA_903896595.1. Classification (GTDB taxonomy): domain Bacteria; phylum Verrucomicrobiota; class Lentisphaeria; order Oligosphaerales; family CAITYL01; genus CAITYL01. Next base: position 2,911 of record CAITYL010000378.1, read on the forward strand.
GGGTGGCGGTTCAGCCGCCACCCCATCAAAATCCCTATTCGTAAGAAGGCATCACATGTTCAAGGCCAGGAAATTCACCCTGATCGAACTGTTGGTGGTGATCGCCATCATCGGCATCCTTGTCTCTATGCTGCTGCCAAGTTTGAATTCCGTCCGTGAAAAGGGCAAAAGCATTGCCTGCATTGGTAACTTGAAAAATATCGCAATCGCCTTTCAATCCTACCTCGGCGACAGTGGCGGCGGCGTTTTTCAAATGAATCCAGTCACCCCCAGTTCTGATGCGGGGAACCCCGGAAATTGGGGGGGCGCCAAGGATGGTGTGACCTGTGGTTATCAGGACTTGTTGCCGGCAACTCGTCGCCCCATGACGGACTATCTTGGACTGAACTCCAAAGTCTTCATGTGCCCAAGCGACTCCCCCAATACCCTGCCTGGCAGCGTCATGACCCCCGGAACGTTATTCGATTTTTACGGGACAACTTATGGAATGACGCTAGGGTTTTGGGTGGCTCCCGGCGGCGGCAGCGGCGTGTCTTTCGCCAGTTCTGGATGGCCAAACTGCTTGACCAATATCTCCCAGGTAAGGCATCCTACCCAGCTCCTGTGCATTGGGGAGACAACTCAATACGCGGTCTGTGGATGGTGGCCCGCGCTCACCCGCACCTACCATGACCCCGACGGCTTTAGAAGTACGATCTCCTTTTTTGATGGTCATGTCGGATTCCCCAACTTAAATCAACGGGTAACGCCAGCCGATGGCAGCTATCGGTGGCTTGATACGGACTAGCCTCCCGCACTTGAATCGTTTTGGTTTTCAATTCCGAGCCGCGAACGAAGCGACCGCAGGGAGCGCAAGTTACCGGTCAAAAAGAAGCCACTTTTCTTGGAAGACTGCTACCTTTGTGACCCGTATCACTAACGTTCCGGGCTCGGATAAGCAAATAGATACAGAACTTTGAGGATCAGGAACGCATGAGAACGCACTTCATCACCATGCTCGTGAGAAACTATTTTCCTGCCGCCGGCACGTTCCTGGCAACCTGTCTGAGTACTGCCGGTCTGGCGGCAGACACCGATGTCTTACCGTTGGCCAAGGGGTCACAAACCTCGTATGTCATTACCCTGGCCGCGGACGCCACGATGCCCGAGCAGACCGCCGCCACGGAACTGGCGGCCTATCTCAAGAAAATCACGACGGCGGAATTCGCCATCGTGACCCCGGAGCAGGCGGCGGGCAAGCCAGTGATCGCGGTCGGGCCAGGCGCGGTGGGACGTAAGCTGGGACTGGAGGCCAGCCAGCTAGGCGACGAGGAATGGCTTGTGCGCAGTTCCGGCCATGACCTGTGCCTGGTCGGCGGGCAACCGCGCGGCACGCTGTACGCGGCCTATCATTTTCTGGAGGATGTGCTGGGCGTACATTGGTGGAATCCATGGGAGCAGACGGTTCCCAGCCAGCCCACCTTGCACCTCGCCGCGCTCAATCTGCGGGGCCAGCCGACCTTTCGTTATCGCGACATCTACATGCTCTATGGGCAGGACGGCGGGCGGTTTGCGGCCCGCAACCGCTTGAACGGCGAGGGCGACAGCGCGATCACGAGCGCTTATGGCGGCGCCCAAGCCTACGGACCGCCGTACCATGTGCATACCTTTTTCTCCTATTTCCCGCCCAAAGACTATTTCGCCGCGCACCCGGAGTGGTTTTCGCTGATCAATGGTCAGCGCATTGGTGAAGGCGCTCAGCTCTGCCTTACCAACCCTGACTTGCGCCAAGCCTTCCTCGCCAAGCTCCGCCACTACGTCGCCACCTCCTGGGCGGCAGCCAAGGCCGCAAATCTGCCGCCGCCACTGGTGTTTAGCGTCTCCCAGAACGATTGGGGCAACCCGTGTCAGTGCGCGCCGTGCCAGGTGATCGCCAACGCCGAAGGCTCCGAGGCCGGACCGTTGCTGGCGTTCGTGAACTTTATGGCCGATGGCATCAAGGACCAGTACCCCAAGGTCTTCATTGACACGCTGGCTTACATGTACACCCAGCAGGCGCCGAAGACCCTGAAGTGCCACGCCAATGTGATCGTCCGCTTGTGCGACACCGAAGCCGACATGCTCAAACCCATCACCGCGCCGGAGAACCAGGCGTTTCGCAACCACTTGCTGACCTGGGCCGGCGTGAGCCGCAATCTGCGCATCTGGGACTATGGGGTCACCTACGACTTCGACGGCCCCGGCGGCATGCCCCTGCCTACCACGCACACCTACGGGCCGGATTACCGCTTTTATGCCGCGCACAACGTTGAGGGTGTCTTCACTGAGATGGAGTTCCCGCTGCTCGCCGACGGGCGCGACTTCAAGGTCTGGATGATGATGAAAACCCTCGAGAACGCCGCGGCTGACTACGAGCAACTCACCGACACGTTTATGAATGGCTATTACGGGCCGGCGGGCCGGGCGGTCAAGGCCTACTTGAGGGCCTTGGAGGAGGAGGCACGGGTACGCAAAAGCACATGCACCTGCTGGCAGCCGTTGCCCAGCCGGTTGACCTACCTCAATCTCGCGTTCATCACTCATGCGCAGACGTTGTTTGACGCTGCCGAGCAGGCCGTGAAAACAGACGCGACGCTGTTGCGGCGGGTCCGCTTCGCGCGGTTGCCGTTGGACCGAGCCACGCTCGCCGTCTACGCAAAGCTGATGGGCGAGTGGCGGGCTGGTCCCGGCGGGCCGGCCGGTTTCCCGTTCAACCGTGAGGCGGTCAGCGCACGGGCTCTCGCGACCTGGTACGCTCAGATTGATCAGCGCGTGCCCACCGCCCAGCGCGCCCAAGAGAAGCTCATCGCCGAGGACGAGATCAAGCGCTTCGCCAGGATGCCGGACACGGTGGATTTGCCGCGGAAGTTTCGCGACCTGCCGCGCGGCATGGTCCATGATTACAATGCGGCCCAGCTCGCGATCCGCACCTGCAATGGCCTTGTGAAGGTGGTCAACGACGCGGAGGCTGAGACCGGGTTTGCCTATCGCCTGGATCTGACCGGTGCGAAGGTGCCAACCCCGGAGAAATACACGCTCCCCATGTCCTGGGGACTGTATGGGAAGGCAGATAAGACGCGATGGGACGGCGCGTCCATCAAGGCCGGTGACATCGTCGGTCCGGGCTATCATTGGTACCGGATGGGCACCTTCCCGGTGAAGCCCGACTCCTACATGTACCTATTTTGGAGCTGGCTTCTCCAGCTCGATGCGGACACTGCGTTCGACTTGACCAAACCGGACCAGCAGTTTGAGTTCTGGGCACGAATCAAGTTCGCGGGACCACGCTTCCCCCACGCCAAAGCCGGAGATGAAGATGCCATCTGTGTCGAACGGGTTGTGCTAGTCAAAAAGGAATAGGCCCAATGACGACGCCCTCCTTGATTAACTCACCCCCGCGCGCAGGGCGCGGCCCGGCCGATGCACCGTGGTTTTCGGAGGCGCGCTACGGCTTGTTTATCCATTACGGCCTGTACAGCCTGTTAGGACGGGCCGAATGGGCATGGAATCGCGAGGAGATTCCACGGGAGGAGTACGGCACGCTGGCGGCCCGGTTCACCGCGGAACGGTTCGACGCCGACGCCTTGTGCGACCTGGCCGTGCGCGCCGGCATGCGCTATGTGGTGCTGACCACGATGCATCATGAGGGCTTCCGGCTGTACGCCACCGCCTTGAGCGATTTCAGCACGGCCAAGACCGCCGCCCGGCGTGACTTGGTGGCGGAACTGGTGGCGGCGGCGCGCCGGCGCGGACTGCGCATCGGCCTTTACCACAGCCTCAACAACTGGCACGACCAGCCGGACGCCGTGGCCGCGCTGGAGGATCCGGCCGCTTATGCGCGGTTTATTGACGCCACCTTTGCCCGCATCCGCGAACTGGTGACGCGGTTCAATCCCATCGACGTACTCTGGTACGACGGCTGGTGGCCATTCAACGCCGAAGGGTGGCAGGCGGAGCGCATGAACGCCATGGTGCGTGAGATTCAGCCCCGGATCCTGTTCAACGGGCGCAACGGGTTGCCGGGCGACTTTGCCACCCCGGAGGGCCACCTGGGTGCGCCGCAGCCGTGGCGGCCCTGGGAAGCCTGCATGACCCTGAACCAGAGTTGGGGGTTTCACGCCGGCGATCATGACTGGAAATCGCCAGCCCAGATCGTGGACCTGCTGGCGACGGCGGCGCAAGGCCGGGGCAATTTACTGCTCAATCTCGGCCCGCGCGGCGACGGTTCCGTACCGGCGGAGTCCGTCCAGATACTGGAAACCGTTGGGGATTGGCTGGCCCGTTGTGGTGGCGAGGCCATCTACGACACCGAACCGTTCACCTTCGATCTGCGGGAACGCGGCGATCACCGGGGCGACTGGTCGTTCCACGGTCCGTTCACCGCCCGCAAAAACAACCTTCATTGGCTCGTCCGGCGCTGGCCGGGAAATGAATTGACCTTCGGCGGTTTGGCCGCAAACGTGCTCAGTGTACAACTGCTGGGGGACGCCGGCCGACCGGTATCCTTCCGGCAGGAAGGAACGCGGGTTACCTTGAGCGGATTGCCCGACCGGCCGCCGGATTCGCTGTGTCCCGTGTTTCGGATCGTGTGTGACCGCCCGCCGGCGTTGTATCAATCCGGAGGGTTGCGCGTCCCCCGCGTGCCTCATCCGCACTACGATCCGTGCCCCTCCGATATCCAACTCTGAACATTGAACCCTGAACACCCCATCAGTCAAACGGGGTTTTGTCAGAGCCTCAAGCCTGTTCCGAAAACATAACCCCCGCTAGGAGAGACCTCGCATGGCCAGTGCCTTCACCTTCGACCCCGCCCTTTGCGTGCCATTCCGCGACCAGGCCGCCCTGGCCCGGGCGCGAAAGATCAAGCGGGCGGACATCGCAAAACACCCCAACCCGGACTTCAAAATCAAGGTCGTGCCGGACGGCGATATTGAACTGATCTGGGTCGCCGACATGTTTCACCGCATCAAGACCGCGGCCGACGAGGGACGGCGGATCGTCTTCATCACCCCCAACCCCTGCCCGAGCTACGCCAAGGTGGCGTACCTGATCAACCTGTTCCAGGTCGACTGCAAGCACGTCCACACCTTCAACATGGACGAATATGCGGACCAGGACGGCAACATCGCTCCGGAAAGCTGGGAGTTCGGCTTCGCCCACGCCTTCAAAAAATATTTCTATGGCGCCATCGATCCGAAGCTACGCCCGCCCGAGCGCCAGCTCGTCGGCTTCACCAACAAGAACCTCAAACATTACGGCAAGATGATCGCCGACCTGGGCGGCGCGGATATCTGCTACAGCGGCCCCGGCTGGACCGGGCACCTGGCGTTCATCGAACCCGACGCCCCCGAGTTCGCCGGCAGCCTGAAGGAATGGAAGAAAATGGGGCCGCGGATCGTGACGCTCAGTCCGTTCACCTTGGCCCAGAATTCGCTGCATGGCAGCTTCGGCATGAGCGGCGATCTGGCCGCCGTCCCCCCCAAGGCCGCCACCATCGGTCCCGCCGAAGTGATCGGTGCCAAGCACCGATTCGACACGCACGCCATCTCCGTCCACGGCACCGCCACCTCCTGGCAGCGGTTGACCACTCGGCTGGTGCTCCACGGCCCGGTGACCCCGCGCGTGCCGGAATCCATCCTGCAAACCCTGCGCACCGACGTCTATGTCTCCGAATCCGCCGCCCGCGACATCGCCCCGGACTGGGACAAGGGATATTAAAGGATTTGCCATGAAACTGGCGCCGTGTGTGATTGACAGCCATGTCCATGTGGGGCTGGATTATGCCAACTACCTGGAAAACTCGCATCCATACGCCATGAGTTTCGATGACTTGGCGGAGCGGATGGAGCGGCATGGCGTTGGCCGGGCCGTGGTGTTTCCTTTTGGTTCCAGCTATCACCTGCCGGCGGGTGAAGCCCCGGCGGCGATGCGCTCCCGGTATCCCTATGAAAAGGAAAACCGGCTCCTGCTCCGGGAGATTTATGAGATCTATCCGGAGCAGGGCGAGCGGGCGTTTCCCTTCGCCATGTTCGACCCGTCCGTCCGGGTGGAGGAGCAGGTGGCGGGGCTGGAGGCGCTGTGCGGCCAGTACCGGCTGTACGGACTCAAGACCTGTTCCACCTACCTGCGGGCATATCTGAAAGATCTGCGCGGCAAGGGCAAGGCGATCCTCGACTTCGCCGCCCGCCGGCAACTGCCGGTCATCCTCCATGTCTCCTACGATCAGGGTGACCCGTGGGCGCCCTTGGCGGACGCCTTGGAGGTGGTCGAGACCCATCCTGGCCTCCGCTTCTGCCTGGCGCACACCGCCCGTTTTTCCACGGCGGCATTTGAGCGCGCCCGAAAGCTTCCCAACTGCTTCATCGACTTTTCCGCTTTCAAGATCCATTGCGACCTGGCCGTGGCCAACAGCCGTACGGTTCCACCGCCGGCGGAGCGGCTGGACGTGGATTACTCCGCCCCCCAGACGGCGATGCGGCAGATTGCCAACGCGTTTCCAGGCAAAATGCTGTGGGGCACGGATGCACCCTATTACTCCTTCATCAAGAAATTCACGGACGTCCACGGCGTGGCCACGGACGTGGCGCTGCGCTCATCGTATGGCGCCGAATGTGCAATCCTCAACGCCCTGCCCCGCGACCTGATTCATCACATCGCCTTTGACAACACCGTCAACTTCCTCTTCAACAGGCCGTAACCCGTAACCAACGTATTCAGAAGGCGTGTCAACTCATGTTAAAAGCAGGCACGGCAAGCATCGATATCAGCCCCGTCACCCCCATGTTTCTGGCGGGGTATCCCCATGTCCCCCGGATCTCGACCGGCATTCATGACCCCTTGTACGCCACCGCTCTGGCCTTGGACAACGGGAAGGCGGCGCTGATCAAGGTTACGGTGGACATTATCTGCTTCAATCCGCCTACCGCCCGCGACCTCCGCCAGCGCATTGCTGCGGCGACCGGGGTCACCGACGCCGGCGTGTTTGTCTCCTGCACCCACACGCATTCGGGCCCCATCACCACCGATACGCCCAATGCCAAGGATGACGCCGTGGTCCCCCCCTGCGATCCAACGTATCTGGCCCGGCTCACGGCCGGCGTCGTGGACGCCGCCACCCAGGCATGGGCCAAGCGTGCCCCGGCGGAAATCGCCTGGACCTCCTGCGCGGTGGACGGCGTCGGTTGCAACCGCCACCGCCCCGACGCCCCCCGCGACCCGGAATGCGGCCTGCTCGTTGTGCGGAGTCCGCAGACCCGGCGCCTGACCGCGCTCTCCCTGGTCTACGGCATGCACCCGACCGTCCTGCACGAGGACTCCACCCTGGTCAGCGCCGATTTCCCCGGCTGCTGCCGCCATTACCTCGGCGCCCGGCTGGGCGAGGACGTCACCGTTCTCTACGACAACGGCCTGTGCGGCAACCAAAGCCCCCGTTACCATGTCCGCAATCAGACCTTTGCGGAAGCGGAACGGCTCGGCAACCGCCTTGGGGAATTCATCGCCCAAGCCGTCTCCACGCTCACTGACGCCGATTTTTCAGACTCCGTCGTCCTGGCGGGTGTCCTTGAGGCGGTCGCCATCGAACGCCGCCGCTTCCCCACAGTCACCGAAGCCGAAACCACCCTGAAGCATGCCCGCGCCGAGTACGCACGCCTCACGGCGGCGGGCACCCCCCATGGTCCTGTGCGCACCGCCGAATGTGCCGTTTTCGGCGCCGAGGAAACCCTGACCCTGGCCCGGCTGCAAACCACCGGTGAGCTTGATGCGGCCATGAAGGCGTGTAATCCCATCGACGTCCAGGTGGTCCGCATCGGCGACCGGTGCCTGGCGGGCTTTCCCTGCGAAACCTTTGTGGAATACGGGCTTGAGCTTAAGCTGAAGACGGTCATGAAAACCCATCCCGTCACCCTGGTCAATGGCGAGTTGAACGGCTACATCGTCACCGAGGACGCCTATGCCAAAGGCGGTTACGAGGCGTGGAACAGCTTCTTCGCGCCGGCCGTCGGTGCCCGGCTCACCGCCACCGCGGCACGGCTGGTCGCCAAGTTGGCGGAGATCGCCTCCGCATGAATGCAGCGTTCACGCAGTCCAAGGAAAAACGGCACGCAATCACCCTGCTGGCCGGCATGACGGCCCTGTATTTCTTCTCCTACTTCAACCGGGTCGCCATCCCCGGTACTATTTTCAATGAAATCCAGGCCGACATGGGGTTGTCGGCGGCGGCGGTCACCGCGCTCGGAGCGATCTTTCTTTACATCTACGGCGGTTCGCAACTGTTCATCGGCATTTTGGCGGACCGTTATGGCGGCTTGAAAACCCTGCTGGCCGGCGGCGTCTTCATGTGCGCCGGCTCCCTGCTGTTCCCGCTTGCCCACTCCCTGCCCCTGCTCTACTTCAGCCGCGCCCTGGCCGGTTTTGGCTCATGTTTTATGTACCTGTGCATCATCAAGGAATTGGACCGCCTGTTCGGGGGTGCCAATTTCGCGCCGATGATGGGCGTGGCCTATTTCATTGGTTTTTCCGGCGGCCTGTTTGGAACGCTGCCATACGAGCGACTGGCCCGGGCCATGGGCTGGCGTCAATCGCTGTTCGCCATTGCCATCCTCTCCACCCTGGTTCTGGCCCTGATTTTCCACGCCAGCCGGCGGCAACTGTCGGCCCCGCACCACGCAACCGAGTTCCGGCTGACGAAACTCTGGCAATTGTTCCGCAACCGGCCATATCTCTGCGTCCTCACCTGCGCCACCATCAATTACGGTCTTTACTTCACGCTGCAGGCCACCATCGGCAAGAAATTCCTGGAAGATTACGCCGAATTGGCCTCGTCTACCGCCGCCACCGTCACCTCGGTGATGATGATCGGCAGCATGGCCACGGCGGTGCTGTCCGGCGTCATCAGCCGGTTGTGCGGCAACCGGCGAAAGGGTTTCATGATTGTGGCAACCCTGTCAACCTTGATCGGTTGCATCTTGCTAGCCGTCGGCATCCGATCACACGGGGGTGGATGGTATTTCGCGGCCTGTTACGTGTTGCTGGCCCTGTCGGCCGGATTTGGAACCATTTTTGTTTCCTCGGTCCGGGAACTATGCCCTTCGGACGCCGTCGGCGTTGCGGTCGGCGTAATCAACAGCACGGTCTATCTGTTCATTGCCGGTTGCGCCAATTTTTCAGGTGCCGTGCTAAACCATTTTGCCAATCAAACGATAAAAACCGCCACTTCCGTCGTCTATCCGCCAAAAGCTTATGCCACCATCTTCGGAGCGATGGCAGTCCTGGCCGCAGTATCCTTCGCCTCCTCCCTGTTTACCCGGGAAACCTATGGTCGCCACGTCTACGAATAAGAGAAATCCGATAGGGACAGGTAATGCTCTGGCATGCGCTCGCCGGAACGCATGCCCCAGGCGAAGGGTGATAGGCCGGGCCGGGCAACCGACGTCGAGAAGTGGCCGGAGCTTCCAGCTCCGGATTCGCGCTACCTTGCCATTGACTGATTACCCCCCCTTATCCACGACAGAAAGCACCAAACATGAATTTTAGTCTCCTTGACCTGGGCATCATCCTCATTCCCCTGGTCTCCTTGGTGTGGATTTCCTTCGCTACGCGCAGCCGCTCCTCGAGCGTGGCCGACTTCATGGCCGCCAGCCGGGTCTCCGGGCGCTATCTGGTCTGCAACGCCCGCGGCGAGGCGGGTTTCGGCGCCATCAGCGCCGTCGCCATGTTCGAGGCGTTCTATAATTCGGGTTTTTCCTACTCGTGGTGGGGAAGC
>CAITYL010000379.1 GCA_903896595.1 uncultured Lentisphaerota bacterium
AAAGGGTGCTCCCTTTGCGGATTCCGCAGGCCGCCCCCGCTATCCCACGCAGGGTCTGTCGCACGAAGGCGGCCTGCGGAATCCGCAAAAGACACAAACCGGTTTAACGGAGGGTTTGGGAAGCGCCGTTCCTCTTCACCTTCTCGATTCTTATGCTCGTCGTCGTTTTCGTTGTCGTCCTTCGTACTCGATTCGATGCCGAGTACGAGAACGACGACGAGGACGAGGGACGCGACGCGTCCAGGAAAGGTTTAAGGGCTATGTCCAAAAACGGACCCGAATATACCGAGGTTCAGCGCCCTGCGATTGAGCTGCTGCGGGACGTGCTGGGCTATGCCTATGCGGACGGGCAGGCGCCGGCGTTCGCCGCGGAGCGGGAGAACGACACCGAGGCGCTGCTGGGCGCCCGGCTGGAGCGGAAGCTGCGGGAGATCAATCCGGGGCTGACGGACGCCGGGGTGAAACAGGCCGTCGCGGCCCTGCGGCAGCCGCTGGCGGCGGGGGTGCTGGAGGCCAACGAGGCCTGCCATCGGCTGGTGAGCCGCTGGGTGACGGTCGAAGAAATGCGCGGCGGCAAGTGGGTGACGCCGAGCGTGCGCTACATCGATTTCGACGAGCCGGCAAACAATGAATTTCTGGTGGTCGAGGAATTCACGGTGCGCGGGCCGCAGGCGACCCGGCGGCTGGACGTGGTGCTCTTCGTCAATGGCATTCCCCTCGCGGCCATGGAAGGCAAGGCGCCGGGGGACGAACATGGCATCGAGCACGCCGTGCGGGATCTGCTGCTGTACCAGGAGCCGGAACGGGGGGTGGCCCGGCTGTTCCACACCCTGCAATTTTGCGTGGCTCTGAAACGGAACGATGCGCGCTACGGCACAGTGGAAACGCCCCTGAACCGGTACATGGAATGGAAGAGCGTCCATCCCGCCAGCCGGTTCGACCTGGAACGGCAGTTGGGACGGCAGGCCACCAAGCAGGACATCGCGCTGGCCGGGCTGTTCGCCAAGGAAAACCTGCTGGACCTGGTCCGCAACTTTGTCGCCTTCGACCGGGACGGCGGCCGGGTGGTGAAGAAGCTGGCGCGCTACCAGCAGTTTGAGGCGGTGAATGAGGCGCTTCGGCGGATCACCGATCCGGCGGACCCGCGGCCGATGAAGGAACGCAGCGGCGTGGTCTGGCACACCCAAGGCAGCGGCAAAAGCCTGACCATGCTCTGGCTGTGTTTGAAGTTGCGGCGGCTAAAAGAGGTGCGCAACCCGACGCTGCTGATCGTCACCGACCGGCGGGACCTGGACCGGCAGATTTCCAAGACGTTCCAGAGTTGCGGCTTCGAGAACCCGCAGCGGGCCGCGCGAGTGCGGCATCTGCGCAAGCTGCTGGGCGGGCCGCCGGGCCAGACGGTCATGACAACGGTGCAGAAATTCTTCGGCGAGGGCGAGAAGACCGGCGGGAAAGTGGTCAGCCAGCATCCCGTCCTGAGCGACGCCGACAATATTTTCGTGCTCGTTGACGAGGCGCACCGGTCGCAGTACCTGTGGTTTGCCGCGCACATGCGGCAGGCGCTGCCCAACGCCTGTTTTCTGGCCTTTACCGGAACGCCCATTGACAAGACCCGAGACAAGTTCGGCCCTTACATCCACAAGTACACCATGCCGCAGTCGGTGGCGGACGGCGCGACGGTGCCGATCCTGTACGAGAGCCGGTTGCCGGAACTGGCGATTTGGGGCAAGCGGCTGGATCCGCTCTTTGATGCGGCGTTCGCGCACCTGACGGAGGTGCAGCGGGAAAAGCTGAAACGGCAGGAAATCACCGAGCGGCGGATCGCGGAAGCGGCCACCGACCGCACCGAAATGATCGCCCAGGACATTGCCGACCATTACCGGAAGCATTTTGAGCCGGACGGGTTCAAGGCTCAGGTGGCGGCCTGTTCGCAACGCTGCGCGGCCCGGTACTACACGGAACTGAGCAGGTATTTCCCCGGCCGCGTGGCGCTGTTGATTTCCGATCCGGCCAGCAAGGACAGCGACCTGTGGACACTGAAAAAGCTATTCGAAAACGAAGAGGCTGTCATCGACCAGTTCAAGGAAGAAGACGTGGACAAGCTGGCGATCCTGGTGGTGGCGGACAAGTATTTAACCGGGTTCGATGCGCCGGTTGAGCGCGTCCTGTACCTGGACAAGCCCCTGCGCGAGCACAACCTTTTGCAGGCCATCGCCCGGGTGAACCGGCCGTTGCCGGAGCGGGACAAGCAGTGGGGGCTGATCGTCGATTACTGGGGCGTCGCCGGATTCCTGGACAAGGCGCTGGCGGTTTTTACCGACGACCTGGTCATTGACGATGTGCTGCGGCGGCGCGACGACGAAGCCGCCTATCAGACGCTGAAACAGCGGCGGGCGGATGTGTACGCCCTGTTCCCGGCCGATCTTTCGCGGGACAGCATCGAGCCGTGGATACTGACCTTGGAGCCGGAAGACCGGCGGGCGGTGTTCCTGGCCCGGTACCGGGAATTCTACCGGGCTATTGAGCAGTTGCTGCCGGATCAGCGCGCCCTCGCCTTTCTTAGCGACTTTGCCTGGCTGCGCCGCTTGCGCCGGGAGATGGCCGCCTATTTCAACGAAGAAGACCTCCAGTTGTCCGATTGCCATCAACGGGTGGACGAACTCATTGCCCGGCACGTCAAGGGCGAGGAAGTCCGCGTGTTGCTGGAACCGGTTTCCATCATGTCGGACGCCTTTCCCGCGGAGATCGCCAAATTGCACTCCCCGCGGGCCAAGGCCAGCCGCATGGAACACGCCATCAAGCACACCATCAGCGTCAGCCTGGAGGAAGACCCGGTTTTCTATCAATCCGTGAAGGAACGGCTGGAGCAGATCATCCATGACCGGCGGGAACAGCGTCTTGATGATACGGCGGAGTTTAAGCTGCTAATGTCACTGCGCGGCCAGGTCAAGAGCGGACGGGAGGCACTGGCCCAAACGCATGGGGTCACGGAAGCGGCCTATCCGATCTACGGCATCCTGGCCAAAAACCTGGAAGTGGCGGATGGCGGCGAGATCTACGGCGACGGCCAATTCCCCAAGCTGGCCGAAGGGATTCTCGACGCGCTGCGGGAAGACGCCGTACTGGATTGGCAGCAGAAAGAGGATGTCCAGAGGGAAATGCGGCGGAAGGTGAAGCGTTTGCTGCGCTTGAGCGGCGTTGAGGAAGACCGGACGGAAAATATCACCAGCCAAATCATGGATTTGGCCAGAATACGACTCCGATGAAGACACCCCTGCTGGAGAGCCTGACGTTCGGCGACACCACGATCACTTACCGGATACAGCGCAGTGACCGCCGCCGAACCCTTGCCGTTACGGTCAATCCGGACACAACGGTAACCGTTGCCGCGCCCAACGGACTGAAACGGCGGCGAATTGCCGCTGAAGTCCGGCGAAAGGCGGCCTGGATCGTGAAGCGGCAGGATTGGCTGCGGCGCCATCACCCCAGACGTCCCCGGCAATTCGTCAGCGGAGAAACGTATCTTTACCTGGGGCGGCAATACCACCTGCGAATGACCAAGGACGCCAGGGTGGAACACCCCAAGGTGTACCTGGCACGCGGCTGTTTTTGGCTCTCCTTGCCCCCGGCCTTGCCGGAAAATGTACGGACTGCCAACGTCCGCGGCCAATTGATGTATTGGTATCGCGAACACGCCGCGGCGCATTTGGAACTCATCGCCGCCACCTGGGCAAAAAAACTGGGAGTGACATTTGCCTCAACGCGGGCTCTGGAGCTAAAAACGCGCTGGGGCAGCGGCAGCCCGGACGGCCAGTTGCGCTTCAACTGGCGGATCATTATGGCGCCGCGGCGGCTGATCGAGTACATCGTGACGCATGAACTGTGCCATATCGTCCACAATGGCCATTCGCCGGCATTTTGGCGGCTGCTGGCCCGCGTCATGCCGGATTACGAACAACGGCGCCAGCAACTGGCGACCTCCGGGCCTATTTACGATTTCTGACGCGCCCCGCTTTGCCGCTGACGACAGGTATCACAAAAATGTACCAACCGCGCATCGATCCTACCGGGCGGTAGGATCATCCCTCTTCTCCTTCCGTCACGAAACCGTAAAAATTTTCATGTTATTTTTTCTTTATCTTGCATATTAAATTGTTGCGACTTTTACAAGCCATCCTTTTATAGATGTGGCATAGACCTTGCTTTGTCTTTTTTACCCGGCAACCACCATAAGCCGGAAAGAAAGCCAACCCCGTCACCATGCCGCATGACGCCGCCATCCTTGACGAACGCCGCGCCCAAGTTCTCCGCAACGGGGAAGCCGGGGGCGAGGTCGCATGCGGCAAGCAAAGCGCGGCCGGCTCGGTCAGCCAGCGCGCCTGCGTGTTCTGCGGGTCGCGGGTGGTGCTCTACCCGATTGCGGACGCGGTGCACTTGGTGCATGGGCCGGTCGGCTGCGCGGTGTACACCTGGGACATTCGCGGCGCGCTCTCCTCGGGACCGCAATTGCATCGCAACAGCTTTTCCACGGACTTGCAGGAGACGGACGTCATCCACGGCGGCGAAAAGAAACTGGAACGCTGCCTGCGCGAACTGGTGACCGCCTACCGCCCCAATGCCGCCTTTGTCTATTCCACCTGCATTGCCGGCATTATCGGCGACGACATCGCGGCGGCCTGCCGGAAGGCAACCGCCGAATGTGGCATCCCGGTGATCCCGGTGATGTCCGAGGGGTTCAAGGGCACCAAGAAGGACGGTTACCGGGCCGCCTGCGAGGCGCTCGCGACCCTGATCGGCACCGGCGACACCGCCGGCCTGGGCCCGCGCAACCTCAACATCCTCGGCGAGTTCAACATCGCCGGCGAGACCTGGATCATCCGCGACTATTTCACCCGCATGGGAGTCGAGGTCACGGCGACCATGACCGGCGACGGCCGGGTGGCCGACATCCGCCGCGCCCACGGAGCGAAGCTCAACCTGGTGCAATGCTCCGGTTCCATGGTCCACCTGGCCAAGCTGATGGAGGAGCGTTACGGCATTCCCTACAAGCGCGTCTCTTATTTCGGCATTGAGGACATGGCGCAGGCGCTTTACGACACCGCGGAGTTTTTTGGCGATCCGGAAATTCTGCGCCGGACCCGGGAACTGGTGCGTACCGAACTCGCCGTGCTGATGCCGAAACTGCGGGAGTATCGGCGCCGGCTCGAAGGGCGGCGCGCGGCCATCTATGTCGGCGGTGCCTTCAAGGCGTTCTCGCTGGTGCGCGCACTGCGGCATCTGGGCATGCGGACGGTCGTCGTCGGTTCCCAGACCGGCAACGCCGACGATTACCGGCAGCTCAAGGAACTCTGCGATCCCGGCGCCATCATTGTCGACGACTCGAACCCGGTCGAACTGGCCGCGTTCGTCAAGGAAAAACAGGTGGATTTGTTCATCGGCGGCGTCAAGGAACGCCCCATTGCGCACAAACTCGGCATCGGTTTCTGCGACCACAATCATGAGCGGAAGCGGGCGCTGGCCGGGTTCGCTGGCATGCTGAATTTCGCGCAGGAAGTGCATGCCACCGTCACCAGTCCGGTATGGAACTACGTCCCCCGCCAACGAACGGCCGCCCCGTCAGAATAAACAAGATCCGGCAACCTTACCTCTTTCACCACAAAGGCAGCGAAAAACGCAAAGTTAGTCCAAACGCTTACCGCCCCCCCCTCAACCCCTCAACCCCTCAACCCCTCAACCCCTCAACCCCTCAACCCCTCAACCCCTCAACCACCCAACCCCTCAACCCCTCAACCCCTCAACCCCTCAACCACCCAACCCCTCAACCACCCAACCACCCAACCACCCAACCGGTCCCCACCATGCCCCCCGTCCTAGAACCCAACCTGGAATCAACCCGCAACGCGTGCAAGCTGTGCACGCCGTTGGGGG
>CAITYL010000380.1 GCA_903896595.1 uncultured Lentisphaerota bacterium
CACAGCACCGGCTCTCGCAAAATCGGCAGTCGGGATTCTCAAGGGACGGAGTTCCTTGAGCGGGGCTTGGGGCAGAGCCCCACATGAATTTCATCAAGTGAAAGGGAAAAATCATGGCACGCACGGATGCACAGTGGACATTGGATTTTGAGATCAAGGACGGGGCGCGGGTGGAGGCGTTGGCGAAAGCCGGCGCCATTCTCAAGGGCTGGGGGCTGACCATGCCGGCCGGGGAGCCGCTGACCCCGCACTTCGGGTTGCACGATTTTTACCGGATCGGCGAGATCGAGTACTGGATCGTCAACGACCTTGACAACCAGTACTGCGGCAAGTTCCTCTTCCTGTTTGACAACCAGCGCTGCCCGCTGCACCACCACATCGTCAAGGACGAGACCTTTTTCATCGTCCGCGGCCGGGTGGTTATGACCGCCGGCGAGAAGACCTTTGAAATGAAGGAAGGCGAGGTCTTCAAAATGCCGCCCAACACCGACCACACCTTTCTCGCCGCCGGCGGCCCGGCGCTGGTCTTGGAAGTCTCCCTGCCCTCGGTCCAGTTCGACAACGTGTTCGCCGACCAACGGATCGGCAATGACGGCGTGATCTGATGAAAGCACCGCCTGAAGGCGGAACTCCGAACTCAACCGCTTAACCGCTCAAGCCCCCTCGCCATGTCCACAACCTACCGCTCAACGCTGCTCGAACTGCTACGTACCCGGCAACGCGCCGCGCAGCCGGTGTTTACCGCGGATATCAGCTACTGGATTTCCGGCCGGCAGGAAGCGGGAACCGCCGACCCGGCCTGGGCTTCGGAGCCCGGCTATCTCAAGCTGCACCGGGATCTGAAGGTCATGCCCTACTATTTTTATGCCGATTTTTGGGCAGGAACGCCGGTCTACGACGCGACCGTCCGCGTCGAGGTGGAACAGAAGGGGCATGCCTCGGCACAAAGCTGGCACACGCCGGCGGGCGATCTCCGCATGGAACAGGAATACCTTCCGGCCAGTTGCAGCACCGCCTGCACCCGTTACCCGGTGCAGACCGCCGCCGACCTGCGAGTGTTCCGTTACCTCATTGAGCACCGCCGGCTGGAACTTGCCCCGGCCGTCCATCATTATGCGGCCCGTACGGCGGCCTGGGCCGAGTTTGACGGCCTGCCCAGCCTCGCTTTGCCGCGGAGCCCCCTGCCCGCCTTCTGCTACGAATGGGCCGGCGTCGAGCAGGCCGTCTACCTGCTCATGGATCATGAGGATGAACTCCGGGAGATCTTCGCCCTCATGGAGGCGCAGGAACAGCCCGTGGTCGCCGGCCTGGCCACCCTGAAGCCGCCGTTGGTGCATTTTCCGGACAACCTCTCCAGCGAAACCCTGACCGGGCTCTATGACAACTGGCTGCGGCCCACGCACCAGCGACGGCTGGCCGCCCTGCACGCCGCCGGGGTGGCCGCCGCGGTGCATCTCGACGGCACGGTCGCCGGCCTGTTGCCCAAACTGGCCGCGGCGGGGTTTGACGCCGTCGAAGCCCTGACCCCGCAACCGGTCGGCGATGTGACGGTGGCGGACATGCGCCGGCTGGCCAACCGCAACGATCTCATCCTGTGGGGCGGCCTGCCCGGCGCGATGTTCGCACCGCCATTCACCTGGCCCGACATGCAACGGCATTTGGAACAGCTGCTGACCGCGTGGGACGGCATCCCCTTCATCATCGGCGTCGCCGACCAGGTGCCCCCGGACGGCGACATCAGCTTCTGCCGCCGCATTGCGGACATGCTAACGTAAAGGCACCGCCTGAAGGCGGAACTCCGAACTCGACCGGCCCAACCCCTCACCCCCCCAACCCCTCAACCCCTCCACCCCTCAACCCCTCAACCCCTCAACCACCCAACCCACCGGACCCTCCCATGCCCACCCCACCCACTTTCGGCCAGCACCGCATCTACTACAACAACTTCGCCTCGCACCTGCTCAATGCTTACAACCCGAACATGTTCTATCCGGAACTGCCGCACCGCTGGTCCGACGCCGACTGGTGCCGCTGCCTCGACATGCTTGCCGAGTTTGGGTTCACCTCGTTCCAGTACTGGCTGGAGCCGCGGCTGTTCTGCCGCGAAGCATTGAGTTCGGCCGTCGGCCACGAGTTCACCCGGCAGCTCGGGGTCATCACCGAGCACGCCCACCGCCGCGGTCTGTTGGTTCACTGCATTTGCGGCCTGGCCACGACTGGCGGCAACTGGCACACTCTCTGCCCCAATGTTCCGGCAGAATGGGACGAAATCTGCTTTCTGTGGGATGCCTGGTCCAAACGGTTCGCAGACCAGGACGTCTTCGGCATCTTCCCCGGCGACCCCGGCGCCTGCTCGCGCCACGGCTGCACCGCCCTCACCTACATCGACAAGTCGATCGAGATCGCCCATTTGATCCGGCGCAACAGCCCGCACGCCACCATCGAGTTCAACACTTGGGGGCCGCCGTTCTTCGGCTGGGGCAACGTCAAAGGCCCCGAAGGCTGGCAGGGCGAGTTCGTCGCCCATTACCAGCATACCGCCTGGGATTTCGACCGCCGCCGCGCCGAAGAATCCATGCGCCATTTGGTCAAACGGCTGCCCGATTTTCCGCCGGGCACCATCATTTCCCAAAACATGGGATTTAACAGCGACTGCAACCCCGTTGGCGACCAGGACGCCCGGCCGTGGGTGCGCGAGATCGCCAAGACCAACCCGGTCTACACCTGGGATTTCAGCCTCACGGAGGGCGAAAACAACGTCGTGCCGCACTGGCGCTTCGACCGGCTGTTCCAGCGCCGGCGCGAGGAGCGCGAGGTCGGCGCCTATTCGGGCGGCATCTGCTTCACCATGACCCCGCTCCTGAATCCGCTGTCACTGTATCTGTCCGCGCAGTCATTCCTGCGCCCGGATGCGCAGCCGGAAACGGTGGCGGCGGAGTTCTGCGTGCGCCTCTACGGCCCGGAAGGCACCAGGCTGGTGCCGTACCTGAAGCTGTTTGAGGTGGTCAAGGACTGGGGCAATTATATCGACATCCTGCTGTCGCGCGACGATTACCATCTGCGGCTGCAGGAGCTGGTCAAGCTCCTGCATGAGCTGCGGCCGGCGCTGCGCGAGGACGCCGTGCTGCACCCGTGTCCGACGAACTGGCATGCGGAACTGCTGTTCTTTGCGGAGTTCTGCCGCGACCTCTCCGGACCCGCGCCCGATTACCCGGCCCTGCGCCAAAGCTACTGGAACCGGGTCTACGCCATCTACGACCGGCTTCCGGTCCACGTGGATCCGCGCCCGCACCAGGCCACCGACAACCTGATCGCCGCCTTTAAACCCGAAAACTGGCGCGGCCAACCCCAACACGCCATTCCCGGCAAATGGACGACATAGCTTTAATGACATGATGTGGGGCGCTGCCCCAGGCCCCGCTCAAGGAACGCCGTCCCTTGAGAATCCCGACAGCCTGGTTTCACGAAGGGCGGTACTGGGCGCCGCAGAAGGTCGCAACGTATGATCTTTGTCGCAGGCGGCGGCGCACAGCACCGCCCTTCGTGAAACGGAATGTCTCGGGGATTCCAAAGGGACAGGTCCCTTTGGCAGGGGTTCGGGGGCGGCGCCCCCGCATGGTTTTCTGGACGTTATATATTGCACCTCATGCAAACTTCACATTTCTCTTTCAGTTTGGTTTCGGCGTTGTGCACGTTTGGGTTTGCGGCGACGGCGGCGGGGGGGCCGGCGCCGTTCCCGCCCGACCGCAAGGCCGTTGAATGCACGCCGCGGGCGGGATTGCCGAACGTGCTGGCCAAGCTTGAGCACGGCGGCGAGGTCCGGGTGGCCTATCTGGGCGGCAGCATCACCGACCAGGCCGGCTGGCGCGTCAAGAGCCGGGCCTGGCTCCAGCAGCTCTACCCCAAGGCCAAGGTGGAGGAGATTCACGCGGCGATCGGCGGCACCAATGCCAGCCTCGGCGTATTGCGCATTGACCACGACGTTTTCGCGCAACGGCCCGACCTGCTGTTCGTCGAGTTCGCCGTCAACGATTCCGGCACGGATCCCCAGGAAATTGCCATGGCCATGGAAGGCATTGTCCGCAAGACCTGGAAGGCGTTCCCGGAATGCGACATCTGCTTTGTCTACACCTTCACGGACGAGGCCGCGATGATCAACGATCTGCGGGCCGGCAAGTTCAACCGCTCCGCCGCCGTCATGGAAGTCGTCGCCGATCATTACGGCATTCCCAGCATTCATTTGGGGCTGGAAGCGGTCCGGCTCGAGCAGGCCGGCAAGCTGATGATGAAGGCGCCGGAAGCCAAGGTCACCAAAGTTTCCGGCGACAGCCTCAACCAGAGTTCGCGGGCAACGGTCGGCGCCGACGGCAAGATCCCCTTCTCCAATGACGGCGTGCATCCCTATCTTGACACCGGCCACCAACTGTATCAGGAGGCGATCGAGCGGGCCTTCCCGGCCATCAAAACCGCTTCACACCGGCCGGCGCCGCACCGGCAACTGCCCGCGCCGCTGACCCCCAACCGTTACGAAGCCTCAAACATGCTGACCGCCGATCACGCCACCCTGAGCGGCCCGTGGAGCAAACTGCCGGCGGACCAGGACACTCCCGCCCAGTGGTTCAAGGCCCGCGTGGATGCCATGTGGAAGGCCGCACCCGGCGCCCGGCTCACCTTCAAGTTCAAAGGCACCGGCGCCATTTTCTATGACTTGGTCGGCCCGGACGGCGCCAAGCTCGCCGTCACCGTTGACGGCAAAACCACCGACTCTGTCCGCATGGACGGCTACTGCACCTATCAGCGGCTGGCCACCCTCACGGCCGTAGCCGGCCTGGATCCGCAACAAGTGCATGAGGTGACCGTCACCGTGCTGCCGGAAATCCCCGACCGCCGCGCCATCCTCTTCCCCGACAACCGCCAGGACCTGACCGACCACCCGGATAAATACGCCGGCAGCCACTGGTACCTCGGCGCCATCTTCATCCTCGGAACCCTGGTAAACTGAACAGCCATGCGGGGGCGCCGCCCCCGAGCCCCTGCCAAAGGGACCCGTCCCTTTGGAATCCCCGAAACATTCCGTTTCACGAAGGGCGGTGCTGTGCGCCGCCGCCTGCGACAAAGATCATGCGTTGCGACCTTCAGCGGCGCTCAGTACCGCCCTTCGTGAAACCCGGATATCGGGATTCTCAAGGGACGGAGTTCCTTGAGCGGGGCTTGGGGCAGAGCCCCACATGGTTTTCAGAAATTGTAAGGAACACCACATGACGGGCAGTGGCAAGACGGGGCGACGACAGGAGAGCATTTTGGCGCGACTGCGGGCCACCCAGCGCGAGTGGCGGGTGGAGGAACTGGCGGCGGCGTTAAAGGTCAACGAACTGACCATTCGCCGGGATTTGACCGCCTTGGCGGACCAGGGCGCCATCCTGCGCACCCACGGCGGCTGCCTGGCCGCGGCCCGGGCCACCCAGGAAAGTGAATACCACGAACGGGTGGCGCACAATTTCGAGTTGAAGCGCGCCATCGGCCGGGTCGCCGCGGCGGGAGTGAAACCCAAGTCCACGATCCTGCTCAACGACGGCTCCACCACGTTCCACCTGGCCGCGCCGCTGGGGGGATGCACGCCGCTCACCGTCTACACCAATTCGATCGCCATGATCGCCGAGCTCAGCCGGTTTCCCGGCCTGGAGCTGTACGTGCTGGGCGGCCGTTACCACGCGCAACTGCACTACCTGGGCGGCACCCTGACCGAGCGCGTGCTGGAGTTTTTGGAGTTCGACACCGTTTTCTTGGGCGCCGACGCCGTCGGCCGGGACGGCCAGTGCCAGGTCTTCAATGCCGAGGAGGCGCGCACCGCCCAGATCATGCTGCGCCGAGGCCGGCGCAAGATCCTGCTGGCCGATCACACCAAAACCACCGTGGCCGGCAATGTCGCCTATGCCACCCTGGCCGACTTCGACCTGTGGGTGACCACCCGCGGCATCGCCCCCGCTTTGCTGCGCCACTTCCGCACCCTGACCGCCGTCCGCGAAGCGTGACCGAAACGCCAACGGTCCACCCGGGGACGGGCGGCTCCCGGTGATGAGACACCGGCCGGCCAGCGGTTACTTCTTCCGGGGGGCGGCGTCGGGGGCCGCGGCGTCCTCGTCCGGGGCGAAATCGGCGGCGGAGGGCAGGACGTCGCTGCCGTCATCGGGCTCGTCGGGCAGGCCGTCGTCGAAGTCGGCGCCGGCACGGTCGCCGGCGTCGATGAGGATTTCGCGCTGGGCGCTACCGACCTGGGGGCCGACCACGCCGCGCTGTTCGAGGATTTCCATGATCCGGGCGGCATTGTTGTAGCCAATGCGCAGGCAGCGCTGGACGTAACTGGTGGTGGGGCGGCGGTCGCGCAGGATGATCTCGATGGCCTGCTGGACCAGGGCCTCGTCCTCGGCGGACACCTCGCCGCCCTCGCCCCCGGTGCCGCCTTCGCCGGCGATGACAATCTTGAAGACATCAGGATCAAACTGTTGCGGCGCCTGCGCGGCGCAATGGGCGACGACGCGGTCGATTTCCTCGTCGGCGACAAAGGCGCTTTGAAGGCGCTCCAGCTTGGAGGCGCCCGGGGGCTTGAACAGCATGTCGCCACGGCCGAGCAGACTTTCAGCGCCCTTGCCGTCCAGGATGGTGCGCGAATCGATCTGGGAGGTCACTTGAAAGGCAATGCGGCACGGGAAGTTGGCCTTGATGACGCCGGTGATGACATTGACGCTGGGGCGCTGAGTGGCGACAATGGCATGAATGCCGACGGCGCGGGCGAGCTGGGCGATGCGGGCCAGGCCGGTTTCCACATCGGCTTTGGCGGTCATCATGATGTCGGCCAACTCGTCAATGACGATGACAATGAAGGGCAGACGGGCGGGAATCACCTGTTCGTCATCGTCCAGCACGGGCACCTCGTCGGGCGGCCGGGCATTGAAGCCTTCCAGGTTGCGCACGCCGACCTTGGCCAGGACCCGGTAGCGGCGTTCCATCTCCTTGAGCGCCCAGCGCAGGACCAGCGGCACTTTCTTGGTGTCGGTGATGTAGGGGGTGACCAGGTGCGGCAGGGTCGCATAAGCCCGGAACTCGACCACCTTCGGATCGATCAGGATCAGCCGCAATTCCTCGGGGGTAAAACGATAGAGCATGGACATGATGAGGGCGTTGATGCAGACCGACTTGCCGCTGCCGGTGGCGCCGGCAATCAGCAGGTGCGGCGCCTTGGTGAGGTCGGGAATGACCACGTCGCCGCGAATATTGCGGCCGAGCAGGAGGGGGACCAGGGTGGACGACGCCTTCCAGGCCGGGCTTTTCATCAGGCCGCCCAGGCTGACCGACGCCGCCTTGGCGTTGGGCACCTCGATGCCGACGGCGGTCTTGCCGGGAATGGGGGCGAGAATGCGCAGGCTGGTGGCCTGCAAGTCCATGGCGATGTTGTTGCTGAGCTGGCTGATCCGCTCGACCTTGACGCCGGGCGCGGTCAGCACTTCAAAGAGGGTGACGCGCGGGCCGCAGGTGGCATCGCCGACCTTGGCGTCGATGTCGAAACTGTCGAGGGTGCGCTGGAGGGCGGCCTTTTTGGTTTCCACCTCGTCGGCTTCGACGGCGGTTTCGCGGTCGTTGGAGGCGTTGAGCAAGTCCAGCGTGGGCAGGACATAAGGCCGGCCAGTGGTTGAGGAGGCCGGCTTTGCCGCCACCGGCGCCTTGACCGCCGGTCTGGCGGCCTCCGCCACCGGCAGGGGTTCGGAAGGCTCCTTGTCCCGAGCCGGTGGCTTGGGTTTGGCTGGCGGTCGGCCGGTGACCAGGCGCATGCCCGGAATTTCGGCGGCCTCGGCCTCGGCGGGCCCCGGCCCGCCCGGCGTCCCGGCGGCCGGACGCCGCCACCACCGCCGCGGGTCAAGGAGACGAAACACGCCCGCCCAATCATGAAAAAGGATCAGGCCGAGGCCAGCCGCGATCAGGGCCATGGCGACAACCAGATTGCCGTTGGCATTGAGCACGGCTTGCAACCACCCGCCGTCGGGACCGCACAACCGCTGGCCGATCACCCCGCCATAGGTCATCCGAATATTGAAGTGATCTTCGAGATCGCCCACCACCACGGCGAGATCGGGCCAACTGGCAAAAAGCATGCAAGTGCCCAAAGCCGTAAAGAGAAGCGCGCCCCAATAGAGGCCGGCGGCCGGACGCAGGCGCCCATCACCCAACACCCGGCGCAGGGACATGAGCATGAGCAGGCCACAGCCCGTGAAAGCGCCAAAACCGGCCAGCAACAACAGACAGCGCGAGACCCGTGCGCCGGCAAAACCGAGCCAGTTGTAAACGACCCCGGTCTCACCAGCGCCACCGGCCAGCAGGGCGGTGTCGCGGTCGTCATAGGACAACAGGCACAACAACGCCAAACTGCTGGCGGCAAGGATCAACAGCCAAAAAAAGCGGCCGGACCGGGCCGGTTCGACGGCGGCTTCCTGAGACTGACCAGAGAGTGAACCATGCATGGGTATTAATACAACCCGCGCCGGGCTGGCGGCGCGTTGAGGACAACCTATTGCCCGAGGAGCAAAATGCAACGCCATTCGCATTTCGGCAAACCGGTGATATTTTCGAGCACAGACTGAACTTCTCTGCAATGATCTGTAACCAAGACGGTGCCGTGGCGCTTTATCCTCTCTTTTTTCAGCCGGTGCGCGTACCTGCCGATTGGGCGGGCTCTTTGTTGCCCGATTTCCGCGGTGAACCGGCCGGCGACGACACGGCGGCGGAAACGTGGGAAGTGATTGATGCCGGCCCATTGCAAAGCGTGATCGCCAATGGTCCGTTGCAGGGGCGCACGTTGGGCGAACTCACGGCGGAACGCCCTGGGGAACTGGTGGGCAGCCGGCAACGGCGGGGCGAGCCGTTCCCGGTCTGCCTGCGTCTGCTTGATGTGGGAAGGCACCTGCCCCTGCTGGTCCATCCCGATGAGAACCTGTGCGCGGCCAGCCAAGGCGCGATGCAACCCAACGTCAAGTTTTGGTACTGTCTGGGCGCCAAGCCCGGAGCGGAACTGATGGTCGGCATCGGCGGCCGGGTCACCGGGTTGCAATTGCAGCAGCGGCTCAACACCTATGAACTGCGCGAGCTGCTGCAAGTCTTTCCCGCCCTGGCCGGTGATTCCTACCTTATTCCCAACGGCCGCCTCCACAGTGCCGGGGCGGGAACGCTGATTTGGGAACTCGCCCAACGTCCCGCGCCACCCCTGGAAGTGAGTGCCTGGCAGACTGCCGTCGCCCCGCCGCCCGACGAACAGGCGCTGGCTCTGCGCGCCGTGCATATCGAGGACCGCCAAGTCTCCCGCATCTGCCGCGAAACCGCCGCCACCACCCGTACCCGCAAACTGCCGCTGGTCCG
The DNA here is from genome assembly GCA_903896595.1 of uncultured Lentisphaerota bacterium. GTDB lineage: Bacteria > Verrucomicrobiota > Lentisphaeria > Oligosphaerales > CAITYL01 > CAITYL01. The sequence continues at coordinate 9,406 of CAITYL010000380.1, forward strand.
TCACTGCCCGTTCTTCGTGGTGGATGAAATCCGGATTAGCGACCATTATTCCGACCGTACCGACGGCGGCAGTTTCCATCTCCTCAGTGTCGTCCGCGGCGAGATCGATCTGGTCACGGACCTCGGTGTCGAACGGTTGCGCCAAGGAGTGACCTGTTGCATTCCCGCCGTTTTTGGCGGTTACCGGTGCGCCGCCACCGGCGAGCCGGCCAGTGTTCTCCGCGTCCGCCAGCAAAGCCTCAAATAAAATTAACGACGAGCAGTTGTGTTTTTCCGACACCATGTATATTACATCCGATAAAAGTCGGGTTGTCGTGCTCATCACCGTGTTTGCAGTCCGTAGAAACGTTACTTACCAAACCACCGTGCCAGATGTATTGAGAGGAACGTGTCCCCGATGAAGACATCCACCTCCCGTTTCCCGTTCGTCAAACTCACCGTTGCGGTGGCGCTCATGTGCGGCGCGACCGTCTTGGCCGCCGACAACGATGCCAATTACAAGCCCACGCGGCAACCCGTCCGTCAATTGGGCCGCGGCATTTCAAATGTCGCCACCGGCATTTTGGAAGTGCCGACCAATTGGAAATTGGTGACCAAGGACCAGGGTGAAGTGGCCGGTGCCACCTATGGCACGGTCCGCGGTGTTTGGCGGTGCCTGATCCGTGAAGTGGTCGGCGTTTTTGAAATCGTCACCTTCCCGGTTGGCTGGAGCGCCATCATTGAGCCCGAGTTCCCGTACGAGCCCATCCAGACCACGGAATGGAAAGTCAATCCGCTCCGTTTCTATGGCGATTAAGTCGCCTTAAGCGTTCTCTCTCCACACAAACCGGCTTCCTCCCACCACTGGGGGGAAGCCGTTTTGCTGGGACCGATCAACCTAACATACCGCGTTAGGGTGAACAATAATTTAACCGCAGATTGCCGAATGTTGAACCGCAGAATCTTGAAGTCGTTGCTGTCCTTCAGCGGATTTCCTTCGTTATTCGGACCTCAACATTCGGCAATCCGCGGTTCGTCTTATCCTATATGGCATGTCGCCCGTGTGCGGTGCCTCACACCGGCACGCGCCGACGCCAAACGCGTGGGGTAATCCCCTCATGCCGCCGGAATTGACGGATGAAATAGCCGGGCTCACGATACCCGCAGGCCCAGGCCACCTCTGACACATTTAGGCCGGTGGCGGTCAGCAGCTGCTTGGCGTGGCTGAGACGCTGACGGTTGATGTATTCCGCCAGGCAGACACCGCTCTCCCGGCGAAATTGGGTGGACAGGTAATCGGCGGAACACCCCAAGGCCACCGCCAGACGTTGGACGCTGAGAGCGGCATCCCCGAGTTGGGCGCGAACCAGGGCCCGGCAATGGTCAGTCCGCCCGGGACGCACCGTTCCGCTTCCCGCCGCGGTCTCGTCATCCAGTCGCACCCAAATCATGGCCAACACACCCAACAGGACGGCGCGGACCGCTTCCGCCGCATCCGTGCCGGTGGCCAGATGCAAGCGCACCACCTCGTCCAGTAGCGGCGCCACTGCCGGGGCTTCTTCCGGCCAGGGAATCGCCAACGACCCCGCATGCAACCGGGGACGATGGTGATCATCGCTGTGGGCCAAATGCAGAGAGAGATGGCCGGGCGCGATCATCAGCACGGCATTGACAAAGGCCTGCCCAAGCGCCGGCAACGCCTGCTCGTCATGCCCGACCGCCCGGGGCATCAGGCACATTTCACCCGCGCCCAGGGTAAAGGTGTCGCCCGGGCAGCGGAACAACGTCTGCCCCCCGATCTGCATGAACAACTCAGGGAGCAAATGCATGTGCATGCCACGGCGGAGCCGGCCGGCCCCGTCGGCCGGCGGCAACCGCAACACCGCCGTCCGGTTGCGCAACCGCTCCATCCAAGCGCCGAGCAAGCGGCGGCAGACGATCCGAACGTCCGGCCGCGGCTGCACGGCCAGCTGATAGAGGATATCCATGTTTTGTCCTATTTTTTACGGAAAGATACAACCTCAGCCAGTTGTCGCAAGCTTTCCTATGAAACACATTACGTTCGTTGCAATCAAAGTTTTGTTCTAATTGCTCCCGCCCTAACGGGTGCTGAAACCCGAAACCCGAACACCCCACCGGCAAGCGGTAGGGTGGCAAACAAGGAATCCCTCTCATGGCCCAGCCAACGATTCGCGTGACGGTTTGGAACGAATTCCGTCACGAAAAAATCCACCCCAAAGTCCAAGCGGTTTATCCGAACGGCATTCACGCCGTCATCGCCCAGGCCCTGGCCGCCCAGCCCGACCTGAGCGTCCGCTGCGCGACCCTTGACGAACCGGAACACGGCCTGACCGAAGCCGTCCTCGGCGCCACCGACGTCCTGCTCTGGTGGGGACACATGGCCCACAGCGAGGTGGCGGACGAGGTGGTCACCCGGGTGCAGCAGCAGGTGCTCGCCGGCATGGGCCTGATCGTCCTGCATTCCGGACACCATTCCAAGATCTTCCGCCGCCTCATGGGCACCGGTTGCGACCTCAAATGGCGCGAAGCCGGCGAACGGGAACGGTTGTGGAACGTCTGTCCGGCCCATCCGATCACCCAGGGTATCGGCGACTATTTCGAGCTGCCCCACACCGAGATGTACGGCGAACCGTTCACCATTCCCACCCCCGACGAGCAGATTTTCATCTCCTGGTTCGAAGGCGGCGAGGTGTTCCGCTCCGGCTGCACCTGGCGGCGCGGCAACGGCAACGTCTTCTATTTCCGGCCGGGCCACGAAACCTACCCGATCTATCAGGACGCCAATGTCCAAAAGGTTCTGGTCAACGCCGTGCGCTGGGCCCGGCCCCTGCTCCGCCAACCGTCCACCTGTCCCCAAAGCGAACCGCTCGAAACGATTCGATCCACCCCGGCGTAACCACGACCGCCGCCATGAGGCAATCGGGGCGGCCGTCGGACCGGTCAGACAGGTCGGACGCGTCAGACCCGTCCGAGCACCGGCCGCCCCCCGGATAATTCCAATTAAATTAAAGTTCAACTTGATTCTTTATTTTACCACAAAGAACGCAAAGAACACAAAAGATAAATTGCTAATTTTTAATTGTTTTATCTTTGCGATCTCTGCGATCTTTGCGGTTAATTTTGGAATCAACTTGAAGTGTGATTGGAATAAGCAACTTTATTGAAACGCTGAAACCCACCTTCACGAAAGTACCCGCATTATGAAAAAACTGCGTATTGGCGTCATCGGCCTGGGCATGGGACGCTGGCATGTGGAGGGCTATCTCGGCCATCCCCAGGCAACCGTGGCGGCCATTGCCGACACCAGTGCCGAACGACTCCAGGAAATCGGCGACAAACACAGCATCGCCGGCCGCTACACCGATGCACAGGAGATGCTGGCCAAGGAAAAACTGGACGTGGTCAGCATCGCCACACCCAACAAATTTCACTGCCCCCTCGCCCTCGCCGCCTTCAAGGCCGGTTGCCATGTGCTGTGTGAAAAACCGATGGCCATGAATGCCGCGGAAGGACGCAAGATGCTCGCCGCGGCGAAGAAGGCCAAGCGCCGGCTGATGATCAATTTCTCCTACCGCTTCAACCAGAAATCGCAGGAACTGAAAAAACAGGTGGACAGCGGCGTGCTCGGCGACATCTATTTCGCGCGCACCATCTGGCACCGCCGCCGCGGCATGCCGGGGTTCGGCGGCTGGTTCGGCCAAAAAGCCCTGGCCGGCGGCGGACCGCTGATCGACCTGGGAGTGCACCGGCTCGACTTCGCCCTCTGGCTCATGGGCTATCCGAAACCAACCTGGGTTCTGGGCAGCACGTACAATAAGATCGCCAACGCCATCGCCAAACGCGAAGGCAAGGCGTTCGATGTCGAAGACCTGGCCGTCGGCCTGGTCAAGTTCGCCAACGGCGCCACGCTGGAGATCGAGGCCTCCTGGGCCGCCAATCTCCGCGAACGCGAACTCATGCAGACTCAGTTGCTGGGCGATCAGGGCGGCATGCTCCAGTTCAATCTCAATGAAGGCTATGAGTTCGAGGCCGAGATCTACCGGGAAATCGCGGGCTGCCAGGTGGACAGCAAGATCCGCTGGTCCAATACCCCCGCCCCCTCCTCCTATTACCACTTCGCGGACAGCATCATCCATAACCGGCCGCATATCGCCACCGGCGAGGAAGGCCTGGTGGTCATGGAACTCCTCGACGCCCTCTACGCCAGCGCCGCCTCCGGCGCCCCGGTAAAAATCGGCTAAGATTCATGATGTGGGGGCGCCGCCCCCAGGCCCCTGCCAAAGGGACCTGTCCCTTTGGAATCCCCGAGACATTCCGTTTCAAGAGGGCCGATACTGGGTGCCGCATGCCGCGGCCCCGTTAACGTTGCGGCCTACAGCGGCCCCCAGTATCGGCCCTCTTGAAACCAGGATATCGGGATTCTCAAGGGACGGAGTTCCTTGAGCGGGGCCTGGGGCAGAGCCCCACATCATGGGGCGAAACAATGGTTATACTATGAAGCCATGAACACTGCATATACTGGGATGGTTTTTGACATTCAGAAGTTTGCCATCCACGACGGGCCCGGCATTCGGACCACGGTTTTTCTCAAGGGTTGTCCGCTGCGCTGCCGCTGGTGCCACAATCCGGAATCCGTTGCCGTCACCCCGGAGATCTCGTACAACGCGTCGCGCTGCATCCACTGCGGCGCCTGCGTCAAGGCCTGTCCCCAGGGCGGCCACACCATGGATGCCGCCGGCCGGCACCATTTCAACCGGGAAAGCTGCACCGCCTGCGGCCGGTGCGCGGAGGCCTGCTGCGCCAAGGCGCTGGAAAGCATCGGCCGCCGCATGACCGTCGCGGAGGTGATTGCCGAAGTCGCCAAGGACCGGCCGTTCTACGAAACCTCCGGTGGCGGCATGACCGTTTCCGGCGGCGAACCGATGGCCCAGTTTGAATTCACCCTCGCCCTGCTGACCGAAGCCAAACGCTGCGGCCTTCACACCTGCATGGAAACCTCCGGGTTCGCCCCGTTTGCGCGCTATACCCAGGTCATGCCGGTCACCGACCTCTTTCTCTATGACTACAAGGAAACCGACCCGGCCAGGCATTTGGAATACACCGGCGCGCCCCGGGACGTCATCCTGGACAACCTGGCCAAACTCGACGCCGCCGGCGCGAACATCGTCCTGCGCTGCCCGATCATCCCCGGTTTTAATGCCCGCGAAGACCATCTCATCGGCATCGCGGAAACCGCCAACCGCCTACATCACGTGCAGGAAATCAACCTGATGCCCTACCATCCGCTGGGCACCTCCAAGAACGAACGCCTGGGCCGCGCCGCCGCCACCGAAACCCCGACCTTCCCCGAACAAAAAGACACCGACGCCTGGCTCGCCACCGTCGCCGCCCATACCACCATCCCCGTCAAGCGCGGGTAATGTCCATGATGTGGGGGCTGCCGCCCCCAGCCCCCTGCCAAAGGGACCAGTCCCTTTGGAATCCCCGAGACATTCCGTTTCAAGAGGGCCGATACTGGGGGCCGCCATAGGCTGCAACGTTGACGGGGTCGCGGCATGCGGCACCCAGCATCGGCCCTCTTGAAACTAGGATATCGGGATTCTCAAGGGACGGAGTTCCTTGAGCGGGGCCTGGGGCAGAGCCCCACATCACAGGTCCGTCACGGACCCGTTGTCACCAGACCGTTGGTCATGTGGAGGATGTGGTCGGCGCGTTGGGCCAGGGTATGGTCGTGGGTGACCATGACAATAGTCTTGCCCTCGTCCTTGTGCAGTTGTTCCAGCAGGCCGATGATGCCCGCCGCGGCGGCGGCGTCCAGGTTCCCGGTCGGCTCGTCCGCCAGCAGAATGCGCGGACCATTGATCAGCGCCCGGGCCAGGGCCACCCGCTGCTGTTCGCCGCCAGAGAGTTCCAACGGCCGGTGGCGCAACCGCGTTTCCAGGCCGAACCGGACCAGCAAGGCACGCGCCCGGTCAACCAAGCCTGAGGCATCCACCCCGCCCTGCATGCCCGGTAGCATGACGTTCTCCAGCGCATCCAGTTCCGGGAATAAATGATAACTTTGGAAGACAAAGCCGATGTCGTGCCGACGCAGCGTGGCCTTGGCCCCGGCTTTCATGGAACCATACGCCCGGCCCAGACAGCTGATCTCGCCGTGATCGGGCTCGTCCAAAGCGCCCAACAGGTGCAGCAGCGTGGACTTGCCGCAACCGGAGGCGCCCACCAGCGCCACCCACTCCCCGGCGCGCACCGTCAGATCGACCCCGCGCAACACCTCCACGATGGTGTGCCGGTCCAGCTTGTACTGCTTGCAAACGCCGCGGGCGTGGAACGCCGGCGGCGCCGCGGTGGCCACTGCCGGTACGGTATTGGGTTGGGACTTGGACATGGCAACCAGCGCCCTTGGAAAAAATTAGGCTGTAGACTGTAGGCTATTAGGCGGTAGAAAAACCGCATGGCACATGCATTATACTGCGTTAGGCTGAAAACGAACATTCAACATCGAACATTCAACGTCCAACGTCGAATCATCCACGTTGGATGTTGAACGTTGAATGTTCGATGTTCAAAAATTAAGGTTTCACCCTAACGCGGTATAACTTCGCTGTTCTGCGGTTCAAGATTCGGCAACCTACGGCTTGATCAGCGTTTTCACCGGCCCATACCCTAGCCCGCTTCCGCCCGGAACCAAGCGCGAAGCACCGGTGGATTGGGCCGGGCCGCTGTTTTTTGAAAAGCCCTGGCGGCCGTCTACGTTTCCTCAGAGCTGTCGATAGCCATCGATGACCGCCGACCACCCTCGATGTCCATCGATTCTTTCGACGGATATCGACGGTCCTCGACGGTAGTCGACGGTTATCGATTCATCAAGCAACGAAAGGCGCCCCCCCATGAACTTCGACAAATCCGGTGGTTATCGGTGGCTGGACTCCTTCGTTATGGCCAGCATTGTCCAGCTCGCCACGCTGCGGTTCTGTGAAAAGTTCCTGAACCTCCGTAACGACCCCTGTGGCCGCCAATACGACCAAATGACCCAGGCCGCCCGCTCAGGGAAAGAAAATATCGTTGAAGGTTCCGAGCGCACGTCCACCTCCAAGGAAACTGAAATGAGGCTCACGGATGTCGCAAAGGCAAGCCTGTGTGAACTGCGCGGCGACTATGAAACATGGCTCCTGCGGCATGGGCAGTTGCCGTGGCGGAAAGACTCCCCGGAAGCCAAAGCGGTCTTTGACCTGCGTTTCGACCGGCCGGAATACTCAAGCGATGTGGCGCACGATTCCTGCGCACATATCTTGGCCCAGCAAAAGAAGTTTTCCCGGTGGCTGGACTCCGACGACGATGCGACGGTCGCCAACGCCCTGCTGATTCTCATTAGCCGGACGATCAACATGCTCGCCCACCAGATCCAGGCGCAGGGTAACCGCTTCGAGAAAGCCGGTGGTTTTCGCGAGCAACTGACCGTCGCCCGAACCGCCGAACGCGCCAGACAGGAAAACGCCCCACTCTGTCCGGACTGCGGCAGACCGATGCACAAGCGTAAAGCCAAGACCGGCCAAAACGCCGGGCAGGAGTTCTGGGGTTGCACCGGCTATCCCGAATGCAAAGGCGTGCGGAAGGTGTAAAGAAAGCGGCGATAACCATCGATGACCGCCGACCACCCTCGATGCCCATCGATTCTTTCGACGGATATCGACGGCCCTCGATGGTGGTCGACGGTTATCGACGCCCCCCCAAAAAAGTCTGTGCGCGGTCAGACCAAAGCGTCCTCCCGGCCACCGCCGGACTGGCGGCGGAAGGCGGCGGGGCCGAGACCGCGCTGGCGCTTGAAAACGCGGCTGAAATGGTAACGGTCGCGGAACCCGGCGCGCTGGGCGATTTCCTCAATGCTCAGCCAACCGCCGTGCAATTCCAGGCACGCGTGTTCGATCCGTTTGCGGGTGTGATAGGCCTGCGGCGTCAGCCCGGTGCGCATTCGGAACAGGCGGCTGAACGCGTTGGTGCTCATGCCGGCAACCCGCGCCATGGCCTCATTGGACACCGGCCAGGCGGACCGGTCCTGCAAGTTCCTGAGGACACGCAGGATGTGCGGGTCGTCTGGTGGCGATGTCAGCACGGCTTCCGGCACCTGGGTCAGGGCGCCATGAACCAGCGTCAGCGCCAGCAGGGAGCGTTCCCGGAGGGTCGCCGGTTCATCCTTGAGCGCCGCCAGCCGCCGGGCCAGGTCCAGCCCCAGGGGCCGGGCGGGAAACACATACACGGCCGGCGGCGCCGCATCATAGGGTGGGTCGGCCAAAAAATGGCAGTAGAGATGGTGCGGCAGCCCGGTCACCCGCCCGCAAAACGGCGTGTCCGGCGGGATCAGCATGAACTGGTCCGGGCGCAGCGGTGTCTCCCGGCCCGCCAGCACCACCGCGGCGCCCGGCTGGGCGTTCCAGTACCAGCGCCAATAGGGCGCCGCCAGGTTCGGGGACGCCCATTCCCGGGCGTTGAGCCGGATCCGCCGGACCAGCAACAACTGAAGATTGGGATTGAAAAATCCATTTCCCACAACGAGGCATCCACGTTACTCAAGTATTGCCGGTAAAGGAACACGCGTATTTTACGTCTATCAACAAACCACAAACCATTACCCGTTATATCGCATGATGCTACATAAAAACAGAAAATCAAGTAAAAATTTACGGAGAAAAACATAGCGGACAACGCATCAAAAATCAATGGGGTGCCTGCGCGCCATTACACTTTCGAGTTGCATGCCATTCGCTGGAGATCGGACAGTTCCTCCAGAATAGCGATTCCGAGCCAGGCCAAAAAGCCGCTTGACGTACGATGCCGACGGCAAGCACGAGAACGGCGACTTTTCGACCTGGCAAAATAGACTCAATAGGTGGTTGCTGAAACCGCTGTGGTTGGGTTGATCACACCCACATTATTGGTCACAAGCCCCTTATATCCGGTTCCTGATTTTCTATAAATAGTTGAAACCCTGTTTCCGTTAATGAAGTTGTAACTTGTCTTGTCACTCCAACAACAATCATTGATTGAGGTTACAAAACCTTTTATCACATTATTCGTGACGGTGTTTCGTTGACAGGGATAAGTGGCAGATCTCCAGTACAAGTACACGCCCCCATTCGTCCCACCCCCCGTTGCATCAAGGGAGGTTTCAATATAATTACCAGAGATCAAGCTATCCGACGGGCCTTCAAAAGATATTCCCCGGCTTCCGGCCACATTCATCCTATTATTTAATAAATTTATCTTTGTCCCCTCAAGAATTCTAACGGCTGAGTCACCATTTTCAACATGAATTACGTTATTTTCAATCGTTGAATTATCAAAGGCGGCTTGATCGCCGTAAATGGCCAGAGTGTTATATGTATGTAAGTTATTTCCTGATATTGTGATGTATTTATTCACCTCTCCGGAGGTGATCCATATGGCATACCCATAACCACTTTCTTGGTTAACAGTATTTCCACAAATTGCATCATATTTGCTACCGTAAAACAGTGATATTCCTCCATTTCCACAATTTTTTATTGTATTGCCGGTGATCGTGCTGTGTAACGTCCCTTCAAAGTCAATACCGACGTCACCGCAGCTTTCAAGCGTATTTCCCGTTACCGTTACCCGTTCGCCCAAGCTGCCCCAGATGCCACCACCATCCACGTTTTTTACGACATTATTGGCGATGGTCATGTCAAAAACGCCCGGAGTGTTGCTCGTGGCTGCATCACCACCCCACCACTCGATGCCATGCAATGCTGTATCAATGTAATTGTTTACGATGCGCCCTTTATTTGAGAAGCACAAACTAATGCCGATCGATTTACAGTTTATTATTTTACAGTCGGCAATAATAAAATTAGTAACGCTTGCGGCCTTAATGCCCGATCCATCCGTTTTTACCGCGTGGTTTCCATCGATCACAAGCCCAGAAACATTGCATCCGCTTGAAATGGTTAGGACGTCGCCGCTGCCTGACAAGCCCTTTAACACGGCGCCACCCGCCGCCTTCAGTTTAGTGTTTTCCGCCAACAACAACCCCGCTGTCATGTAGGTCCCTTGGGGAAAATAGAGGATCCCGCCCGCAGCCACATTTGCCGCTTTGGTTAAAGCTGCAGTATCATCCGTATAACCATCCCCTACGGCGCCAAATGTCTTGACGTTAGCCACACCGTCAAGCACTACTTCAAGCGAGTCAAAATTGAATGGATGGGTCGGCGCGGAGGCCCAGGAACCATGCCAGATAATCTTGACGCCGGTCACGGCCGTGCGGTCTACCGTCCCCAGGCTGACGCTAATGCCTCGCCAGGTGCTGGTGATGTTCAGTCTTCCCGTTTCTAAAATCGTACCTGACGATCCCAAAATGCGGACAGTAAAAGCCCCCGTGTCGCCGCTGTCCGAGGTTTTTGCGGCGATTCTAAGTTGATTGAAATTACTCCAATCTTGAGCCGTAAAATTGAGGTAAATTTCGTTCCATTCACTGTTGGCATAATAAACGACCAAAGAACCGGCCCCCTCGTAGGTATTCTCCGTCGTCCGAAATTTTCCGTTCCCCCAATTGTCAAAAGTCCAGCCTGTGGACCAAGTACCCGCATCATTGAAATCGGCGAGCATGACGGCGCCAGCAGTTCCCGCACCACTTATCAGAAGGAGGGCGATCCAGGTCAAAACTGAGAGGAATTTTGATTTCAGACTTTGGACCGGAGGGGGGAATGGCCGGTTTTCCATTTCTCCGTGGCGAGCCGTCGTTGTTTTCATGATCGGTTCCCTTCTCTAGGTTTGTGATTTTACCGATAGTGGTTGTTCACTATCCGTATTCTAGGCCAATATGCCTGCGGTCTCCGGTTTAAGAATATCTAAAACACACCAGTTTGTATCCATTTCAACTAACCTGCGGCCATAACATGGCGTTTTGGGGGGCGTATGTTTAGCATGCCCTAAGCTGAATGCCTCGCGGTGGAAAATTGGTTCTGGTGATTTCATTGGCCGACCATGTCGTGTTTTTCTCGGTTTGCGTGTTGGCGGGGGGGGAAGGTTGGCATGTTTTTGTCCATTTTCCGGCGTGGGGTTGCGACTCCGCCGTGCTAAACATAGCCCCCAAAAACACCATTCCCCAATGGCAGATTGGTTGAAATAGATACAAACTGGTGTCTTTGGGATATTTTTAAACCGGCGCCCGCCGCCATATTGCAGGTATGGCAAACGGAACGCCGGCGGACGAACCGCCGACGGTTTCGGGAACCAAAACAAAAAAAGGAGTGCAAGGATGAACATCAACAGGCATGTTGGGTGCGGAGTGTGGGTAATGCTGGCCCTGGTGGTGACGGCGCAGGCCGCGATGGTGATCGACAACTTCAACACTGGTACACTGAGCGGATGGGACAAAAGTTCCGGCTACATGACCTTGACGAACGTCAGTTCGCCGACGTATGAAGGTGCCGGAGCGATGCAGGTCACGTGGGACGACTGGAATCAGGGGTGGTGGGAGAATATCACCAAAACATTCCCCAGCCAGGACTGGAGCAACTACGGTACGTTGCAGATTGCATTGAAGACGGACGCTTCGGCGGCGGGCACCGTCATCATTAATTACTTCGATTCGGGAGCGTGGCACAATGGCTGGGGCTCGTCGATTGGCACGCTGGATCTTTCGCTCAGCGGTGGCAACTACGCCGTCTATTCGATTCCGCTGGGAACGGCGGCCCGGTCGAGCGTCACGGAGATCTTGTTCTCCTGGGACAACCAGTATGTCAACGGCACAACGACAATGTATTTGGATACGATCCAGGTCGTGCCGGAACCGGTTTCCGGGGCGTTGCTGGCCCTGGGCGGGCTGTTATTGCTCCGCCGCCGGCGGTGACCGGCGCCCGGACAATCCGGGTAGCTCGGGGGGGGATCCGACAAATCCGACATGTCGGATATGTCTGATATGTCAGACATAATACACCCCCCCCCCGAGGGCAAGCCGACTATACAAGGCATTCTCCCATGAAACGCGTTTTCACCCTTATTGAACTGCTGGTGGTGATCGCCATCATCGCCATTCTGGCCAGCATGTTGCTGCCGGCGCTGGGCCGGGCCAAGGACAAGGCGAAAATCGCCGCCTGCGCCGGCCAGTTGCGCGGGCTCAGCCAGGGCTGCTTCATCTATGCCGCCGACTACAACGGCTACGTGCCGACAAACCACAACTACTTCGGCTACTACCAGCACCTCGCCCATGACAACAGTTACAACGAATGGTGGAATTTCGGCCTGCTGTTCAAGGTCGGCACTATTTCCAACCCGCAGGCGTTTTACTGCCCCAGCTATCAACCGAGCACCACCGATCCCGATCCCAACGTGCCGACCTATAGCCCCGCCGTTGCCAAACAATGGAACCAGCCCGACGGCCTTGCCATCGGCATTCCCTACACCTACCTGGTGCCGCATTTGTCCAATGTCCAAGGCCCATCCGGCGGCAATTTCACCTACACGGCGCAAAACCTCAAAGGCTGGGAAGCCGACGGCAACGAGGGCGGCTACAAATTCTGGAGCTGTCCCGCCGATGGCCTGGGCAGCCTGACCATCGCCAGCGACCTGCTCTATAACCAAAGCAATTGGACGCATGCCAAGGACAATGGCTTCAATGCCGCATTCGGCGACGGCGGCGTCAAATTCACCCGCAGCTCCCTGGCCTATGACGGCAATCAATGGCCGGGCTGGTGGGGCGGCGGCAGCCGCGCCATTCACTGGTTCTTCTCCGATTTTTCCAAAAACCGCTGATCCGGCAAGAGAGAACGGAGAACTACTTCTCTGTGGCCTCTGCTGCCTCCTGTTCAAAATCAGAATCAAGGCTCACGCCCCCAAGGATGTCCCCCCATGCTCGGTTTTTGGTTGAACAACTTTTGCCGGACGCTAACCCTGGCCTGCCTGACCGCCGGCGCCGTCATGGCGGACGGCCTCAACGTCGCCGCCTATGGCGCCAAGGGCGATGGCAAAACCGATGACAGCCCGGCCTTCCGACAGGCCTTGTCGGCCGCCGGCACCGCCGCCCGGATCGTGACCGTGCCGCCCGGCACCTATCTCCTCGGTCCCCAGCCGCTGGAATTGCCGGCCAACGTCACCCTGCGCGGGGCCGGCGCCACCACCATTCTCAAGGCCGCGTCGGGCACCACGACCCTGCTGACGCTGAAGGATGGCGACGCCCTGGCCGATCTCGCGTTTGACGGCCGCCAGGTCAAGCCCGGCGAGGCCAACGATCCCGGCCTGATTATGATCCGCGGAGCCAAGGCGATCCGGCTCGACCGTCTTCGCTTCGACCATGTCGACCGCGACTGCGTTTTCCTTGACCATGCCGACAACATCATCATTGCCGACTGCGAGTTCACCACGGTCGGCCTGGCCATCAATACCGTGTTCTCCCACCGCCTGCGCATCACCGGCAACCGGATCACCGACGCCCGCGTGCATGGCGTCGAAATCTGGGGCATGTACAACTGGGAACTCCAGGACACCTCCAACATTATTATCACCGGCAACTACGTCAAGAACGGCGGTGCCGGCGCCATTTGGGCCTCTGGTGGCCGTGACCTTGTCCTGGCCAACAATGTGATCGACGGCGCCACGGATGTCGGACTCGACCTGGAATGGTGTGAAAACGCCGTCATTACCGGCAACAGCGTGCGCCGCTGCAAGAACGGCGGCATCTCCCTGTTCTTCTCCTGCCGTAACATCGCCATCACCGGCAACGCGGTGACCAACGACTACCCGATCAGCGAGGCCGACGCCAAGGAAGCCTGGTGGGTGCGCTCGGGCATCTGGCTGACCTATCCCAATCGTGGCGAATTCAAGGGCGACCAGGGCCACCGTGACATTACCATTGTCGGCAACAGCATTACCTGCGCGCCCGGCCAGCGCCGGGCCATCTGGATCGGCGGCGAAAGCCAAAATGTGGTCATCAACGCCAACGCCATCAATGGCGGCGGGGTGTGGTACGGCGGCGAACACCAGGTCAACCCCATGATCCTCAGTGAATTGCCAGCAAACACCGTGGTACCCGCCGTGCCCCCGAAAAAGTAACCCCCATCCCAATGGCGACCTTTCGCCCACCCCCTCAAAAAAAGCGCAAGTTGACCGGTCACTCCGACTCCCTGCGGTCGCTGCGTTCCCGGCTCTGAAAAACCGGTTCCAGATTATGCCCCCCCCCCACTCATACGGGTTTGACATTCAGAATTGGCACCCAACGTGAGACAGGCAATCTTGCCTGTCCTGGCCCGCCGCAGGGTTGCCGCGCGACGGACGTCCCCCGGCCGCCCGAGGTTCCTTCAATATTCGATATTCAAAATTCAGCATTCAAAATTAGTCTTTTAAACATTACAAGATACTACATCCAATGTCATTCCAGCTTCCCTTCCGCCAGATCCACCTGGATTTTCACACCGGCCCCGACCTTCCCGATGTCGGCGCCGAGTTTGACGCCGACGCCTTTGCGGACCAACTGGCCGCCGCCCATGTCAACAGCGTCACCCTGTTCGCCAAGTGCCATCACGGCCATCTCTATTACAACACGCGCCACCCGGCGCGGCATCCAGGGTTGCGGCCAGGCCTGGATCTACTGGGCGAACAGATCGCCGCCTGCCACCGCCGCGGCATCCGCGCACCCATCTATCTGAGCACGCAGTGCGACGAGTTTGCCGCCACCACCCATCCCGAGTGGCGGGTAGTCAATCCGGACGGCCGGCTGGCCGGTTCGCCGCTAAACGCCTGCTGGCACTTGGTGGACATGTCCAGCCCCTATCAGGATTACCTCGCCGACCAGGTGGCCGAGGTGCTGAAACAATTCAGCCCCGTGGACGGCATCTTCCTCGACATGTGCTGGGACCAACCAAGCATCTCCACCTGGGCCCTGGCCGGCATGCGTAAGGCCGGCCTCGACCCGCTCCGGGAGGCGGACCGGATGGCCTATGCGCATCAGGTGGCGCTGGACTACATGACGCGTTACCAAAAACTAGTCATCCAGCTCACCGGCAACCCGGACCTGCCGGTCATGTTCAACTCCCGCCCGCTGTGGAATGTCGCCGCGGAGAAAAAATTCCTGCGCCATGTCGAGATCGAGGCCCTGCCCACCGGCGACTGCGGATATATGTACTTCCCGCTCAACGTCCGTTACGTCCGCACCTTCGGCCTGCCCACCCTCGGCATGACCGCCCGCTTCCACAAAAGCTGGGCCGATTTCGGCGGCCTCAAGCCCCAGGCGGCGCTAATGTACGAATGCTGCCAGATGCTGGCCCACGGCGCCCGCTGCAGCGTCGGCGACCAACTGCACCCGCGCGGCGTCCTCGACGCCGGCGCCTACGACCTGATCGGCGCCGTCTACCGCCATGTCGAGGCCTGCGAACCGTGGTGCGCCGACGCGATGCCGGTCACCGACCTCGCCGTGATCCGCGTGCCCGCCACCGGCTTTTTCGAGGCGCCCGGCAACGCCAACGAGGGCGCCGTCCGCGCCCTCACCCAGCTCAAGCAGCAGTTCGACCTCATTCCCGCCAGTAACATTTTCGACGCCTACCGGGTCGTCGTGGTCCCGGAAGGTGTTGACGTCACCCCGGAGCTGGCGGCGCGCCTGAAGCGCTATGTCGCCAAGGGCGGCGCCGTGTTGTTCTCCGGCAGCGCCGGATTCACCACCGATCACCAGCCGGTGCTCGGTGCCCAACAAGGCGTCTTCTGCACGGGGGAGTCACCGTTCACCACCACCTACCTGCGCTTCACCGGCAGTTTCGCCGAGGGCATTGCCGCCAACACCGACCACGCCATGTACGAACACGGCTTACGCCTCACCCCCGCCGCCGGCGCCAGCGCCACCGGCTTGGTGAACGTGGTCGAACCGTACTTTGAGCGGACATGGGATCATTTCTGCTCCCATGCCCAGACCCCCGGCCAGGCGCTTTCCCCCTATGTCGCCGCCGTGCGCAAGGGCCGGGTCGTCACCTGCGCCTTCCCGCTCTTCAAGGCGTACGGCGCCCATGGCAGCCTCGCCTGCCGCCACCTCATCGGCAAGCTGCTGGAGCTGCTGCTGCCCGAACCGCTGCTGCGCGTCACCGCCCCCAGCTTTGTCGAGGCCACCGTCACCCGCCAACCCAAACGCCACCTCGTCCACCTGCTCAGCTACGCGCCGGTGCGCCGGGCACCGGGCCTGGACATCGTGGAGGAAGCCTCATGGGTCAAGGCGCCGGCCGTCGCCCTGCGCCTGCCCAAGGCCCCCAAACGGGTCACCCGGCAGCCAGAAGGCGCCGCCCTGCCCTGCCGTTACCGCCACGGCTATGCCGAAGTCACCCTGCCGGAACTCGCCGGCCACGCCATGCTGGTGTTCGAGGACTAATCCAGGCTGAAATCCTTCACCACGAAGGCACGAAGAACGCGAAGTCCGATCGAAGCGTTTCAATGGCGAAACGCATCTTTGATTTAACCTCCGTGCTCTTCGTCCCGTCGTGGTGAATCCGAAAACATCAGTTATTGCAAGGTGCTAACCAGCGCCGCAACGGTTGCCCGGATTTCGCGGATCAGATCGTTGGGATCAAGGTGAAGCTGGAGCCCGCGCTGGCCGGCGCTGACATAAATTTTGGCAAATTGCCGGCAGGTTTCGTGAATAAAGACGGGAAACTGCTTTTTCATGCCTACCGGGGAACAGGCGCCACGGATGTAGCCGGTGACGGCCAGCAGGTCCTTCATCAGGATCATGGCGCAGCTTTTGTTGCCGGAAACCCTGGCAGCCTTCTTCAGGTCAAGCTCGGCGGCACCGGGAATGACGCAGACGAAGTACCCGGTTTTGTCCCCCTTCAAAACTAGAGTCTTGAACACGCACTCGACCGGCTGTCCGAGCTGCGCCGCCACATGCACCGCGCTCAAGTCGTTCTCATCCACTTTGTAGGGGATGAGATCATAGGCAATCCCGGCCTGGTCCAGCAACCGGGCGGCATTGGTTTTATCGGTCTTCATGGCGGGAAATATGCCATTCAAAGTTGTTTTTTAAATGATATGCGTATATACTATTTTATAGATTCAATATAGTTAAACACGTGCCCAACGTTTTAGGGATGTCAACCATGGCGCTGTGCATTCGCAATCCCGTTGCCGAAAAACTGGCGCGCACACTGGCGCGGCAGACCGGAAAACGCATCACGCAAACGATTGTGACGGCCTTGGAGCACGAGCTGCAACGCACCAAAGGCCGGCCGCCGACGCCACGCCGGGAAGACGGACTGCTGGCGATTTCCCGGCGCTGCGCGGCGTTGCCGGATGTGGATTCCCGTTCGCCCGAGGCGATTCTCGGCTACGACGGGCATGGGGGACTGCCCAAATGGTGATCGACAGTTCCGCCGTTATCGCCATTCTTCTGGGGGAGCCGGAAGCGGCCCGCCTGGCCCATGCCATTGCCGCGGCTCCATCCCGCCTGATGAGTAGTTTCTCGGCCCTTGAATGCGCCCTGGTCATCGAAGCCAAGAAAGGAGAAGCCGGCGGACGCGAACTGGATCTCCTGCTGCTCCGGGCCGGCGTGGAGGTTTCAGCCTTCGATGCCGACCAGCAAGAAATCGCCCGGGATGCCTGGCGCCGCTTCGGCAAGGGCCGGCATCCGGCGGGCTTGAACATCGGCGACTGCTGCGCCTACGCCCTGGCGGTGGCGGTCCATGAAAAACTGCTGTTCAAAGGCACCGATTTCACCCAAACCGACATCCCCGCCGTCCCTTATTGACGGTGGTTCCAAGCGCAGGGCAATTCTATTGGGGCCACCCTTTTGGAAAAGGGTGATCCCCAAACCCCTTCCTAAAACTTTTGTTTCCTAAACCGGCGGGCGCTTCCGCCACAAGCACCCACGCTCCAATGCCATACGTTTTCCAGAATGGCTTGTGGCGGAAGCGCCCGCCGCGTTAAGGCAGCAAAAAGGTTTGACGGAGGGTTTGGGATCCGCCTTTCCTCAAAAGGGGGTTCCCAATGAGACGGTCCAGGCGCCCGATGCCTTTATTGGGCACGGGCGGCGGCGCGGTGTTCGTGACAGCGGCGGATCAGGACGGCGACTTCGCCGGCCAGGACGGCGGCGCGATCGCGGTCGGTCTCGCCGGCCAATTCGCGGTTTTTGGCGGCCAACTCCCGTTCCACGACGAGCAGGTCGAGCCGGCGCAGGCAATCGTCCATGGCGCGCCGGGCGCGGGCCAGGGCGCGAACACTTTCCGCCCCCTCGGCGCCGCTGGGCGCGAAATCACCGTCCACCAGCACTCTGGCGACCTCGGGATGCGCGGCCAGTTCCTGGTCGGCCGAGAGGTCATGGGCGGCCTGGCTCCACTCCCCCTGGCCGGCATGGGCCAGCACCAGGTTGAGGGCGCGGCCCATGGCCGTGTCACCGACCCGTTCGGGGGGCAAGGCAGCGGCCATTTCGACGGCCAGGATTTCGTGATGCAGGGCCAAGTCGAGCAGCATGCGTTCGACCGCCACCACCGGATCGGTCCCGGTCAGGGACGCCATGGGTGGGCCGCCCATGATAGTGCTCGCCAGGGCGCCGCCATCGCGCACCCCCGGTGTCACCGGCGGTGACGCACCCGCCACGCCGGCAACCGCCTCGCCACTGCCCGTGCCCGTTGCCACGGCAGGCGGCGCGGGCCGGCGGGCGGCGGCGGGCTTGTGCCGGGCCAAAACGGCAAACAGGGCATCCTCGGGCAGCGCGGTCTCGCCGGCCAGCCATTGCACGGCGGCGGCGCGGCCGATCGGGTTGGGCATTTCACCAATGACCTCCAGCACGGCCTCGGCGATCCGGGTCCGGCCTTCGGCACTGTGGGGATCGGGTTGGGCACGGGCCTTGGCCAGCACATAATGCAGCGCCTCCTGGGCCTGGCCCATGACGGTGGCCAGGGCTTCCGGACCGCGGCTGCGAAAGAGACTGTCGGGATCGTCGCCAACCGGCAACGCCACCACCCGGGCGGTGAGGCCGGCGGCATAGGCCACGGCAATGGAACGGAGAGCCGCCTTTTCCCCGGCCGAGTCCGCGTCAAAGGCAAACGTCACCAGATTAGACGAGCGTTTGAGCAGGGCGGCATGGGTTTCAGTGAAGGCGGTGCCCTGGGGCGCCACCGCCTGCGTCACCCCGGCGCGATGACAGGCAATGACATCAAACTGTCCTTCGCAGACCAGGGCGCCCTGTTCCTTGAACGCTACGCGGGCGAAATGCAGCCCGTAGAGCAGTTTGCCCTTGTGGAAAATCGGCGTCTCCGGGGTGTTGATATACTTGGCACCCTCGGGCTTGGCCTCCAACGAGCGGGCGCTGAAGCCGACCACGCGCCCCACCTCGTCCCAAATAGGAAAGACCAGGCGGTCGCGAAAGCGGTCGTAGGCGCCGCTGCCTTCGCGCGGCACCAGCAACCCGGCTTCCAGCAGGATCTCGTCGTCATAGCCGTGCTTGGCACCCCAACGGGCGGTGGCGTCCCAGCCGCCGGGCGCATAGCCCAGTCCGAACTGGCGCACCACCTCCTCGGGAATGGCGCGCTGGGTCAAATACTCGCGCCCCGGCGCGCCGGCGGCGCTTTCCCGCAGTTGCTGCTGGTACCAGGCGGCAACGGCCGTCATCAGGTCGAACAGGCGGTCGCGCGTCTTCCGGGGGGCGCCACCGGGACCGGGCTGGTCGTTCTCTTCTGGAATGACGATGCCGGCACGGCTGGCCAACAATCGCACGGCGCCGACAAAATCCACATTCTCCTTTTCCTGGATGAAGTGGTAGACATTGCCGCTTTTCTTGCAGCCAAAGCAGTAAAACGTCTGCTTCTCGGGCGAAATGGCGAACGACGGCGTTTTTTCGTTATGGAACGGGCAGCAGGCCCAGTGCCGGTTGCCGCGCCGCTTGACCGGCGTGTAGCCTTCGATCACCGCGACAATGTCGCTGCGGTCCCGGACTTCGTCAATAATCCGGTCCGGAATGCCCGCCATGATGCCGTACCCCTTCCGCTAACCGGGACGATTCACCACATTAAGAGTCTCGTGCAAAACCATGCCATTACCAGCGGGGTGTTCGGTGTTCAGTGTTCGGGAACCGCGTGACCCGAACTCCGAACACTGAACACCCCGTGATTACCGTACTTTTACGGTATGCCGTTTGTTGTCCCGGCTTCAGCCGGCGGGATGGCGACGGGGATAAACAGCCCGAGCTAAAGCCGGTACAACAAACCCAGTTTGACCAAAGCGCTTAAGATTAGGGCATCGCGCAAGGCTTAATGAACCGAGTTTTTGGCCGCCGGAGCGGACTTGATGGCCTTGGCGCCGGCTTTTCCGGTGGCGGCCTTGGTGGCCTTGCCAGTCTTGCCAGTGGCGGCGGCCTTGACCGTCTTCTCACCCGGCTTGCCGACAGCGGCCTTCTTGCCGCCAGCGGGGGCGGCGGGCGGAACGGCAGCGGGGGTTTTGGGAAGTTCCCGCGCCAATTGCAGGATGCGGTCGCGAATCTTGGCGCCCTGCAGGCTGTCACCGGTCTTTTCGCATTCCGCCAAGCAGAACCGGTAGTGTTTGAGGGCTTCGGTCGGATTGCGCAGATACTGGTCATACAGAACCGCCAAGTTCTGGGGCGCCACCGTGCTTTGCGGCAGACGCTGCCAAGCCTTGGTGAAGTTGCGCTTGGCCAGTTCGTACTGGCCCTGGTTGACCCACAGCACGCCCAGCGCGTTATAGAGTTCGGGCTTGGCCTCAAGGTTGGGATAGCGCTGCAGGCACTGGAGGTAACGGGCACCCTCGGGCAGGTTCTGTTCCAAGGAACAGCGGGCGAGCAGAATCAGCAGGTCCTGATTGTCCTTGCGCAGGTCATAGGCGCGGCGCAACGGCACCAAGGCGTCGGCAAAGCGTCCGTTCTCGGCCAGCGCCCAGCCGTAGAAATACTGGGCGGTGAAGTTGTCCGGGGCCAGCGTGGCCGCCTGCTCAAGACTGGCCAACGCTTCATCACCGCGCTGCATTTCCTGCAGACAGATGCCATGCAGAATGCGGGCGGTGAGGTTGGTTTTGTCTTTGCGCAACACCTTTTCCGTGATGTCGCTGGCCAATTGCCAATTGCCCGTGGCCGCCGCCGCATTGGCCTCCTTCAACTTGCCCGGAATGTTCATGCATCCGGTTGCCAGGATCGTCACCGCCACCACCGTCGCCATCACGCTCGTCAGACGCGCCATCATGATCGTCATCCACTCCCAGCCGCCGCCGGTTGCCGGCAGACGTCCTTGTGCGGTTGTTCTATTCATTAAACTGTCGATAAAAATCAAGGCTTACCATAACCGGCGGCGGCGTTCCGCGCAACCGCCGATCCGAAAATGCCGTTTCACGCGGAGGCGCGGAGTTCGCGGAGCCCCCCGGACAACAGAGGCGAAACCTCCGAATAACTTCTGAGGCGCTTTCAAAAGTAACGAGGTTTTCCCATAACCGGGAGCCGCCCGTCCTCGGGCGGACGAACCCGTCATCGTCGAAGACGCGCATAATTGGTTTGGCGGACGGTGGCCTAATAAAAAGGGCGGAACTGGTGTGACGCCATCGATTTCCGCCCGAGGACGGGCGGCTCCCGGTCTTGAAATAACGCCGATATTAAAAGCGGCAAAGGAATTGCCGCACTCCAAGAACGGTGCCATCTAATTACCCGAAAGAGCAAATGTATTCGACAATGCCGGTCTCGACCGTAATGTCGAACTTGGAGTGGCCGGGAACGTTGAAAGCGATACCGGCGGTGTAGGCACGCCAGGCCGTCTCATCCCCCACCCGCACCCGGCACTCGCCAACGGTGATCGCCATCGTCTCCGGAGCGCCCGTGTTGAAGGTGTACGTGCCCGGATAAATCAGGCCGAGTGACTTTTTGGCGCCGCCGGCCAGCACAATGGTGTGGCTGACCACCTTGCCGTCAAAATACACATTGGCCTTGGCCACCACGCTCACCTTGTCAAACTTCGTTTCCGTCATGACCTGCTCCTCACACCGCCGCTGGCGGATCGTCTCCATAAACCGTGCAAAACGGAAAACATATTGGTCCCCCCGCGGCATTGCCAGCGACTATTTCTGACTGGCGTCTCCTAGACAGGCATCACGCGGAGGCGCGGAGTTCGCGGAGATCTCTCCCCCAGGCAAACATCAACCATCAGAGCCGGGAACGAAGCGCCACTCTTGGGCGCGAAAGTGACCGGTCATCCGGCTTCGCACCTCTGTGCTTCTCTGTGCCCTCTGTGGTGAAGACGCCATGGGGTCCTTCTCACCGGAGCTGAATGGTTCCGAAGGTTTCCGGGGTGTGCGGCCATTGCTTGACGTGGGTGGGCCACCGGCTGAGGAAGACGTAGGCGGCACTGCGGGGGTTGTCCATCCGCCGGCACAGGAACCCGGTCTCGCCCGGAGCCCGCGGGTAGTCAAAGCGGAGAAAATTGCCACGGAATTGCCGGCCGGGCGCGGGGTGCCGGACATCGAACCCGCTCCAGGGAACGGCCATCTCAACCACCCAACCGTGGTCCTCGTCCGCCGGATTGTTCAAGGTGCCGTCAATGCGGACCGCCGCCTTGAAGCCGCCGTGGTAGCCGGGATCCGAATGCAATTCATTGACGTGATCAAAATGGTTGACCGCGTCATAAAGGGTCCCCCGTGCGTTGGCCGTGAACTCATAATAGTCGGTGATCTTCTCCGGCGCGATCACCAGTTCGACGCAATCCTCCCAGTAAACGGCCGAGTCCGCCTCGGTCAGATAGCCAAAAACCTCCTGGTCGCGGCAGGAGAATGCGACATAGAGGAAACAGTCATCCCACAACAGGCGGACGCAGGTCTTGACTTCCCGCATGCGGACATCGCTGGTGCCGTCGTAATAATTCAAAAAATAGGGTGTGGCCAAATCCCAGGATGGCTCGCTCAACTGGCCATCGACGGCCATCGAATCAAGGGTACGCGACGCCACCATCAATCCCTGGTCCATGGGAGGCGGCGGGCGCGCGTGGGGATGGGTGCAACATCCCGCCCCGAGCAGCCCGAGTGTTAGAAGGACGAGCGGGAATTTTAAGGATGGCATGGGTTGTCCCTTGGGCATCCCGTCGATATTAACTGTTTGGATGGTCGTTACTTTAACTCAATGACCTTGGTCTGTCCCGCGATGGTGGAATGGCGGGAATGGGCCCGGATGGCCGCCGGAATGACCAGGAACTGATCCTCCAGCGTTGTGATCATGCGGGTGTTGATGATGGCGGCATTGACCGCCGGGGCGGTGGTCAGACCGGCGGCCGGCGCGATGGCGTCCACCTGGCCTTCCTTGATCTTGGCGTTGAGCTCCGCGGCCGTGACCGGGGCCGCCTTTGGCGCGGCGTCCGCCATCAGGCCGAGCAGCTTGCGGTCCTTGTCCGCCTCCATGGCAAATTTAATGTCGCTGCCAGAGATCCTGCCGTTGGCCCCCAATTCCAGCAGGGGCGCCTGGCGGTTGCCGGCCATGCCGCCGAAAGTGACGCCGACATTGGCGTTGACCAGGCTGCCGTTGATCCGCATGAAGGTGGCCATGCCCTCGACGGTGCCGCTATAGGTCAGGTTGACCAGGGAGCCGTAGATGTCAAAGGCGACATGCGACGCGTCGCCTTGGCCGCCGATGTACAGATTTTGCGCGCTCAGGGAATTGATGCACTGGGTGGTCACTGCGGGCGCCCGTTGGGACAGCAGGAAACACTCGCCCGAAAACGTCGTCACGCCCAAGGAATGCACTTGGAGCAACTCGACATAGGATTTTCGGTAGTTCAGTTTCAGGGGACCGGAATAATTGGGAAAGTTATTGAAGGCGGAAAGCACAACCGGACGGTTGGCGTGGATGTAAACGCTCTGGTAGGTGTGCTCCTCGGCGGCGAAGTTCCAAATGCCGATGGTGCCAAAGCCGTCATTGGCCTTCATGTCATCGCCCAAGCTGATATAAACATGGAAAACCTGGTTCTGGCACTGGGGCAGCGCCTTGGGGACGCCGGCAAAGACACCGACCGTGCTGGGGTTTTTCCCGCCCTGGCCGATGACGAAGTTGCGGAGTTCGAGCCATTGACTGCCGCTGGTCTCGATGACGGCGGCGCCGTCACCGGTCTCGCCGAGCAGGGCGGTGGTGGAGAAGGAGGAGCCGTGGATTTCCAGGCCGTCGCGGCGGATGGTGCCGGGAAGCCGCAGATTAGTGCAGTCCAGTGTCTTGGTCAGGCGGTAGCGCCCCCGCCCCAGGTCGACGTTGAGGATCCCCGCCGTGCAGGCGAAGTCGACGGCCTGCTGGAGGGCGCGGCTGTCGTCGGCCCGGCCGTCGCCGGCGGCGCCGAACCATTGCGGGAGCACGGTCGGGTTTTGGGCCGCGCCGTCGAGTCGGCCCTGCAGGGCGAAAATCGGCCAGGGGCCGGCCTGAAGATGGCCGTTGATGGTGACCTTGGCAGGCGCTTCGATGACCAGGACCGCGCCGCGCTGGAACGCCAGTTCGACCGTGTCCGGGACGGTCAGCACCGTCTTGACCGGGTAACGCCCCGCCCCGGTCAGAATCACCGTAGCCGGCTGGGTGCCGATCTGTTTCAAGACGTTGGCCAAAGAGCCCGCCGTGGCGGGATTGCCATGGTCGGCAATGGCGGGCGAGGCGTCAAGCCGCCACTCGGCGGCCAACGCCGGCAGGGCGGACAGGCAGAGGGCGGAAAGGATGGCGGTGAAGCGCATGGGGAGGAGAACCTTTGTTTGGGGGTTTAGTAGGGGCGGGCTCCCATGCCCGCCCAAATTGTTTTTTATGCGATCCGACAGATCCGGCCGATCCGACGGATCGCCCTGAACGCCGGACGCTCAATTCTTGTCGAGCACGTTCAGCCACAGCTGGACGTGGCTGGAGGCGCCCTGGGAATGATCGCGGCCGTAGCCGTTCTGGCCGTAGCTGTTGGCAAGGTCGCCGGTGGCGTCATTGAAGGTGCGGACTCCGCCGTCGACATGGAGGACCTGGTAAACGCCCCGGCCGGTGGCCAAATCGAGATGGGGTGAGCGCATGCTCAGCGGATGCACGCAGGCATCGGCGCCCAGCGCCTGGCTGCCGGAGGCCCGGGCCAGGTTGAGGCCGCGGAAGGCGCCGAGCCCCGCATTGCCCCACGGCTCGCCCGTGCTGCAGCGGTACGAGTAGGAGCCGAAGGTGAAGGTGGCCGCGGGCCGATCCAAGATCGGCCGGTTGACCGCCGGGGCGGCATGGGACTGGGGCGACTGGGCGGGGCACCAGAAAACGCCGCTCCGGCCGTCGACGTATTGGGCGGCATGCAGCAGGCCGAAGCCGCCGTAGAACATGCCGTTGGGCCAGCTGCCGCCCCCGGAGGAGAGGCATTCCGGCCACTCGCACCCCGCCAGGAAGGTGTGCGGGGTGTTGCCGTCGAAATCGCCGGCATAGGCGTTCGCCGCCACGCCGAGCTGGTGCAGGTTGCCCAGGCAGGAGGCCCGCTTGGCCGTGTCCCTGGCCTTGCCCAGCGCCGGCAGCAGCATGCTGGCCAGGATCGCGATGATCGCGATGACCACCAACAGTTCGATCAGCGTAAACGCTGCTCGAACTTGCCTCCGCCCTTCGCCATGGCTCGGGGCTACGGCTGGGCATGCCAGCAGTTCGATGAGGGTGAAGCGTTTCATGGACGTGCCCTGCCGTTTCTGAAAGATCGATGGCTGTCGATAGCCATCGATGACCGCCGAGGGACTGGCAAAAGACGCCATTCGAATCTACCGCCGCCGGCGCAGCAGCACCAGGCTGCCAAGGGCCAGCAGCCCCAAGGCGGCGGGCTCGGGCACCACTTCAATATGAACGTTATTGACATTATAGCCGGAATTCACGGACACCGTGGTGCCGTCCCACGGAATCGGGCTGGCCGTGTTGTTGTTGTAAAACCGCAGGGCCAGCCCCTGGGTGCTGGAGGCGGACGCCAGCGCGGCCTTGAAGATGCTGGTGATGTCGATGGCGTAGGAGCCTCCCGTCCAGGCGTTGCTTTTTACATTGCCCAACGGACTCTCATACATTTCATTACCCGAAACAAGCAGGTCAGAGGTAATCTGGTCCACGGTGACGCCGTTCCGGCCGACCAGCCAGGAAGCGGCATCAAACTTGAGGGTGGCGGAGGTGACGTTGGCAGCGGTGATGCCCAGATTGTCCAGGCGGAACTCATAGACCACCCGGTACTCGCCATTCTCGGACACCACCCAGGCGGTCCAATTGTTGCGACTAATTACTTGCTGGCAAGTATTTCCGATCTTTGTATTCCACGCGCCCTCACGGGCAAAATTCGTCGTGGTCACATCTCTCAGCACATCGGCCAGACTGGCGCAGGTGGCCAACAGAGTGATGGCAACAACGATGCGGTGGATGGTTGGGATTCTCATGCATTTCTCCTTGGTTTTTGGGGGGACTGGGGCGGTTGGGGGACGGCGAACTCATACTGGGGACAATGTGGCGGCGGGCCGTGGCACACTGGCGACAGAGGCGCGTTCGATCCATTCGGGGGCGATCATGACCCGGAAAGGCGGGCGGGCGGCGGGCGGTTCCGCCATGCCGGCGACCAGCAGGCGCCAGACTTCCCGGGCCAGCAGGTCGGTGGGCAGGCGGACCGTGGTCAACGGCACCGACGCGAGGGGGGCCAGCGGAATATCGTCGCACCCCGTCACGGAAAGGTCGCCGGGGATGTGAATGCCCTGCATGTTCAAGGCCGAAATGACACTCAGCGCCAGCATGTCCGTGGCGCAGACCACGGCCGTCGGCCATTCCGCGCGCGGCTGCTCCGCCAGCCAGGCCGCCACCGTCTGGCCGCCGTGCAACGGATCATCCGAACGGAGATGAAGCAGGCGGTTGCCGCACCGCTGCCAGGCGGTCGCGAAATGCGCGCGGCGAATGGCGTGGATGCGAGCACTGTTGTCGCTGGCCTCGTCGGCGCCGAAATAGAGGACGTGCCGATGACCGTGGTCGTGCAACTGGCGCGCCGTCAGACTGCCGACGCCCGCCTCATCGAAACCGGCGGCCATGTAATCCACTCCGGGCGTGTCGACGGTGCCCAGCATGAGCACCGCCACCCCTTGGGAGCGCAGTTGCTCCAGCAGCTCGGCATGGTCTTCCAGCTGGCCGCAGGCCACCACCACCGCATCCATGCCCCGGCTCAGAAAGGCCTGCAAGTTGCGGGCTTCGCGCTCCTTGTTGAATTCACTGCTGGTGACGAACACGGTGTAGCCGCTGGCATAACAGGCATCGTCAAAGGCGGTGAAAAAACCGCTGAAAAACTGGGTGGTCAGACTGGGCACCAAAATGCCGATCATCTTGCTCTTGCCGCTGACCAGCGACCGGGCCAGGTCGTTGCGGACATACCCCAATTCTTCCGCCACGCGCAGGACGTGCTGCCGCCGTTCCTCGCTGATGCCGATATTGGTGCCGTGGGTTTCGTTCAGCGCCGCGAACGCGGAGGAGCGCGAGACCTGGGCGGTCCGCGCCACATCCGCCAGTGTGCAGCGCTTGGTTTTGGTTGGCGCGATTGACATCTTCACACCCAGATAAAACCAGTCGTCAACTAGCTATAACACGATTTATTGCTGATTATAACACGATTTATTTAACTGTCAAATTGCGGATTCCGCAGGCCACCCGTGTGCGACAAACCACGATTGGAACAGCAGGGGCGGCCTGCGGAATCCGCACAAGGCACAAAGAGGTTTGACGGAGGGTTTGGGAACCGCCTTTCCTCAAAAGGGGGTTCCCAACATCGTTCGATAAAATGGTTTGTATCCGAAAACCCCGCCAGATTGCGCGGGGCGGTCGGTTCGGTTAAGTTTCTCCTAGCCGGTGGTTCGTCCGGCTAGGAGCCAGATCCATGAAAGCCGTCACTGCTGCCGTGATGCGGGAATTGGAGGAGGCGGCCATGGCCGCCGGCCGCTCCGCCGAGGAATTGATGGAGCGCGCCGGGGTCGGCGCGGCCCGCGAACTTCGCGACTGGTGCGAGCAACGGCTAACTCCCGCGCACCGGCAACGTTGGGTGGTGCTGGCGGGCAAGGGCAACAACGGCGGTGATGCCTATGTCGTGGCGGACTGGCTGGCGGCGCACACCTCCCAGCCGGTCACCGTCTACGCCGCCGCCCATCCCGACACTCTCACCGGGGCCGCCCGGCATCATGCCCGCCACTTGTCGCCGGCAGTGCCGGTGCTCGTGGTGGATGGCGCGTTGCCGGCCGCCGCGCTGGAAGCGGGCGGCGTCATCGTCGACGGCTTGCTCGGCACCGGGCTGGCCGGCGCGGTCCGCGAACCGTTCGCCACTTTCATCCGTCAAATCAACGCGTCCGGCCGTCCCGTGGTGGCCTTGGACCTTTCCTCCGGGCTGGACGCCGATACCGGCGAGCCCCTGGGCGGCGCCGTGCTGGCCGACCTGACTCTGACCATGGGGCTGCCCAAGGCGGGCTGTTTCACGGTGGCCGGCGCCCGTCACACCGGCGCCTTGCGGGTGGTCGATATCGGCTTGCCGGAAGCGGCGGTGGCCGCCGCGCCCGCCGTACTCCAGGTGGTGACGGCCGCGGACATCGCGCCGTTATTGGGCCGGCGCCCCCATGCGGCGCATAAGCACACCTTTGGCCAGATCGTGGTGGCCGGCGGCTCCACGGACTATGCCGGCGCCCCGCTGTTGGCAGGGGCTGCCGCCCTGCGGAGCGGTGCCGGCCTGGTGACCCTGGCCGTGCCCGCCACGCTCCGTCCCTGGCTGCGCCCACGCTATGACGCCTTGATGCTCCGGGCCATTCCCGACGCCGGCACGGGTCATTTAATGCCCTCGCCGGTTTGGGATGATGTGGTGGCCGGCGCCCAAGCCGTGTTGTTTGGGCCGGGCTGTGGCCGCGTGCTCGCCACCGGCGGCGCCCTGGCCGTCGTCCTGCGGACTCCGCACCCTTTGGTGGTGGACGCCGACGGCCTGCGCCTGCTGGCCGCCCGGCCCGAGCTGCTGCCGCGGTCCGTTGCGGAACCCGCCGCCGCGCCGCCCGTGACCGTGTTGACACCGCACCCCGGTGAGATGCGGGCGCTGCTGGACGGCTTTGGTCTGGGCGCCCTCGCGACTGCCGCCCGGCCGGAGCAGGCGCTGGCGCTGGCCCGGCGC
This sequence comes from uncultured Lentisphaerota bacterium, assembly GCA_903896595.1. Classification (GTDB taxonomy): domain Bacteria; phylum Verrucomicrobiota; class Lentisphaeria; order Oligosphaerales; family CAITYL01; genus CAITYL01. The sequence continues at coordinate 38,499 of CAITYL010000380.1, forward strand.
ACCGGCGCCGTGATCGTGCTCAAGGGCGCCCAAACCGTAACGGCGGCGCCGGACGGCGCCTGGTGCGTCAACAGCAGCGGTTCCAGCGCCCTGGCCACCGCCGGCACCGGCGACGTGCTGGCCGGCCTCATTGGCGGCTTGCTCGCCCAAGGCTGGACGGGGTGGGACGCCGCGCATGCCGCCGTGTTCATTCACGGCCTGGCCGCCGAGTTGGCTCCCACGGGGCGTGCCCTGGTGGCCGACGACCTGCTGGAGCTGATTCCCGGCGCGCTGCGCCAACTCTCGCCGTTCGCCTGATCTCCGCGCCAATGCGGAGACAACGCCCAGTTGGACGCTGTTGGGGCCACCCTTTTGGAAAAGGGTGCTCCCCAAGCCCCTTCCTAAAACTTTTGTTTCCTGAATACCGGAGGGCGCTTCCACCACAAGCCATGCTGGCAACTCATTGCCGTTGTGCGTGTTGGCTTGTGGCGAAAGCGCCCTCCGCATTAGGGACAAACAGGTTTGACGGAGGGTTTGGGAACCGCCTTTCCTCAAAAAGGGGTTCCC
>CAITYL010000381.1 GCA_903896595.1 uncultured Lentisphaerota bacterium
AACTGAATACGCTGATGAAATGCGCAGCCTGATGAGCTTGAAATTTCAAACGATAAAAGTTTAAATTATAACCCTAACGCAGTATAACAAGATCCAATCAAGCCTTCGCTACCTTTGCGTCCTTCTGTTAAAAATATGACTTTTGAAAGCGGCTTGAAAGCTCAACTTTTTCACAACCGCAGAGTGACGAATATTGAAGTCCGAATAACGAAGAAAATCCACCGAAAAACAGTAACGACCTCATAATTCTGCGGTTCAAGATTCGGCAATCTGCGGTTTGATTTATTTCTCAACCCTAACTCAGTATAAAAATTTATCCATGACTACCCTCTTCATCCCCGCCTCCAGCCATCACCCCCAGATCCGGACCTCCATCCGGGTGACCGTGTGGTGCGGCGCCCTGGCCATTGGCGGCATCCTGCTGGCCCTGGTGCTGTACCGCGCCGGCATCCCGGCGGGACCGGCCGCCGGCCGCCCCTACTCCTTTCTCGGCAATTACCTGAGCATTCTGGGGCACGTGCGCGGCCCCGAAGGCCTCTCCAACCTGCCCGCCTGCATCGCCTTCAATGCCGCCCTGGTCGGCGCCGGCCTGCTCTACGTCTGGTTCTGGCGCGGCCGCGTCCAGTTCATCACCAACCCCCGGTTGCGCCGGTTCATCCTGGTCTGCGGCTGCCTGATGGCCGCCGGCCTGGCGGGGATCGGCCTGGTCCCGGAAGATCTCAATCCCCATTTGCATGAACTGATGACTCTGCCGCCAGTCCTCTTCGGCGGGGCCGCCATCCTGGCCAGCATGCTCGGCACGGCCCCGGCCTTCGACGGCCGCGGCATGCGTCCGCTGGTCCTGGCGGGCATGGTGCTGGTCGCCCTGGCCATCGTCCTGCTCAAACTCCTGGAAATCACCGGCCGGATTGACCAGCGGACCGTGTTTCCCGCCACGCAGAAACTGATGGTCATCATCATGATCAGCTGGACCTACTGGCAGGCCTGGCGCATGCACCGCGCCCTCCAGCCCGCCAAGTGAACGGAGATTCCTCCATGGACGGCGTGTTCACCGTGCTCGTCACCGGCGGCGCCCAGGGCATCGGCAAGGGGATGACCGCCAATTTTCTGGCCCGCGGCTGGCGCGTGGCGGCCGTGGACTGCGATCCAGAAGCCGGGGCGGAACTATTGGCGGAGTTCGCGGCGACGGCTGCGGAACGCCTCATCTTCCTGCCCGGCGACGTGGCCGACGAGGAACAGGTGCGGCGCGCCATGGCCGGCTTGCTCGCCTGGAACGGCGGCCGCCTGGACGGCCTGGTGAACAACGCCGGTGTCTGCGGCGCCTGGAAGCCGCTCGAACAGACCGGCCTGGCGGAATGGAACCGCGTCCTGGCCGTGAACCTCACCGGCGCCTTTCTGTTCGCCAAACATGCCGCCCCCGCCCTGCGGAGTTCGCACGGGGCCATCGTCAATATCGCGTCGACCCGGGCACTGATGTCGGAGCCGGACAGTTTTGCCTACAGCGCCTCCAAGGGCGGCGTGGTGGCGTTGACCCACGCGCTGGCCGTCAGCCTCAGTCCGGCCGTGCGGGTGAACTGCATCAGTCCCGGCTGGATCGAATGCGGGCCGTGGCGAAAAACCGCCCTCCGCACCGTCCCCGCGCACAACGAAGCCGACCGCGCCCAGCACCCGTGCGGCCGCGTCGGCACGCCGGACGACGTGGCGGAACTCGCCGCCTGGCTGCTCTCCCCCGCCGCCGGTTTCGTCACCGGCCAAAACTACGTGGTGGACGGCGGCATGACCAAGAAAATGATTTACGCCTGATCCCCGGTCCCGGATAAAACAACGGGAAACCGCGGGAGCGATTTTCGAAACTCCCGATCCGGATGGCACCGGTGATGTATATTCCACGATAGGGCGGCGGGCGCGGCGGGAACTCGGCGATTCCCGGCATCCGTAAACGCGCGGCCGTCAATTTCGCCGGCGGCGGTCTCGGCGCGCTGGTCGTCACGCCCTTCGCGATCCCCGTGTGCGGCATTTGGGGGACCTGTCTTGGGTTCGCGCTCATGAACCTGGCCCTGCTGCCGGCGCTGCACCTTCTGCATCGGCGGTAGCGCCACGAGCAGAACGATGGCCCAGGGAGGTAAAACGGGTATGTCCTTCATTCGATTAACCGCAAAAGAACGCAGAGACCGCAAAAGAAAAATCTATTCCCTGATGATCTTGCAAAACCATCAATAAAGAGTTTAAACAGGAGGCATCAGGAGAGAACGGAGAAGCCACTTCTCTGTGGCCTCTGCTGCCTCCTGTTCAAACTTCATTCTAAGGTGACTTCAACCGTCCGCCCGAGGAGGGGCGGTTCCCGGCCATGGAAAAAGGCCGTTGTGGTTACCGAAGTCGGCAATTTCTCTGCGCCTCCGCGCCTCTGCGGAAGGAAGGCGGCTACGACTGCCCGTCCGCGTTGCCAGGAGGCTCACCGGCGGCCGCCGGCGGCACTGGGGTGACACTCGCGGTCAGACGGGCGCGGAGTTCGCGAAGCAGTTCTTCCACGTGTTCCTGGCCGAGCGCACTGATCGGCCGGATGGGCAACTGGGTACGGGTGAGGAGTTCGGCCAGGTTGTCCGCCGCCTCGGGCAGGTCCATTTTGTTGGCCAGGATCAGAACGGCACGGTCGCTGAGTCCGGGCTGATGCAGTTCCAGTTCACGCTGCAAGGCTTCCAAGTCATCCCACGGCTTGCGCTGGTCAACGCCGGCGGTGTCCAGCACATAAACCAGGATACGGCAACGCTCGATATGGCGCAGAAATTCGTGGCCCAGCCCGATATTGAGGTGGGCGCCATCAATTAGACCGGGAATATCGGCAATGGACATCCGCCAATAATCCGGGAACTCGACCACGCCGACCACGGGATGCAGGGTGGTGAACGGGTACGGCGCCGTCTTGGGGCGGGCGTCGGACACGGCGCTGATCAGCGTGGACTTGCCGGCATTGGGATAGCCGACTAGACCGACATCGGCCACCGTCTTCAGTTCCAATCGCAACTCCTTCTCCTCGCCTTCGGTGCCCGGCGTGGTGTTCTGCGGCGCGCGATTGAGGGAGGAGGTGAAACGCGTGTTGCCCAAGCCGCCCTTGCCGCCTTTGGCGGCGAAGCATTCCTGCCCCGCCACGCACAGGTCCGCCAATAACTCATCCGTGACGGCATCGCGGATCAAGGTGCCGATGGGCACTTCAATCACGCGGTCCAGGCCGTTGCGCCCATGCCCGTCCTTGCTCTTGCCGTGGCCGCCGTCCTTGGCCTCGAAATGCGGCATGTAATAAAGATCCACCAGGCTCTGCTGGCCCGGCACGGCGCGGAAGACAACATTGCCCCCCATGCCACCGTCACCGCCATCGGGGCCGCCCAAGGCGTTGCGTTTCTCCCGCAAAAAACTGCGGCAACCCCGGCCACCCCGCCCGCCACGCACTTTGATTTTTACACGGTCGACAAACATGGGAACCTCTATTGAAACGACTCATCTGGGCCGGGAAAACGGCCGTGCCGCACATCGCCGGCATAGGCGGAAAACGCCTGGCGCATGGCCCCGGCCAAGGCGGCATAGCGGCGGGTGTGGCGCGGAATAAAGTCCTCAAACAGACCAAGAATGTCGTGGGCCACCTGGATCTGGCCGGAGCAGCCGATGCCGGCGCCGATACCGATGGTGGGAATGCGCAAGTGGGCGGTGATCCGTTCCGCCAACGGGGCCGGAATCCCCTCCAACACCAAGGCAAAGGCTCCAGCGTCCTCGACCGCCTTGGCATCATCCATGAGCGCCGCCGCCTCTTCCGGAGTGCGGCCTTGGACCCGGTACCCGCCATTGGCCAGCACGTGCTGCGGTAACAAGCCGATGTGGCCGAGCACCGGCACGCCCGCCACGACCAAACGCGCAAGGGTGGTGGCCATGGTCCGTCCCCCCTCCAGCTTGACCCCGTCGGCGCCAGCTTCCTGCAGAAAGCGGCCGGCATTGCGCAGGGCCTCGTCCCCATTGATCTGATAGGTCATGAACGGCATGTCGCCGATCACCAGGGCGCGCCGAGCGCCCCGGCAGACGGCGGCAGTGTGGTGCAAGGACTGCTCAAGGGTGACCGGAATGGTGCTCTTGTAGCCGAGCACCGTCATGCCCACCGAGTCGCCCGCCAGCAACAAATCGGCGCCGCACTCCTCGGCCATCCGGGCCATGAGCGCGTCGTAAACGGTCAGGGCCACGAGCTTCTCGCCCTTGGCGCGCCGGGCCGCCAAGTCGCGGACCGTCAATTTGCGGGTTGTCGCATCGTCCATGGAAGAAATGCCTCGCTCCATCAGGGTTCCGTCACGTCGGCGACAGCGGCGGAACTCGGTTCCGGGAAGGGCGCGGGCGGTTCCAACATTTCGGTCGTTTGGGAAGAACGCGCCAAGGCGACCTTGCCAGTGCGCCCCAGCTCAATGATGCCGAACGGCGTCATCAGATCAATAAAGGCGTCGATTTTCTCGGACGGGCCCGTGACTTCGATAATCAGGCTGCCCTCCTGGACATTGACGATATTGGCCTTGAACACGTCCACCAACTGGACGATTTCACCCCGGTCCGCGCGGGTCGTCCGCACCTTAAGCAACATCAACTCACGTCCAACGAACTGGCTGCCCGTGAGGTCGGTCACCTTGAGCACGTCCACCAGTTTATTGAGCTGCTTCTCAATCTGCTCCAACACGGTATCGTCACCCGTGGTGACAATGGTCATCTTGGAAATGGTCCGGTCATGAGTCGGCCCGACCGTCAGACTTTCAATATTGTAGCCCCGGCCACAGAACAGACCGGCAACGCGTGCCAGAACGCCAAATTTGTTCTCGACCAGCACGGAAATGGTATGCCGCATGGTTCACCCCGCCGATCACGTTTCAAGCGCCGGCACCCCGTGCCGGAGACAGCCTTACAGTATAGCCCCGAACCCACCCCAACTCAAACCGGACGACACGCGGGGGTGCAAGACAATTTTATCAGATGATATTTGGGGCCACCCTTTTGAAAAAGGGTGCTCCCCAAGCCCCTTCCTAAAACTTTTGTACGTTTTGCGGATTCCGCAG
>CAITYL010000382.1 GCA_903896595.1 uncultured Lentisphaerota bacterium
CCAAAATGGCCGAGGAGGGCTGAGGTGGTAGTTCCGTTGGGAACCCCTTTTTGAGGAAAGGAGGTTCCCAAACCCTCCGTCAAACCTGTTTGTCGCCTTGTGCGGATTCCGCAGGCCGTCTCAGTGGTCCCAATCATGGCCTGTCGTGCTAAAGCGGCCTGCGGAATCCGCAAAACTGTCATGCACCCATCTTTTCAGGCCGCGCACCTGTCCTTACTGCCTCTTTAAAATTCAATGGCGCATACATGATTTAAAATAAAACGCAAATGCCATAACATGCAAAATGCGAACAAGTTTTGCAAAAATGCAATATTGTAAAGCTAATTTTTTTCAACTATGTTTGGTTATAAATGAAGGCAAAACCACCAGTCTCGCCGGAGACCACCAAGCGGTTGGTTCATGCGCGCATGGCCAAAGGGCTGTCACAGCGTCAAGCGGCCAACCTCTATCAGGTCAGCGTCGGCCATCTCAGCAAGGTCGAAGCGGGGATTTCCCCGGTAACACCGCAGATGGCTGCACTCGCCGCCGCCCGCCTTGGCGTCCGGATCGAATGGCTGCTTGTCGGTAGTGGCGCCATGGAAGCCGCCCACGAATCGGCCGTCCCGCCCCAGGACGACGAGATCATTGAAGCCGCCATCTCCCTGCTCTCCGGCGATCATGACTTGGACAACCTCCGTAAGGCGGCCGAACTGGCTGGCTGTGATTTTCGCAACATGGTGCGGTTTAAGTTGAAGGAGGAGATCGCCAAAAGAAAAGGCGTATCTCCATAACCCGCAACTTCCCCCCTTGCCCGATCTGATCGGGGCTCACACGCGGTCTCCGCAAGTTTCCCGAACGTCCTCGGATGGGTTTTTACCGCAAAAACTGCAATTTATTTGCATTATATTGCGTTTTTGCAATTATGTTTTATGTTCTGGGTATTGTGCCTGCCCCTATACCGCTTCAACCAACCACAACCGGTAAAGGTATTCCTCATTGTTGCGCCCATTCTTTGCAGCATGGTAATGGTGACATGCGGGGTGTATAATGCGCCAGTGCTTTGGGGATGGGTTTAGGGGTATGGATAATTGAGATACATGACCGCCTGGTTCGCTGAACGTTGGTATCGATTGTTCCGTTTTTTCCTGGCTAGTGTGCTTAGCATAGTTGCCCTGCCAGATGCCGGTGGGCTTTGGGCTGCGCCAGTTGATGCTGATCAGGCCCGGCAAATTGCGGTCGCCTACACGATGGGGAATCCGGTTCCGGCAAGCGCGGCTAAACCCCGGCAATTTGCCGTAGCCGCCACATCTGGTACCGGAACGAGTCGCGAGATTGTCTCTGCGGCGGGCCGAATCGGCTTCGTGGTCGCCCAGGCGCCGGGCGGTTTCATCTTGGTGCGCACCGATGACGAGCTGCCGCCAGTCAAGTTGCAGGCCGATGCCGGCACCTACGAGGATCTGCCCCCTGGTTTCCGGGCGGTGATCGAGGCCGAACTTGCGGGTGAGCTGGCGGATCTTGACGCGCTGCGCCAGCGCGGAGCCGCGCCGGAAGCACGTTTCCATGCGGCGTGGCAGGTCGCGACGGCAACGGCGGCGGTCGCGCCACTGGCCGTCGACCAAAGCCAGCAAACGGCCGTGGCCAACACCGTGCTGCTGACCACCGCCTGGGGTCAGGATGATCCCTACAACACCTACGCACCCACTGCGGCGGGCGGCCCCGGCGGGCGGGCTTATGCAGGTTGCGGCCCCTGCGCGCTGGCTCAGATCCTCCGGTTCCACCAATGGCCGGCGGCACCGCTCAGCGACTACAGTTACCCGGACAGCGTCGGCAGTTGTACCGGTACGCACCGGCTCAGTGATTTCGGCGGCCTGGCCCCGTATGACTGGGCAAACATGCCGGACAGCATTTCCGCATCCACCCCGCTGCCTCAGCGGCAGGCGATTGCCCGGCTCATCTACCAGTGCGGCGTGGCTCTGAAAGCGGATTTCGAGGGGGACGGAACCCGCGTCTACACCGATCTGGATGCCAAGACCAACCTGCGCGAGCTGTTCGGCTACAGTTGCCGGGACATCGTCTCTCGCAGCCTTTACACCGCCGCCGCCTGGTACGCGGAAATCCAAACGGACATCAGCACCGGCCTCCCGGTTTTCTACACCATGCGGACCGCGCCGCCCGCCTATGACGAGGGGCATGCCGTGGTCTGTGACGGCTACCGCTACGGCAACGAGATCCACCTCAATTTCGGCTGGTCTGGCGTTGGCAATGTCTGGTACAATATGGACAATGTCGCGTATAACGGCGTCGTTTGGAGCAAGCATGAGGCGGTTTTCGGCATCACCCCCCTGCGGACAGCCGCAGTCACCTTCGACGCCCAAGGCGGGACAGCGGCTAGCCCGGCATCCAAGACGGTGACCTATGGCGCTGCCTACGGCACGCTGGCGACCACGTTGCGTGACGGCTACACGTTCGGCGGCTGGTGGACAGGCACACGTGGCACCGGCACTCAAGTGACCGCGACCACAACGGTCAGCATCACGGCACCCCAGGTGCTGTATGCGAAGTGGACGGTGAACAGCTACACGGTGACGTTTGATGCTCAGGGCGGCACGGCCCCGAGCCCGGCGTCAAAAACCGTGACCTACGCAACAGCCTATGGCACGCTGGCGACCACGACCCGCACCGGCTACAGCTTCGCCGGCTGGTGGACGGGTGTCAGCGGCACCGGCACCGAGGTGACTGCGGCCACTGTCGTTGCGACCGCTGCG
>CAITYL010000383.1 GCA_903896595.1 uncultured Lentisphaerota bacterium
TATAGGGGCATAAACAAGGGGCACGGCGATTAGATCGCCGTGCCCCTTGTTCGTTTAGGTTGGTAGCTGGTTTAAATCGCCGTCCCTTCACGCTCTGTAATATTCATCATATTAATTTCATCAAAGTGCAAACCGTTTCTAAGGTTGTGCATATCCTCTTTATCTAGCAAGAAATTAACCCCGGCTTTGCCCTTGTTTTTTTTCGCCAGTATACCAAACCTATAAGTTAAGGTTTCAAGCAATACGCTTTTATTCTTGGTAACAATGATAGATTTAAGCAAGAATCTAGCTTGTGTCTGAAAGTTACCGTTAATGGGGTAATCGTTAATAATCTTAGCTTGAAGCTCTGTTATAGCTGTTTGCTTATCTTTAATTGCTTTGTTGAACTTATCGGTATACTTGCGTAACTCTACCGGACTATCAAGATAAACCGTTTCATACTCCGCTATGCGCTTTTCATCTTTGGCTATCTCTAGTTTGAGTTTTTCGATAGCTTCAAAAAATTCTTTGTTTTTACCGTCTGTAGCCTCTTTCCACCGTAAAATATCATCTTTATCATCTATGATAATTTTAACAAGGTTATGTAGCTCGCTAGCTTTGATGTAAGCACGATTTTTACAAGCAAAGCTAGCACAACGATAATAAGCGGTGTAATGCTTTTCTTTGGCTTTGTTGTTATTGTTTGTCTTTATCCCTACCAGATTACAACCACAAGCACAACGAACCAAACCACCAGACAAAGGAAAAGAGTTATCTACTTTGCGGCTATTGCTTTTCTTTGAATAGCTAGAGCTTACGTGTTTAGTTGATTGTGCTTTAATCCAAGTATCATAGGAGATAATAGCCGGAATGGTGGGGCTAGGTTTATAGCTACCGTCTGTAGCAAGATACATACCGGAATAATGTATGTTTTTGATAATCTCTAAAACGCTAGTGTTATGCCATTTCTTTTTTCTGCTCTTAGTCTCTATCCCGTTTAATTCGAGATATTTCTGTATAGAGAAAATGCTTTCGCCAGCTATGTACTTATCAAAGATTAAACGCACAACATTAGCTTTTGATTCGTCAATTTTAACTATACTTGTTTTTGTGGTTGTGCCGTCTGGCAAAGTAATTAGTTGTTTACCCTGGTTTGTTGCATATCCATAGTATACGTGGAATGTCATACAACCATTATTTTTTAGTTTGTTTTTTGTTATGGTAGATAACGAATGGTTTTTGTTAATTTCTTGCCGCTTAACATTTTGACTCATATATTGAACAATGTTATGCGTAAAGTCAGAGTAATCTATAATCCCGTCTTTAGCTGATATAATTAGTACGTTATGCTTTTTAAACAGGATAGCTAGAAAGGCTTGTAGTAACTCGTTAAGCGGGCGAGCTATGCGGGTTACGTCTGAAACAACTAGATATTTAACTCTACCGGCTTCTATCAATTCAACAATTTTTGTAAACTCTGGGCGGTATTGCCCTTTATATTTTAGCTCCGCTTCACTGTCAAACTTTGCCATGGGGACATTAGCCCACATACCGCCAGATTTATCAGGCTCGCTATAGACGCCTACTATGTTGGTTAGTCCGTGCCTCTCTGCTACCTCTCTGGCGAGCTTGATATGGTTCTCTATCTTGGCGCTTTCATCTTTACCGGTTTGTTCGTCGCTTGAAGTGCGGGCATAGATTACTGCCCCGGCGGTTGTGTCGAGTGTTGCGGCTTCCATGGCTTTGCCCCTCTCGCTTGCTTGGATTGACGATACCATAACCAAGCACACTATAGCACTGTTTTTCAAAACAAGTGCCGTCCGGCGCCACGTGCAGGGTGCCGTCGAGACATTCCCAGTCGCGCGGCGTCACGGGGCCGTCGCTGTGCGGGCGGTAGGGGCCATCCGGGCGGTCGGCGACCAGGATCTGGGTGCCGCGGCAGACGTCGGGCATCTTGAAGCTGGCGAACATGAACCAGCGGCCGCCGAAGCGGTGCACTTCCGGCGCCCAAAACTCCCGGTCGGACCAAAAGCCCGGCGGGGGGCGGAAGGCCGGGAACGGGCCGTCCCAGTGTTCCAGGTCGCGGCCGCGGTAGCAGTCAAAGCCCTCGCCGCCGTTCCACGGGTCCTTGTTGGTGCTGCCGAAGAGGTAATAGACGCCTTCCTCGGGCACGGGGACGACGAACGGGTCGCGGATTCGGATGTCGGCGTTGGTGAGCATGAGGGGGGATACCGTGATGCGTGAGGCGTGAAACGTGAAACGTGAGGCGTGAAACGTGAAACGTGAGGCGTGAGGCGGAAAGAAGGTTGTGGGACCATTAGGACACTTGGGACGACTGGCCGCCCAAGCGTAGGAACCGCCATCGGCCAGTGCCGCGTCATCGCGTTTTTCGTCTTATGGGGCCCAGTGGTCCTATAGGTCTCATCGGTCCTGCCGCCCCACCGCCTCAGCCCTGGCGGACGACCAGGCGCGGGGCGGTCATCAGGCCGCAGGGCACCAGTTGGTAGCCGTCGAACCAGGTGCCCGCGTCGCGGGTGAATTCGCCGGGCCCGGTCCACATCGGCCATTTCTCGGTGATGTGGTGGGGGCCGTGCGAGTTGCGGCGGTGGCCGAGAACTTCGATGCGCAGGTCGTTGGCGCCGGCGCCGAGCAGGCCGGTGATCTCGACCTCATTCGGTTCCCAGGCGATCAGACCGGCGGCCTGACCGTTCACCAGTACCCGCACCGCAACGCCACGGTAGTCGGGAACCTGGACGAAGACGCGCTTGCCAGCGGTTGCCTTCACCTTCAGGTCGGTGACATAGCTGACGGAGCCGGAGTAGAAGGTCAGGCCCTGGTCCGTCCAATCGCCAAGGGCGAGGGTGGCGGGGGGCGCGGTGAGGGCGACTTGGGTGCCCTTGACCCGGGTGCCGAAGCTGCCGAGCAGATAGACAATCTCCAGGCCGGAATGGGTTTCCGGATACGCGCAGATCATCTCGATGCGGTTGGCGCCGAGCTTCAGAATGGCCGGGTTCACCGGCAGCTTTTTCAGCGACCGGTCGCACCACCAGCCGCATTCCGCCTCCTGGCTGAGGGCGACGCCGTTGACGGCGACGGTGAAGGTTTCGGGCCGTTCCAGGGCGAGGAACAGGTCGCCCGAGGGCAGGGCAGTGACGTCAAAGGTGTATTCAAGCGCCACCTGGGTCTGCTTGGGTTTCGGATTGTGCGGCTGCGCCCACGGCTGGACCATGTCGCCACAGCGGTGCTTGATGCCGAGGGTCTTGCGCACCTCGCGGTCGATGCGCAGGATTTCCTCGGCCGGCTGCCACTTGCCGGCGCCGATCTTGTAACGCGGCCGGTCGAGCACGAGGTTGTTGCACTCGGAGAGCTGGATGTTCCACGGGCCGCTGCCCAGCGTGCGGGAGGAGACGGGCTTCAGCGTCGCCGCCGGCGGCACGGCGGGCAGCTTGGCCTTGGCGGCTTTCCGGGGCACGATGAACAGGCGGCTGCCGAGGCGCGGCAGCGAGGTGTTGATGGTCCAGCCGCGCGGAGTCCGCACGGCGTTGGCGGCGAGCACGGCGCCGGTCTGCGGATCCAATTCGAGGGGCGTGCCGGCGCAACCGGCAAAGCCGTGAATGCGCACCTCGGGGAAAGCGTCCAGGCGGTCCCGGACCAGTTGTTGCTCAAAGATGCTTTTCTTCAGCCGGCTGAAATCCTCGCCGGTGTTGCAGACGAACAGGTAACAGGCTTCGGCGTCCTCGCGCAGCAGGTAGAGCGCCGGGGCGATTTCCTGGCCGTGTTCATCGGTGATGCAGAGCCGGCGGCAGGACGGGGCCACCGCCGCCACCAGTTTCGCGCCTTCGGGCTCCGTCCGCGGGCAGCTTTTGGCAAAGCGCGCGACGGCATCCGTGGGTTCCGCCTCCACGTGGGTCGGCGGCTGGCCGGCGAAGATGACTGTGCCGCCCGCTTTCTGGAACTTTTGCAGCAAGCCCAGCGTGCTGCGGCGCATGGTGATCATGGGCGGAACCAGAACGGCCTTGTAGGCGGCCTTGGCTACTTTCAGGGTGGCGGTCTTGCCCTTGCCGGCCACGGCGCCGTGGCGCGACAGGATTTCCTCGTCGCCGAAGTCATAGTCCACATGGCCGGCGAGCAGGCTGTCGGTCAGGTGAATGAACTGTTCGTCACACGCCTGCACCGCCTTGGACTGCATCCAGCCGTGCTTGCAGAGGAGCCACATACTCTCGACCGGGTGGAGGACGAGCAGGTCGCGGACTTCGCTGCCGCGGGTCATGACCGAGAGGATGCGGGCAAAGTAGTCCTCGACCTTCGGATAAGCCTCCCACCACGGGGACTGGTAGAAGATGCCGGCGGGGTAGTCGCGCTTGGCCTCCCCGAGCATGGTGTACCAGGACAGGTGCTGGCAGCGCAGATTGATGCCCAGCGCCACCTGCCAGTCGCCGAGGGCCTTGTGGCCGGCGAAAGAGAAGTCCCAGCCGGTGCAGCCGTAGGTTTCGGTGAGGCGCCACGGGCGGTCGAACTGATGCGCCACGGAACTGACCTGCTTGGCGGTGTTGAAGACGCGCCAGTGCTCGGTCAGCAGGTCCATGCCGGGCGCCTGCATGAATTCGTAATGCCGCATGCAGTCGCCGACCATGTTGACCTGGTGGGAGAGGGAATCCTCCTCCAGCATGTGGCCGGTGAACTGGAGATGGTTTTTGCCGCACCACTCGCCGATCTGCCGGCTGAAGGCATCGACAAAGAGGAAAGTCACGCAGTCATGATAGTGGTAGCGGGCGCGGCTGACGGGGGCGCCATCGCAGTCGAAAAACAGTTCCACCAGGTGCGGCAGCAGGTCGTAGCCGTAGCGTTTTTTGAACACCGCGGGCAGCTTGGCGGTCCACGGCATGCCCTGGGGCTCGCCGGTGTTGTTGTCGTGGCCGATTTTCGCGCCGTGATTGGGCTCGTCGGTGAAGATGCCGGGAATGCGTTTGCCGAATTCCTTGCCGTAGCGTTTCTTATAGGTCTCGTGGGTGACCTTGAGGAATTCGCTGACCGCCTCGTGGTTGAGGGTGTCGAGATAGGTGAAGCCGTTGTACCAGTTGGCGCCGGCATTGAGTTCGACCTTGAAGACGAGCAGGCTTTCGCCGGCGGCGAGGACGATCTTGGCCCCCTTGCGGAGTTCGCGCACCTTGGTGGCCGCGGCGTCCTTCACCCGGGCCGCGCAGACGGCCAGGGTGTCCGCATCCCAGGCAAAGCCCTTGGCGGTGGCCAGGGTGTGGAGTTTCAGGGAACGCATGCGATACTTGGGGTTTTTGGTGACCAGGCCGCCGGCGGCGCCGGAGGGCCAGCGGTCCTCGTCATAGAGCCACGCCTGCATGTCCTGCTGCCCGGCCTCGTCAAGGCAGGCGTCCACGCACTTGAACCAGTCGGCGGACAGATAGGCGGTGTCCAAGCCCACCCGTGAGTGCATGAAAAACCCGCCGAGCCCCATCTGTTTCATGATGCGGATCTGGCGGCGGAGTTCCTCCGGGTCCAGGGGGCCGTTCCAGGCCCAGAACGGTTTGCCGCGGAATTCGCTGCCGGGTTGCGCAAAGCGCTGCAAGAACGAACTGTCCATGGTGGGGCGTGCTTTTCGGGTGGCGTGCGGTTGAAGGCGATTTTGGAACGATTTAATATGAGGCGTGTGCCGGTGAAAACAAGATTGTGACCCGTGAAGCGTGACCCGTGAGGGGGTGCGAAGAAAGTCTTTATCGGCAGAGGTGCCTTGTCAGAGCCGCAGACACAATAGGGTGAATGGTGATGGCCGCCGCGTCCTCTTTGTCCACAAGGTCCTCTCGGGGCCAATGTCCCCACGTCCTCGGCGGCGGCCGGTTGGCCGTGGCTGGCGCGGGGGTGGGGCGAGGACGTTGAGGACACCGGCGCCACACGAGGACTAAGGAGGACGGAGAGGACGGAGAGGACGCCCCGCACGGATGCTCATGGGCGCCATTTTTTCGGCTTGCCCCGGCGTTCCCGTCGCGGTATGTTTATAGACTGCCCCTCGTTCCGTCAAAAAACCGCGTTTTGCCACAGGTTATTTCCTATCATGTTAATGCCATCCCGCACGGAAAGCTGGTCGGCGGCTGACGCTCATGAGGCGCCGGACGGGCATCGCCACTCCCATGGGTGCGCGTGCTGCGGTCCGGCCACGGGCGGGGCGGCGGGGCACGGGCATCAGCACGAGAGCCTGTTGCGCTTCGGCACCGCCATTACCGGCGGTTTGCTGGTGCTCAATTCCTATCTCGCCGAATGGTTTTTTTCGGGGCGCATCGATCCGTTCGCCATCGATCTCAGTGCGATTGCCGGCGCGGTGATTCTGGGCGCGCCCATCCTGTGGTCCGCGGTCAAGGATCTGGTGCGCGGCAAGGTGTACATGAACGAGCTGGTGGCGCTGGCCATCCTGGCGTCCTTCGCCATCCAAGATTTCCGCACCGCCGGCACGGTCGCCTTTCTGATGCTGTTGACCATTGCCGTGGAACAGCGGACAGCCATTGGCGCCGAAGCCTCCATTGAGGCGTTGATCCGGCTGACGCCGCGTCAGGCCCGGCGCCTGCGCCCCGGCGGCGGCGATGAAGACATGGTGGACGTCCTTGATCTGCGTGTCGGTGATATTTGCCGTCTCCGCCCCGGTGAAAATTTCCCGGTGGACGGCGTCATTACTTCCGGCGCCACCAGTGTGAATCAGGCCTCGATTACCGGCGAGTCATTGCCGGTGGACAAGGCGGTTGACGCCGAGGTCTATGCGGGCACCCAGAATCTCACGGGTTTGGTGGACATCCGCGTCACCCGGGTCGGCCGCGACACCACCCTGGGCAAGGTCCGCGACCTGATCGTCGCCGCCGAAGGCAGCCGCCTGCCGATGATGCGCATGATTGACCGTTATGTCGGCTTCTACACCCCCACCGTGCTGACCATTGCCGCCCTGGTGTGGTTTTTCTCCCGCGACCTCAGCCGCGTCATTGCGGTGCTGGTCATTTCCTGCCCGTGCGCCCTGGTCATTGCCACGCCGTCGGCCATGATCGCCGCCCTGTCCGCCGCGGCGCGCCTGGGCATTCTGATCAAGGACATCTCCCACATTGAGCTGGCCGCCCGCATTCGCTCTGTGGTTTTTGACAAGACCGGCACCCTGACCGAGGGCGTGCTGGAAGTGGTCAAGCTGCATCCCGCGCCGGGAATTGAGCTGGCCGAGCTGCTGGCCGCCGCCACCGCCGCCGAGGCCCACAGCAACCATCCCGCCGCTGCCGCCCTGCGCCGGCTGGCCGAGCAGGCCGGCGTCAACTGGAGCGATCCGGCGGAATACGAGGAAGTCCCCGGCAAGGGCGTGCGCGCCCGCTCCGGGGCGGACACCCTGCGGGTCGGCCGCGCCTCCTGGCTGGGCGAATGCGGACTCCGCACCGAGGGGGTTGAGGCGCCACCCGAGGATGGCGAGCAGGGCGGGATGAGCGTGGTCTATGTCGCCAGCAACGAGCGGGTGCTGGGCTGGATCGGCATGCGCGATAAAATCCGTCCGGCCGCCCGGGCGGCCCTGGACGAGTTGCGCCAGCTTGGCGTCCGCCGGTTGTGCCTGGTGACCGGTGACAATGCGGCGGCGGCCCGGTTGGTGGCCGACAAACTCGGGGTCAGCGATGTCCGCGCCGGCTGCCTGCCCCAGGAAAAAGTTGAGTTTGTCAATGAACTCAAGCGGCGCGGCGAAGTGGTCGCGGTGGTGGGCGACGGGGTCAACGATGCGCCCGCCTTGGCGGCCGGCGATGTGGGGGTTGCCATGGGCGCCATCGGTTCCGACGTGGCGGTGCAAAGCGCCTCGGTCGCCCTGATGAACAATGACCTGCGCCGGTTGCCGTTCCTGATCCGGCTGTCCCGCCGGACGCAGACGCTGATGAATCAGAACCTGAGCCTGGGTCTGCTGGTGATCGTAGGTGGCCTCTACCTTTCCACCATTGGAGTGGTCACGCCGGTGATCGCCGCGCTGCTCCACTGCGTCGGCACCATTCTGATCGTCTTCAACAGCGCCCGCCTGGTGCGTTCCGGCGAGGAGCTGGAAGCCTCCCCGCCGCCCGGGGGGTGATGGGCGGGGCCACGGGGCAGAAATTGGTGTTCGGTGGTCGGTGTTCGGTGGTCGGGATGCGATGCGCAAGACCTTCAGCCTTGAATCGTTTGCTATCCAATTCCAGGGGCGCTGCCCCATAAGCGCTAACTTAAACGTCAACCGCGCCAGCCAGAAACTGGGCTGGCGCTTTAGAGTGTCGCCGGCTTGACGGCGCTTTCATACTGTATTGAAACGTGTTACATAAAAATACAGTATTAAAGCGGTGTCGAGCCACCGCCACTCTAGAGATTTCGGCTGCCGCCGAAATCAGTCAAAAAGAAGCTCCAGGTTAGCGCGTATGGGGCACTGCCCCTGGCTATGGTGTGGATGCGCTTTCAGCGCGCCAAAATCAAGACTTTTGAAAGCGGCTTTGGCCACCCAATGGCGGTTGCCGGTTTTTGCCGTCCCAGCGGGACGGGGCGGGAATAGGCAGGGGCTTCAGCCCCTGTTTTGTCACCCCCCATTTTGCGTGCCGTAGGTACGCGGCGAAGGGGGCCAAGCAGGGGTGCCACGATAGCTTAACACGTCCCCTGACTTTCGGGTTCAGAGTGGCTGTGTGGTTCGCGGCGTACCTACGGCACGCCAAATTTCTACTTTTTGGAACAGGGGCTGAAGCCCCTGCCTATTGTCGTACAGTCCCTACGGGACGAAAATTCCAATCATACTCGCGGCCTTACCGAACGTCCGGCACCGGCAGGATTGCCTGCGGCACGTTCTGCCCCGGCAAGATTGCCGGTTTCACATTATCCGGCGGCAGGCTGAAGTTTGGTTTCCTTCAGCCTAACCGCCTTCAGTCTTCAGCCTAACCATTGATCTTGCCGTCGAGGTAGGCGGCGAGCTGGTCGAGGCCGACGCGCTCCTGGGTCATGGCGTCGCGGTGGCGCACGGTGACGGCCTGGTCGTTCAGGGTGTCGAAGTCCACGGTCACGCAGAACGGGGTGCCGAGTTCGTCCTGGCGGCGGTAGCGCTTGCCGATGCTGCCGGCGACGTCGTAGTCGGCGCGGAAGCGGCGGCGCAAGTCTTTGAACAGCGGCGCGGCCTTGTCCTCGAGTTTCTTTGAGAGCGGCAGCACGCCGACCTGCACCGGGGCGACCTTGGCCGGGAGGCGCAGGACGACGCGGACATCTTCGTCCTTGCCTTCTTTTTTGGTCTCGGCGGTGTCCTCGTCATAGGCGTTGCAGAGCAGGGCCAGGCAGATGCGGTCCAGGCCGCAGGAGGTTTCGACCACGGTGGGCAGGAAGCGCTCGTTCTTTTCCTGGTCGAAGTAGCTCTGATCCTGGCCGGAGAACTCGGAGTGCCGGGTCATGTCCCAGGTGCCGCGGTGATGGACGCCTTCGATCTCGCCCCAGCCGAAGGGGAACTCGAATTCGATGTCCAGCGCCGCCTTGGCGTAGTGCGCCAGCTTGTCGTGGTGATGAATTTTTAGGCGGTTTTCCGGCAGGCCCAGCACCTTGGTGTAGAAGGCCCAACGCTCATGGTGCCAGTAGTCGTACCAGGTCATCGCCTCGTCGTCGCGGCAGAAGAATTCCATTTCCATCTGCGTGAACTCGCGGGAACGGAAGGTGAAGAAGCGGGGATTGATCTCGTTGCGGAACGCCTTGCCGACCTGGGCGATGCCGAAGGGCAGTTTCTGACGGGAGGAGATGCGGATCTGCTCAAAATCAACAAAGATCGGCTGGCAGGTTTCGGCCCGCAGCCAGGCCACATGCTCCTCGTCGAACACCGGGCCGACGAAGGTCTTCATCATCAGGTTGAACTCGCGCGGCGGTGTCATCTTTTTGGAGCCGCAGGCCGGGCAGAGGCCGGGTTCCGGAAGCTGGTCTTCGCGGAAGCGCTTCTTGCAGTCCAGGCAGTCCACCATCAGGTCGGAAAACTGCGCCAGGTGGCCGGAGGCCTCCCATACTTTGGGATGGCAGATGATGGTGGAGTCGAGCCCTTCAATATTGTCGCGCTCCTCGACCATGTATTTCCACCACAACTGCTCGACGGCGCGGCGCAGGGTCACGCCAGCCGGGCCGTAGTCCCAAAAGCCATTGATGCCGCCGTAGATTTCGGAACTTTGAAAAATTAAGCCGCGACGCTTGCACAGCGCCACGATTTTTTCCATCCGATCCTGGCCGCTGGTGGGGGTGGTCATGGGAATCTCCAATTATTGAAAGGGGGTATGGGGTATAACGCTTAATTCTACTTTGTCGAATCAAAGAAGCTTAAATATAGTCCCGGCTCCCCGTGGCTCAACCCGCGGCGGCGTGGGGATGTATGACCACGATGTTGGTTGGAAACCTCCACTGCCGCTCAGCGTTGACAAATTAGCCGTTGGTCACGCCCAGCGTATCCAGCGGACTCACCGCCGTGCTGTCCAACCCCCGGATGACATGCGTGTAGATCATCGTCGTTTCGACGCTGGCATGCCCCAGATACTGCTGCACTTCACGGATGTTCACGCCGCGCAATAACAGATGGGTGGCAAATGAATGACGCAGGGTATGCACCTGGGCTGGCTTGGCGATGCCGGCACGCATGACCGCTTCGCGCATAACCCGTTGCAGAACCTGCTCGTCTACATGATGACGACGCACAGCGCCCGACCGCGGATCCACGGACCGCTCCTTCGCTGGAAAAACGTATTGCCAGCACCACTCCCATGCCGCCTTTGGGTACTTGATGGCCAGGGCGTAGGGCAGTTCGACGTCACCATGGCCTTCTGCCAACTCCTGGTCATGCAGAACCTTAATACGTTCAAGATGCGCCTTCAACGGTGCGAGCAGGCTTTTGGCCAACAAAGTGGAACGATCCTTGTCGCCCTTTCCCCCGCGCACCATGACCAGCCCATGGTCGAAATCCAGATCCTTCACGCGAAGCCGCGTGCATTCCGAGACCCGCAACCCGCCGCCGTCAAGCAACCGCAGCATCAGACCGGCCGTTCCGTCAGTTTGCTCGAACACGTTTTTCACTTCGGCTTCAGTCAGCACAACAGGAAGACGCAGTCCGCGTTTGGCACGCACGGCTTCAAGGCGCGGATTATCCTGGCCGAGCACTTCCCGTAGCAGAAAGAGGATCGCGTTGAACGCCTGGTTTTGTGTGGAGGCAGCGACACCACGTTGAATCGCCAAATCCGCCAGAAAGGCCCGCGCACTGTCAGCCGCTGCCCAGGGAAGGTTTCGCTGGCAGGCGAAGCTACCGTACCGCCTGAGCCACTCCAAGTATGTCTGTTCAGTGCGCAAGGCGTAATGGCGCAGCCGGATCAGTGTCCGCGTCTGCCCCAACGCCGTGTCGAAGGCGGCGGGAGTTTCAGTGTCGTCTATTTTGCCGGAGACCGCACCAGGAACCGGAGCGCCGGTCTCCTGACGGTGACGCAGGTAGTGTTTCTGAAACAGCTCCACCGCCCGGGACGCTTGTCCGATTTGCCATTCCTCGGTCTGGCCATCGCGCTCAAGTTGCTGAACGAAGGCCATCAAGGCGTCTTGCGGCGCGAGCCGGGCATCCGCCCCCGGCCCCAAGAAAAAACGCTGAAGCCATCGCAGATAATACGGACGATGCTTGTCATCCACCAGATTCCGACTTTTCCAATAGGAGTCAACGTCATGCAAATCAATTGGTTGCGATGCGTTCATGACAAAATTTCCGTGTTTTGCGTCTGGACGTTATGTACAGCCAGAGGGGGTATTCCCGTCAATAATAATAACGCGCCGGAGCGTGAAATATTGTGCATTCATCCCGTGTAAACCGTCTGGACGTAAGGCACGGCTGGGACGGGCTTTTGCGTCACCGCGCCAGGCGCGCCAATTTGGCGCACGGTACCCGCCGTTCAACGTAAATTAACGCAACTTGCTAACTGCATGTAAGTTACTCAAGTGTTGCAGTTAAATTCTCGCACAAACATTGCGGTTAAATGATAAAAAGTAAGCCTTTATCTGTTATATTGCATGGTGTTACGTCCAAATGCAAAAACAGGATAAAGGCTTATGGGGAAAAACATAACGGACAA
>CAITYL010000384.1 GCA_903896595.1 uncultured Lentisphaerota bacterium
ACACGAATGATTGCAGTTTTCCCGTCCCAGCGGGACGGGGCGGGAATAGGCAGGGGCTTCAGCCCCTGTTTTGCCCCCCCCCCATTTCGCGTGCCGTTGGGTACGCGGCGAATCGCGGCGTACCTACGGCACGCCATTATTGGGGTATCCGTAAAACAGGGGCTGAAGCCCCTGCCTATTTTCGTTCAGTCCCTCCGGGACGAAATAACCGTCTTTAGTCTTCTCACATCCCCGGCACATAGCCCGTGCCGAGCTTCAGCTCGGGGGTTTGGCGGAAACCGTCGCTGAACGGCATCCACGAGGTGGTGCCGCCGTCCACGACCAGCGTCTGGCCGACGATGTAGCGCGACTCGTCCGAGGCCAGGAACACCGCCACATTGGCGATGTCCCGCGGCGTGCCGGCAAAGCCGCAGGGAATGCACTTGCCGGTGTCCAAAATCGCCTGCTGCGGATCGACCCCCGGCATGTTCTTGAAGTGGTTCTCCACCGGCGTGGCGCCGGGGGCAATGGCGTTCACCCGCACCCCGCGCGGGGCCAGTTCAATGGCCAGCACGCGGTTGAAAGAGATGATCGCGCCGCGGGTGCCGGCATAGACCGTATGCTCGATGTACGCCTCAAGGGCGTGAATGGAGGAGATGTTGACCACCGCGCCCCGGCTCTTTTCCAGTTCCGGCAACAGGGCCTGGGTCAGAAAGTACGGCGCCCGCACATTGACGTTGTACAACAAGTCGAACTGCTCGACGGTCACCTTCTCAAACGGCCGGGTCATGGTGATGCCGGCGTTGTTGACCAGCACATCCAGGCCGCCCAGAAACGCCACCGCCTCGCGGGCCATCACTTGCAGCGGTTCCACTTGGGCGAAGTCCGCCTTGAACGCCGCCGCCGTGCCGCCGGCATCGCGGATTTCCTTCACCACCGCTTCGGCGCCGCTGGAGCTGCTCGAGTAATGCACGGCGACCTTGGCCCCCGCTTGCGCGAAGCCAAGGGCAATGCCGCGGCCAATGCCGGTGCCGGCACCGGTCACCAAAACCCGTTTTCCCTGCATGTTGTTCATGGGCGCATCCTTAACTTGGCTCGGTATATTGTACGCTAACATTAACTCATTCACCACAAGACGCGAAAGTTAGCCCGTTGGGAACCCCCTTTTGAGGAAAGGCGGTTCCCAAACCCTCCGTCAAACCTGTTTGTGTCTTTTGCGGATTCCGCAGGCAGCCCCTGCTGTCCCAATCGTGGCCTGTCGCACAAAGCTGCCTGCGAAATCCGCAAAAACGTACAAAAGTTTTAGGAAGGGGTTTGGGGATCACCCTTTTCCAAAAGGGTGGCCCCAACATCGTTCGGCAAAAGGATCATGCACCCTTTCAGTTCCGGTGCTAGCGCCCTTCGAATACCTGTAGTATATTCTTAATATACAAAAACGCCAGTGAGGATGCCATGAAGCGAGCGGCGACCACGTCACACCTGAGCCTGAAAGAAAAAGCCTACCGCTACATCCGCAACCAGATCGCCAGCGGCGAGCTGGCACCGGGGGCGCGTCTCTCCGACCTGGAGCTGGCCAAAGCCATCGGCATCAGCCGCACCCCGGTCCGCGAAGCCATCATCCAACTGCAATCCCAGGGCTTCGTGGAGCAGAAGCCCGGTCTCGGTCCCCAGGTTCATGCCATCGACCGTCCGGAATTGGAAGAGATCCTGGAATTCCGCGAAGTGATCGAAACCGCCGCCATCGCCAAGGCCGCCGAGCGCATCACCGACGCCGAACTTCAGGACTTGGCCAAGATCTGCGGCCGCCAGCTCGCCGTGGTGCGCGCTGTCCGCGACCGGGGCGAAGCCCATCCCGATGCCGCCACCGAGGAGGAACTGGACCTGCTGGAATCCGCCTTTCACCTGCTGCTGATGAAGACCGCCCGCAACCGGCGACTGATGCAGACCGTCAAGGATCTGAGCGTCATCACCAGCGTCCTGGCGCGCCGGGCCGAGTATCCCCCGGTCAGCTGGCTGCGCCGGATGGCGGTCGCCTGCCACCACCACCATCGCATCGCCAAGGCGCTGGCCACCCGCGACCCGGCCAAGGCCCAGCGCGCCGTGCAGCGCCACCTGCGCCATGTCACCTTCTATCATCTGGCGGCCTATGACTGGCAGTTGCGCGAGCAGCGGGACGGCGACCGCCTGACCGCGGTCATGCCCAGCGACGTGCGCAACCTGATCCGTAACATGGAAAACGCCCGAGAGTAACCGGCGGCTCCGCAACGCTCCGTTTTCCCGGCACCGTATTCGGTGTTCGGAAAACAGTGACGCCGTTTTTGGGGTGTATGACAGCCTTGTCGGATGATGTTGGGGCCACCCTTTTGAAAAAGGGTGCTCCCCAAGCCCCTTCCTAAAACTTTTGTATCTTTTTGCGGATTGCGCAGGCAGCTTTAGCACAACGGGCCATGATTGGGACTACTGGGGCTGCCTGCGCAATC
>CAITYL010000385.1 GCA_903896595.1 uncultured Lentisphaerota bacterium
CAGGCCGCTCTTGTGCGGCAGACCACGATTGGGATGTAGAAGGCGGCCTGCGAAATCCGCAAAAAGGCACAAAAAGGTTTAGCGGAGGGTTTGGGAACCGCCTTTCCTCAAAAGGGGGTTCCCAACATTCCGTCTGCCAAAACGATCATACCCTTTTTCTCAATGGGGCGTAGCGTGAGTGGGGGGTTCCAGCCAGAGTTGGCGCAGGGGGCCGGAGAGTTGCCAGCCGTCCGTCCGGGCCAGGGCGGCAAAGGCGTCCAGGTGGGGCGCATAGCCGTCGTGAAAGCGGCAGGCGCAGCAGGCGGCACCGCCGGGGGCGAGCAGTTGCGCCAACCCCCGCAACAGGCGATGCATGGACTCCGGGGCGTTCAGGTGCGGGCCACCGGCCAGACCATTGACCAGGATCAGATCCCAAGCGCCTGGGCGCAGGGGCGGGGTGAGGCCGTCGGCGGCGACAAACTGGACGTGGCCGGCCGCCGCGCCAGGGGGGGACGGGTAGCGGCGCTCCCGGGCCGGGTCATGGGGCAGGCGTTGGTGGGTGGCCATCCAGGCTTCCAGCGGTTCCCGGGTGACGCCGACAATGTGCGCCTTGGCACCGGTTTCAGCCGCGGCCAGTGCCACTTCCCACGTGCCGTGTCCGGTGCCACAACCGAGATCCAGCACCCGCCAGAGTGGTTTGGGGCGGGTGGTCAGCAACTCCGTCACGCGGCGGAGTTGTTCCGGATAACGGCCGGTGTCCGTGCCGAACCGGGGTGGGTCGGCCAGGGCGCAGAGGAGGGCGTTACAGACGGCCGTCTCCAGGCCGGCGTGGCCGGCCAACGGCGCCGGCAGGCGCTGCCACAGGTCGGGCAGGGACAGGACGCCGCCGCCATCGGGGTCGCGCAGGCGCCAGGGGACCCAGGCGCGGCCGGGCAGCAGGCGCGCCGCCAGGGCGGTCAGGTCGCGACGGTACTCGGCCTGCGGGAGCCATGCCTCGTAGCGCTGATGCAGTTCCGGGGTGAGGATCAGGCCCGGCGCCCACCAAGGCGCGCCCGCCGTGCGACGGAAGCGCGTGAACCGCTCCTCCCAACGGGCATTGAAAGCCGCCAACGCCGCGCGGTTTTCGGGGGTCCAGCGGAAGAGGATGGACAGGGGGTCGATCAAGTCAAGGAACCGTAGATTTCCGAATATTGAACCGCAGAACGGCGAAGTTGGCCGAGTCCCTTCATGATTCAAAACTCAATATTCGTCAATCTGCGGTTTGTTCTTTTCGCGCCTCAAGGCCTCACCACCACTCCACCAGGTGGCGGCACCCCTCGCGGAACGCCTCCCAGGACCACATGGCGGCGGAGGTCACTTCCCGTCCTTCCACGTGAACGCGGCCCGTGAGTATTTCCCAGCCGGCACTCCACTGGTGACTGACGGTGAGCAGGCAGGCGGCCAGGAGCGCCAGGTTGAAAAACAAGATCAGGGACAGCGACAGCAGATAGCCATGCTGCCGCAGATCCGACTGTTCGCGCAACAGCGAATGCAGCGTCAGGACCACATGGAAGGCATACGTGATTCCGACTCCCGTGGAGACGATGCACAACACCGTGGCATTGGGCGGGCCATAACCAAAGCGGAAGATGCCGAAACAGCCTAGCCAGAGCAGGGTGTAGAAGGGAATGAAATAAGGAGCCAGGGCGATCCAGATATTGGGTTTCTGGACCGCGACGCTGCCGCCTGTGGTGGCCACCCGCACATCGCCGGTCTCGCGCCAAAACAGCTTGGCCATGAACCAATGCGTCAACTCATGGCCGAAGACATAAACGACCAGCAATTTGGACGCCAGTGTGAAAAACAGCACGCCGCCGACGAAGCTGAGGAGGGCTGGCCAAACCAAGGTGGCGGTGTCCAGACGCCAGTGCAACAAGCACAGGGTCCAGACCACGGCGGCGCAGACGAACCACAACGCCGCGGACAGGACCACATGCAGGGCGCCTAGGAGAAGACGTTTCACAGGGGGGCTGGCGGTGCCGGGGTGTCCCACTCATCCCACACAAAGTGCGGGGTCGTCAGCGGTTCATAGAAACCAGGATCGGGTACGGGGAACAGCACCACCTCAAGAGCGCCGGTCACCGCTCGATAAACGGTCATCTCGATGCCGGCGAAGAGGCCGATCACGCCGCCCGTGAACCCGTCGGTCCGGGAGTGGCGGATGATCTGTTTGGGAAGTTCCGCCGGACAGGTCACCACGTTAGTGATGCCGCGCACCAGTTTGGCGGCGGCTCCGGAGCAAATGTCGGACGGGGTGGGATCGCCGACGGCCATCACTTGGGAAGCGGTCAGGCACGCGATTGCCGCAGCTGCGGCCATGGTCGGAAAAATGGATGGTTTCATGGTCTGTTCCTTCTTCAACCGGGTTGAGGTTTGCCACCATGTCATAACCGGTATAAGCATAGCCGGGATTCCCGCATTGGTCAAGCCGTGCCGCGCAGAGGGTGCATGACCGTTTTGTCGGAGGGTTTGGGAACCGCCTTTCCTTGAAAAGGGGGTTCCCAACATCGTCCGACAAACCTGTTGGAGGTGGCCAAAAACCGTGGTTGCGGGGCGGTTGCCGGCCGGGGGCAATGGCGGTACATTCTCGGGCCGGCCGGCGGTTATGAAAACTGTCTGCCGGTGGGAGTGGTTGGGCATGGCTGATGACGCGTATCTGGCGGATCCGCGGATTGCGGAGGTGTTGGTGTCGGAGGTGGACTTGGCGCGCCGGGTCCGGACATTGGCGCGCGAGATTGTGGCCGCCCAGCCGGCTGACGGGCGGGGGATATACGTTTTGGGCGTGCTCAACGGCGCCTTCATGTTTTTCGCCGACCTGGCGCGCGAACTGCGCCGGGCGGGTTTGACCGACGCCATCTACGGCTTTGTCAAAACCTCGGCCTACGGACAGCATCTCAAGGCCGGCGCACCGCCGCAAGTGCGGCTCGACTATGAGCCGGCCGATCTGCGCGGCAAGCGGCTGTTGCTGGTGGAGGATTTGCTCGACCAAGGGGCGACCCTGGCGTTTTTGCGGCGGGAGTTGCTCGATCGGATCGGGGCCGCCGAGTTGCAGATCTGCGTCCTGCTGCGCAAGCAGTTGCAGGACGCCCCTCCGGCCGCCGCCGCGTTGCGCGCGGCGGTGGTGCCGGACTTTGTCGGCTTTGACATTCCCGACCGCTGGGTCGCGGGGTACGGCTTGGATGCCGCCGGCCAGTTCCGCGACCTGCCGTGTGTCGTCGCGGTCCGGGAGGAATATTTCCGGGCGAAAGCAGAAAGCTGAAAAACGTTCGGCGTTATTCAAAGACCGGGAGCCGCCCGTCCCGGGCGGACAACAACGGCGTCACACCCGTTTCGTCCTGTTTTCATTAGGGCCGTCGTCACGCCAAGCGATGACGCGCGCCTTCGGCGATAACGGGTTCGTCCGCCCGGGACGGGCGGCTCCCAAGCCAGTGCGTACGCTTTTTTCCGAATTTGGTCAGCCCTTTTTCGCGCCGGCCTTGGCCCAGGAGTCGCGCAGGGTCACGGTGCGGTTGAAGACGGGGCGGCCCGGTTGGGTGGCGGGGTCGGCGCGGAAGTAGCCGACGCGCTCAAACTGGAGCGGCGTGGCGGGGGAGACGGCCGCCAGGGCGGGTTCGATCTTGGCGGTAATCACGGTGAGGGATTCCGGGTTCAGTTCCGCGGCCAAGTCCAGGCCGTCAACAGCGCCGGGTTGTTCCACTTTGAAGAGACGGTCGTACAGGCGCACTTCGGCGTCCAGGCCGTGGCTGGCGCTGACCCAGTGGAGGGTGCCCTGCACCTTGCGGCCGTCGGGGGTGTTGCCGCCGCGGGTGGCCGGGTCGTAGGTGCAGCGCAGGGCGGTTACCTGGCCGGCGGCGTCCTTCTCCACGCCGGTGCAGGTAATGAGATAGCCCCAGCGCAGGCGCACTTCGCGGCCGGGGGCGAGCCGGAAAAACTTTTTCGGCGGGTCTTCCATGAAGTCGGCCCGCTCGACATAGAGTTCACGGGTGAACGGCACCTTGCGCGATCCGGCGGCGGCATCTTCCGGATTGTTTACCGCGTCCATCTCCTCGACCTGGCCCTCGGGATAGTTTTCAATCACCACTTTCAACGGGTCGAGCACGGCCATATAGCGCAGGGCGACCCGGTTCAGGTCATCGCGCAGGCAGTGCTCCAGCAGGGCCACGTCGGTCAGGGAATTGTATTTGGTGACGCCGATCTTGTCGCAGAAGGTGCGGATGGCGGCCGGGGTATAGCCGCGCCGACGCATGCCGGACAGGGTCGGCATGCGCGGGTCGTTCCAGCCGGTTACCAGGTTGCGTTTGACCAGTTCCAGCAGTTTGCGTTTGCTCATGATGGTGTAGGTCAGGTTGAGCCGGGCAAACTCGGTCTGGCGCGGCCGGGCATAGGGCGTGCCCGCCGGCAGGCCGCTGGTTTTTCGTTGCCACTCGACAAAGAATTCGGGGAGCTGGTCCAACACCCAGTCATAGAGCGGCCGGTGAATCTCGAATTCCAGGGTGCACAGGGAATGGGTGATGCCCTCCATGGCGTCCTCGATCGGGTGCGCGTAGTCGTACATCGGGTAAAGGCACCAGGTGTCGCCGGTGCGGTGGTGCGAACTCCGCAGGTTGCGGTAGATCACCGGGTCGCGCAGATGGATGTTGGGCGAGGTCATGTCGATCTTGGCCCGGAGCACGCGGGCGCCGTCCGGGAATTCACCGGCCCGCATCCGCCGGAACAGGTCCAGGTTTTCGGCAATGGAGCGGGTGCGGAACGGACTTTCCTGGCCGGGTTCGGTCAAGGTGCCGCGATGACTGCGCATCTGTTCGGGGGTCAGGTCGCAGACGAACGCTCGGCCGGCCAGGATCAGGGCTTCGGCGTAGGCATAGCAGGCGTCAAAATAATCGGAGGCATAACGGACATCGGCGAACCAGTTGAAGCCGAGCCACTTGACATCTTCCTGGATGGAGTCGACGTACTCGACTTCCTCCTTGCTGGGATTGGTGTCGTCCATGCGAAGGTTGCAGCGGCCGCCGAACTGCTCGGCGGTGCCGAAGTCGATGCAGATCGCCTTGGCGTGGCCGATGTGCAGGTAGCCGTTGGGTTCGGGCGGAAACCGGGTATGCACACGGCCGCCGTTGAGGCCGTCGGCGACGTCCTTGGTCACCATGGCCCGGATGAAATCCATTGGCGCCGCGGCCTCGGGGGCCGGGCGGGACGTGTCGGTGTCTGCGCTCATATAATGCAAAAGCTCCCAATTACCCTCGAAAGGCGGGGAATCTAGTGCCGAAAGCCCCCCCTGTCGAACCTTGGCGTCACCTGGGGGTATGACAGGTTTGACGAACGATGTTGGGAACCCCCTTTTGAGTTATCATGTAGAAGAAACGAAGAGGCCGGTCGCCTACATTAAGGTTCAGTTTAGAGTCGAACACTTAACGGAGGAAACCGGCCATGGAAAAATGTATCACCAAAAGTGTCATCTGCGGCATGGATGTCCACGAACGCACCATCAAGACCTGCACGGCGGCACACAATGGGACGACGGAAGTGAAGACGTTTTTGAATTCGGAGGAAGGGCGCGACTCGCTGATCCGGTATCTCCGGGGGGTGGCGAAGAAACACAGCTGCCGGAAGATTGCGACGGCGTACGAGGCGTGCGCGTTGGGATTCGTGTTGCATGACGAGTTGTTGAACGCCGGCATTGTCAATTTTGTGCTGGCTCCAAGCTTGATGCGGAAATCGCGCAAGGACGTGAAACGCAAGACGGACGAAGCGGATGCTCGGATGATTTTCGAGACGTTGCGCGGACACCTTTTGGCGGGCAATGAATTGCCGACGGTCTGGGTTCCACCACCGGAGTTGCGGGAAGACCGGGAGGTGGTCCGGGCAAGACTGGAGCTTGGGAATAAGACGACGAAGATCAAAGAGCAAATTCAGATGCTGTTGAAGAAATACGGGGCACGCAAGCCGTCCGGCATGGCGGCGGCGTGGACGATGGTTCATCGCAAGTGGCTGCACGGCTTGTTGACGTGCGGCGGTCCGGCGTTGCCTCCCGGCGGCCAGATTGTGCTGTCGAGCCTGCTGCGGCAACTGGCGATGTTGGAGAGGGAGATCAAGACCCTTGACGAGGCGGTGGAAACCCTCTCCCGCAAGCCGCGCTACCAGGTCGCCTACCAGGCGTTGGTCAAACAAATCAAGGGGGTCGGTCTGCTGACCGCGATGGTGTTTCTCACCGAGATCGGGGACCTGAACCGATTCCGCAACCGCCGGAAACTGGGAGCCTTTCTCGGGCTGGCACCAACCAGCGATGAAAGCGGTGAGGTGACCGACCGCAAAGGGCATATCAACCGAAGCGGAGCCGGTCGGGTGCGGTGGGTGCTCTGCCAGGCATCCTGGGTAAGGCTTCAGCATGACAAAGCCGAATCCGCCGTCTTCGAGCGGATACGGAAAGGCACCAAGAAACTGACCCGAGTGGCGCAAACCGCCTGTATGCGCCGGTTGGCGGTTTTGATGTGGCACACCGCCAAGGATGCCTTGGCCGCGGCGTGAAACCTGGGTTGACGGAAGGTCTGTCATAACACCAAACACAGTAACAGGAAAGGCCTTGGAAAGATTGCCGGAGAATGTGAAGCCTCCCTTTTCGGGCGTGATCGTTCCTTTCATGGATGAAAGTCCGGTTTTGAGTTTGATCCGCCCATCCTTCACCGGCCCCGACCGGATAAACTGTTCTCCGCTCTAAAGAGAGATGCGGA
>CAITYL010000386.1 GCA_903896595.1 uncultured Lentisphaerota bacterium
AGGCTGAAGGTAAACCGACGATGTTGGGGCCACCCTTTTGGAAAAGGGTGATCCCTTTGCGGATTCCGCAGGCCGCGTCGCGCAACGGACCCTGACGGGGACAACCGGGGCGGCCTGCGGAATCCGCAATGACGGAGGGTTTGGGAACCGCCTTTCCTTAAAAGGGGGTTCCCAACATCGTCCGTACTAAATTATCATCCACTCACCTGGACTGAGTTTGTGCGCAGACGGCGTGAGGCGTGCTAAAGTGCTGCTGTCTTCGGCGGTCCACGCAGCGACGGGAAAGTCAGGTCATGAACGAACAATTGCGTTTGAGCAACATCCGGGCGGTGCTGGTGCGGCTGGAGGAGACGATCATCTTCTCCCTGATTGAGCGTGCCCAGTTTCGGCGCAACGAAATTGTCTACCGGCGCGGCGCGTTTCCGGGCGCGATCGGCGACGAAAGCCTGGCCGGCTACCTGTTGCGTGAGACCGAGACCGTGCATGCCCGGATGCGGCGCTATACCAGTCCGGACGAATTGCCGTTCTTTGCCGATCTGCCGGCCCCCGTGCTGCCGCCCCTGCGCTTTGACGAGAATCCGCTGCGGCCCAACACGGTCAATCTGAATGCCCGCCTCCGGGTGGTGTATGAGGGCGAGATCGTCCCCCTGATCTGTCAGGCCGGCGACGACCAGCAGTACGGTTCGACGGCAGTTTGTGACGCGACCTGCCTTCAGGCGATTTCACACCGGGTGCATTACGGCAAGTTTGTGGCGGAGAGCAAGTATCAGGCGCATCCGGATCTGTTTGATCCGTTGCTGGCCCGGCGTGACGCCGCCGGCATTGCGGTGGCGATCACCGATGCCGCCGTTGAGGCGCGGGTGCTGGAACGGGTCGGCCTCAAGGCCAGCACCTATTGCCGCGAGATTGACGATTCCGCGGTGGGCGGCGGCCTCGACCCCGATGAGATTGTCGAGGTTTACCGGCGCTGGCTGATCCCGCTGACCAAGGAAGTGGAAGTGGCCTACCTGCTGGATGCGCATGGTGGTTCGGAACGACACCCTTGAATGTTTCGATTCCGATACCGATAGCGACCCCGATACCGATGAAACATATCTGGAGAAACTCGGGATGCGGGAGCCTTGATCATTCACCGGTTGCTCTCGGGGTCGGTATCGCTATCGGTATCGGCATCGGATTGTTTCGGTTCCGGCTCTAGGGCGTCAGCCGGGTTCCCGGCCGGCGGGGTTGATTTCAGTGTACTCGCGACTAGGTTAACGCGGCTCCGGCGGAGTCAATAAAAAACGTTTTTGAGACGGCTGAATGGTGGTCTTTACGATTGCCGCAACCCAGGTGACACATGCCAAGCACGGTTCTAGTTGGATTGCAGTGGGGCGACGAGGGCAAGGGCAAGATCATTGACGTCTTGACCGAGACGGCGGATGTCGTCGCCCGTTTTCAGGGTGGCAACAACGCCGGCCATACCGTGGAGATCGGTGACGAGAAGTTCGTCCTGCACCTCATTCCGTCCGGCATTCTGCGCCCGGAAGCGGACTGCGTTCTCGGCAATGGCATGGTGGTGGATGTGCTGGGCCTGCTGGAGGAGATTCGCGGCCTGGAAGCGCGCGGCATCACCGTGGCCGGCCGGATGTGGATCAGCGACCGCTGCCATCTGGTGTTTCCCTGCCATGCCCGGCTGGATGGCCTGAATGAATCGGCGCTGGGTGACGGCAAGATCGGCACCACCAAGCGCGGCATCGGTCCGGCCTATGCCGACAAGATCAACCGGTGCGGCGCGCGCGGGTCCGATCTGGTCCATCCGGACCGGCTGGAGGCTCGGTTCCGCCGGCAGGCGGCGGCGGCCAATGTGATTTTAGCCCGTACCGGCCAGCCCGCTTTGGACGTTGAGGCCGACTGGCAGCGGGTGCGGGATGCCGCGGCGGCGCTGGCACCGATGGTCACGGACACCGTTATGCGCCTGCATGCGGCCCTGGACGCCGGCAAGCGGATTTTGTTTGAGGGCGCCCAAGGCACCTGGTTGGATGTGGACTTCGGCACCTATCCCTTTGTCACCAGCAGCAATACCACCTCCGGCGGCGCCTGCACCGGCACCGGCGTTCCGCCATGCGCCATTGACAAGGTCTTTGGCGTGGTCAAAGCCTACACCACCCGGGTCGGCAGCGGACCGTTCCCCACCGAGTTGCTTGAAACGGTGGGCGAAGGCTTGCGCAGCCGCGGCCGCGAGTTTGGCGCCACCACCGGCCGGCCCCGGCGCTGCGGCTGGTTTGACGCCGTGGCCACCCGTTATGCCGTGCGCCTGAACGGGGCTTCGGAACTGGCCTTCACCAAGCTGGATGTCTTGGACGGTTTGGATACCCTGCAAATCTGCGTGGGCTATGAGATCAATGGCCAGCGCTACGATGCCATGCCCGCTGACATTGAGGACGTGGCCCTGGTCAAACCGGTCTATGAATCCCATCCCGGCTGGCAGGAAACGACGACGGCCGCCCTGTGCTGGGACGATCTGCCGGCCCAGGCGCAGTCCTATCTGCGGCGCCTGGAGCAATTGGTGGGCGCCAAGGCCCGCATTATTTCCGTCGGTCCCAACCGCGCGCAAACCTTTATGGTATGAGCGAACAACCGCCCAAGCAAGCTCCCCTCCATGTGGGCATGATCATGGATGGCAACGGGCGCTGGGCCAAGGCCCGGGCCCTGCCGCGCTTGGCCGGCCACCGGGCCGGGGCCGAGACCATCCGGCGCATCTTGGAAGCCTGTCCCGGTCTCGGCGTCCATTGGCTCACCTTGTACGCCTTCAGCACCGAAAATTGGCGCCGGCCCGACGACGAGGTCAGCGGCCTGATGTCGTTGCTGGACCAGTTTCTCCGGGAGCGCCGGAAGGACTTGGACAAGCAGCGCATCCGGCTCAACGCCATTGGCGGGCTGGAGCGGATTCCCGAGCCCGCCCGCACCCGGTTGTTTGAGACGATGGCGGCCACCCGGCACCATGACCGCGGCGTCCTGACTCTGGCGCTTAATTATGGGGCGCGGAGCGAGATCGTGGCCGCCACCCGCCGCCTGGCGGAGGAGGTGGCCGCCGGCCGCCTGCGCCCGGACGAGATCACCGAGGAGCGCCTTTCCGGCGCCTTGTCCACCGCCGGCATGCCCGACCCGGACCTGATCATTCGCACCAGCGGCGAGATGCGTCTGAGCAATTTCCTGTTGTGGCAGGCCTCCTACGCCGAGTTTTGGTGCACCCCGACCCTATGGCCGGATTTTAGTTGTGACGAGTTCCGGCGGGCAGTGGAAGAGTTCGCCCGGCGCGGCCGGCGTTTTGGAGGGCTCGCCAATGTTTAAAGCCCGCTTGTTGGTCGGCCTGCCGTTGGCCGCGGTGTTCCTGGCCTCCCTGTTCTGGCCCGGCTGGCCGGGGGCGGTGTTGTTCGCTCTGCTGTTGCCGATCTTCTCGGTGGTTGCCGGCTACGAGTACTTGAAGCTCGCCGATGGTTTGGGGGCCGGTGGTTTTCCGCGCCTGACCATGACCTTTGCGGGACTTTTCCCGCTGGCGGTGGGGGTGCTTCCCGTGGTACCCACGGTTTGGGGCTTGCCGCCGTGGCCGGTTGAGCCCTTTGAAGCTGGTACGCTGACGGCCTTTATGGTGCTGGGTTTTCGCGAAGTGTTCCGCCGTGAAGACCGCCGTGGTGCCATGCTGCGCCTGCTGGTGTCCCTGGCGGGGCTGGTCTATATCTGCTGGACGCTGGGGTTCATTCCCCGGCTCTATTTCATGAACGGGTGGGATGGTGCCGGCGGGCGGTGGCTGGTCTTTTTCTTGATTCTGGTGACCAAGATCGGCGATGTCGGCGCCTACGCCGCGGGCATGCTCACCTCGCGGTTGCCGGGCGGGAACCATAAAATGGCGCCGCTGATCAGCCCCAAGAAAAGCTGGGAAGGCTTCTGTGGCGGCCTGGTGCTCAGCATCGCGGCGGCGTTGGCGCTGGTGCTGTTCTTTCCCGACCGGTTTGTGGTCAATGGTGTTGCCGTGCTGACGCCGGTTATCGCCGTATTTTGGGGCTTTTTCTGCACCGTGCTCGGGTTCTGGGGGGATGTTGCGGAGTCCGCGCTCAAGCGCGCCGCCAACGCCAAGAATTCGGGTATCGTTCCCGGTTTGGGGGGGGTGCTCGATGTGCTCGACAGCCTGATCTTGGTGGCGCCTTTCTTCTACGCCTATGTCTGCCTGGCGGGGACCTGAAACCTCGGCGGTGTAGCTCCTACCTCTTTTCCCGGACGGCGCCGAAAAAAACGATCCGCGTTGCGGACAACCGAAAAAAACGAAGGTGAACTCGTGCGGATAAGGCAATACTACCGGGGCGGAGTTCTGATGCGGATAAAGCAGCTGGGAAGTAATGAATTGACCGGTCACTCCCGCTCCCTGCGGTCGCTTCGTTCGCGGCTCGGATAAGTGATATCCCACTTAGCCTGCATGATTCATCAACCGAATTTGTCCCTGAAGGGGACGCACACGTTCTCGTATAGTGACTCCTTACAAACATTGAACACGATCCGGTTGCATGGCCTTGGGTGAGCGTGTATTTTCCTGGTGAATTTAGTGAGCCGTTTTTTACTGTCGGCGTTATTTCAAGACCGGGAGCCGCCCGTTCTCGGGCGGAACTAAATGGCGTTACACCAGTTCCGTCCTTATTTATTGGGCCACCGTCCGCCAAGCCAAATGATGCACGTCTCCGACGATGACGGGTTCGTCCGCCCGAGGACGGGCGGCTCCCGGTTATGGGAAAACCGCGTTACGTTTTAAACCACTTCTAGTGAAAGTTATTATGGGAAAAACCAAAACGTCCGCCAAGGCCGGGAGCCGGGTCTTTGCCCTGCCCAACCCGTTTCGACGGCCCTTGTTCCGCCAGGTGGCGGAGAGCCTGGTGGTCGGCCCGTTGGAAAAGCTGACCAGCCTGCATGACGTCAATCGGATTTACGACGGCATTAATCGGGAGGACCCGGGCGATTTCCTGAACCAGACCTTGGAAGCTTTCGGGGTGGCCTTTTCCGTGGCGGAGGCGGATTTGGCGCGCATTCCCCGTGAAGGCCCCTTGCTGGTGGTGGCCAACCACCCGTTCGGCGCCATCGAGGGTGTTATTCTATGCCGGCTGCTGCAGAGGGTCCGGCCCGACTTCAAACTATTGGCCAATTTCATGCTGGAACGCATCCCCGAGATGCGTCCGTTCCTGATTTCCGTGGACCCGTTTGGCGGTGGCGCCGCCAAAGGCCGGAACTTGGCGCCCATGCGGGCCGCCTTGCGCTGGCTGCGCCAGGGCGCGGTATTGGGCGTCTTTCCGGCCGGCGAGGTGGCGCACCTGCATCTGCTGCGCGATCGCGGCGTGACGGATCCGCCCTGGAGTCCCACGGTGGCGCGGCTGGCCCGGATGGCGGGCGTTCCCGTGCTGCCGGTCTTTTTTGGCGGGCGGAACAGCCTGTTGTTCCAGATGCTCGGCCTCATTCATCCGCGGATGCGCACGGCGATGTTGCCCCGCGAACTGGTCAATAAACGGCAACAGGAGGTCCGCGTGGCGGTCGGCAACCCTATTGCGCCCGCCAAGATCGCCGCCCTGGACGGCGACGCCGAACTCACCGCCTATCTGCGGTTGCGCACCTTCCTGCTCAAGCACCGGATCGCCGAAACCCCGGCAGCGTCAAAACGGTCACCCCTGTCTCGGCCGGTGCCTCATGCCGGCGCGCCGGCTCCGGAGGCAATTTCGCCCCCCATGCCGGCCGCGGAGATCCGCCGTGAAGTGGCGGCGCTGCCGGCGGAATATATCTTGGAAGGCAGTGGCGAGATGCAGGTGATCTTCGCCGAGGCCGGCCGCATTCCCCATCTGCTGAACGAGATCGGGCGCCAGCGCGAGATCACCTTCCGCCTGGCCGGCGAAGGCACCGGCAAGGCGATCGACCTGGACGCCTTCGATGACCGCTACCTGCACTTGTTCCTCTGGCACCAGGAACGCCAGGAACTGGTCGGCGCCTACCGCCTGGGGCAGACGGACCTCATCCTGCCCGCCCAGGGCAAGGCCGGACTTTACACCAGCACCCTGTTCGATTACGCCGCCGAGACCATTGCCGAACTGGGGCCGGCCCTGGAAATGGGGCGGTCCTTCATCCGCCCGGAGTATCAGCGAAATTTTACCTCTTTGCTCTTGCTGTGGAAGGGGATCGGCCAGTTTGTCCGCCGTTATCCGCGCTATCGTTACCTGTTCGGACCGGTGAGCATCACCAACGATTATCATTCCATTTCACGCCAGCTCATGGTGGCGTTTCTCCGCCTCAATCATTTCCTGCCCGAACTGGCCTGTCGGGTGAAGGCGCGCCGGCCCATGAGCCAGAAAGCCGCGGACGGCTTCAGCGCGGTCCGTCATCTGCGTGGCATTTCCGGGCTCGACGAGGTGTCCCAGGTGGTGGCGGAAATCGAGCACGATGGCAAGGGCATTCCCGTGCTGTTGCGGCAATACCTCAAGCTTGGCGGCAAGCTGCTCGGGTTCAATGTGGACGAGAAATTCGGCAATGTTGTGGACGGCCTGATCCTGGTGGATATTTTGGGCACGGACCGCCGGTTGATGGGCAAATACATGGGCCGCGAGGGCGCCGCCGAGTATCTGCGCCATTGGGAGCGCGAGACGCCGCCGGCGGCCCCGGGATCGCCGAGCCCCAGCTCGGCGTGAGGTGTTCCCGAGCCGGCAACGACCGGCCCGGTGGCGCGCATTTGGCCGGCCGGGGCTTTTGCTGGTTGCCGATTGCAATCGACCGCAATCGATCGCGGTCGATTGCAGTCGATTAATTCCGGCCAGTCTTTACGTCACGGGGCCAGCCGCAATTCCCCCAGCCGCGCCAGGCTGTGGTTGCCTTCCGAGAAGGCGGGGCTCCAGGCCACGCAGCGGCCGCTGGCGCCGCGGATCGCGTTCAGGTACAGCGTTCCGCCCGGCTCCGCCGGCGCGCTGCCCGGCAGCAAGTGGGTCAGGGGAAGGGTGAGATAGGCGGTCCACGCCGTTGCGGTCACCACGGAACGCACGGTGGCGCCGCAGGTGGAATCGTTCTGCTCCGCCCCAAAGGCGAGGACGGCGAGCCGGCCGTCAGGGGCGACCAGGAACTGCCGGTAGGGCCGGGCGCGCGTCGCGGCGACAAAGATTTCCCAGTCGTCTCCCGACCAAATGGGGGTGGTGGATTTCAGGGCCTGGCCGTTCACCTGGGCGGAAAGACGCAGGTAAAGGGACGTGCCGTCATGGAAGATGTGTGCCTCGGTGTTGGGCGCGGGTGTGTGGCCTGACAGCAGATGCCAGGGGGCCAGCCGCGCGGCGCGCTCCCAGTCCGCCGCCGCCGGGGCGTGGTCGGCCGGGGCGGGCAGGCGCGGCACGGTGGCGCCGGGCGGCGGCAGGGCTTTCAGTTGTTCGGCGACCGGGTCAAACAAGACGGCGGTGGGATGCAGGCACGGGCTGGCCGGCACGGTCTCGATCAAGGCGCTGGTGACGGTCGGATCAAGCCGGTATGCGAACTCCGCTGATCGCGCTTCTCCCGGCGCCAGGCCGGCAAATTCAAAGCGGCCGGGACCGGTGAGCCGCAGCTTGGGCCGGGGCCAGCAGCGGAGCCGCAGGCGGCCCGAGGCGGGGAGGGCGCCCACGTTGCTCACGGTGAGCCGGATGCGGTCGCCGTCCAGCCGTTCCAAACAACTGCGGACGATGGGACGCGGCGGCGCGGCGGGATGGACGGCGAGCCAGGCGGCCAGGGTTGGCGGCTTCCGGCCCTGCGGAAAGCGCGGGCCGGTTTGCTCAACCGCGACCGGCTTGAAGCCAAGTTGGCGGGCCGGTGAATCGGGGGCGAGGGCAAACTCGCCGGCATCCGGGGCGGCAAACCGCG
Organism: uncultured Lentisphaerota bacterium; assembly: GCA_903896595.1. Lineage (GTDB taxonomy): Bacteria > Verrucomicrobiota > Lentisphaeria > Oligosphaerales > CAITYL01 > CAITYL01. Next base: position 7,885 of record CAITYL010000386.1, read on the forward strand.
GGTCGGCGATGACCGTGCCCGTGAGCTGGCCTGCGGCCTGCCATTCGGCCAGCGGCGTGTCGTCGAAGGTGACCGGGCCGGCGTCATTCCAGAACAGGTTGTCGCGGAAGAGAAAATGCGTGGTCAGCCAGGTGCCGCAGCCCAGCCGGTCCTGGCGCCAGAACACCAGGTTCCGTTCCAGCACGGTCGTGCGGTGTGCCTCCACCTTGCCGGGGTGGACGTGGGCATGTTCGGCCAGGGCAAAGATGTTGTTGCGGACTTGGTTGTCGCGGCCATAATGGGTCGAAAACCCGGCGTGCTCGGTGTGGTGGACCACGTTGTTTTCGATGACGAACTCGGAGCTGCCCTCGTCCGAGTACAGTCCCCAGCCGCCGTAGCCGAAGCAGGCGATGTGGTGGACATGGTTGTTCTTGACCGTGCCGCCCGGATGGATGCCCAGGGTGTAAATGCCGCCATTGTCGGAGAGGATCTTCTGCCAGTTCACATGGTGGACATGGTTGAATTCGATTTGGTTGTCCACCGTGGCGGCGTCCGCGTACCCCCACGTCCAGCCGCAGGAGATGCCGGTATAGTTGAGGTCGAAGATGTGGTTGTGTAGCAGGCGGTTGCCACCGGCGTTGCCGACGAACAGGCCGACCGCGCTCAAGTGGATCAGGCCGGCGTCATGAATGGTGCAGTCGGTCACCGTGGTCGCCATCGGCTGGCGGTCTCCGCGACCTTGGATCAGGGCCGGCACCGTTTCGTTGACGCGGTGCATCCATTCGTGGTCGATGCGGACGCCGCCGCCGCCGAGGTCGTGCAGCCAGCAGCCGGCGATCAGGTTGCCGTGGCAGCCGGTCATGGTTTGGACGCCGTACTGCGCCACATGGGCGACTTCACAGCCGTACAGCGCGCACGTTTCGGCATGGTCGAACTGGATGGCGCCGGGGACCTTGTAGGCGGCCTGGATCGAGCCCACGTCGTCCGCCGGATAATCCCATTCGGCGTGCTGGAAGACCAGGTTTTCCAGGGTGATGTGACGCACGGGCGTGGCTTCGCTGCCGGCGAAGCGGACCACGGCGGCCAGGCGCGGCGCGATTACTTCCGTTTCCGCCAGGGTCTCGCCGGGGCGCGGCAGGTAATAGAGGCGGCCGGCGGGCCGGTCCAGATACCATTCGCCCGGCTCGGTTAGGGCCTCAAAGACATTGTCGGCGAAGTAACGGGAGAATTCATCCTTCTCGTCCCGCAACGGGCCGAAGCACTTGGCGCGGAACTGGACGGTGTGCGTGGCGGGGTCCAAGGCACGGACGCGGTGGTGCATCTCGAACCACAGGCGGAGCACGACCAGCTTGACGTCGTCCAGGTTCTTCCATGACGCCTGGATGTCGCCCTCCCGGTACAGGGCCGCGGTGGGGCCGCGGTCCCAGTCGGTGGCGTCGGCGGCGCCGCCGGTTTCGGCGGGGATGCCGGTGAAGCGGTAGGTGCCGGTCTTGGGCAGGCGCGGCCGCCAGCGGCGTTCGCCGTTGACGAACAATTGGATGAAGTTCCAGCTGCCGGCACGGACCTCGGGCAGGTCGGCGGTCCAGCAGGGGCGGCCATGGACTTCGCCCGCCTGCCAACCGGTGATGCGCCGGCCGCCTGAGAGCACAACCCGTTCGCCGGCAAACGCCGAGATGACCACCGGCGCCTCTGCCGTGCCGGAGTCTTCCGGGGTGAGGGTCAGCGATTCCGACAGATAGTAGG
>CAITYL010000387.1 GCA_903896595.1 uncultured Lentisphaerota bacterium
GACGGCGCTTTCATACTGTATTTAAACGTATTATGTCAAAAATACAGTATTAAAGCGGTGTCGAGCCACCGCCACTCAAAAGGTTCCGGCGGCGGCCGGAACCGGTAACTTGATGGCCCATGTAACCACGCTGTTCGCGTAGGTGCCAGCGCAATGGCCCTGCGGAACTGACATGCGTCCCCCCGCCGTTCCGTTCATTTGCTTTTTTTACTTTTCCCGTTACAGTGTGGGGGTTAATGATTGATCATTTGCTGTGTTTTGTTTTTATGATTAAACAAAGCCTTCATAGCGCCATCCGCAAGCACGTCCTCGGGCTGATCCAGGCCGCGCAGGTCGGGGATCCGTTGCCGACAGAAAAGGCGATCGCGGAACGGCTCAAGGCCTCCCGCTCCACCGTCCAAAGCGTCATGCTGGCCCTGCAACGGGAAGGCTTTATCGAGCGCCAGCGGGGGCGCGGCTCGTTTGTCCGCAGCAAAGAGCAGCGCATTTTCTCCGGCACCGATTCCTCCTTTGGCGGCCAAATCCTCTATGTCTATCCCGACCATCCGTCCATCGAATACATCCTGTTCCGTCAGCTCATCGAGGGGCAGGCGCGGCAGCGGCAGCTCGACCTGGCCGAGGCCCGGATTTCCCGCTACTCCACCTATGCCTTGGTGAAAGAGTTGGCCGGAAAGTTGGCCAAGCTCAAGGGGATTGTCATTTCCGCCACGCCCGAGGTGATGGAGAGCCGCAACCAGCGGATGCTGCACGACCTGGGGGTGCCGGTGGTGGTCATCTGCGGCGAAAAGAGCGTTTACGACAACGTTTTCTCGATCAATCCTGATGATTACAAAAGCGGTTACAAGAACATTGAACTGCTGGTGGGCAAGGGGCATCGCCGTCTGGCCTATGTCAGCAACGAGCCCAAGGACCACGGTGACTCGCTGATTTTGAAGGGGATGCGGCGTGCCTTGGCGGATTTTGGCCTGTCCCAGAAAAGCCTGTTCATCAGTCCGTTGGAGACCAAGCAGTGGGAAGACAGCCGGGTAACGGCGCATCAGGCGACGCGGGAGATTGTCTCCGGTCCGGAGCGTCCCAGCGCCTTGATCTACCATTCCTTTGCCGGGGCGCTGGCCGGGGTCCGGGCCATCCGGGAGCTGGGCATGGAGGTTCCCGGGGAGATCAGCGTGGTGGCGAACGGCAGTCCGAGCTCGGACGGGGCCTACCTGTATCCGCGGCTCGCTTATGTCACCTGCAGCCGCGAAGCGGTGGTCAAGACGGCGTTGGACGTGATTGACGGCACGGCGAATTTGCCGTCCAATAACATTGTCGTGGATGTGGATGTGGCCGAGGAAGAAAGCGTGAAAACGATTTAGCGTTTACCTGACGAGTGAAATCCGTTGCAAGATGCGCAAGATTTTCACCACAGAGGGCACAGAGAACACAGAGGAAAAATACCGGACGCCAGCCCGGTTTTTCGGCACCATCCAGTCTCGTATCTCTGTGCTCTCTGTGTCCTCTGTGGTAAACTGAATTTATTTTGGTTCCGGCGATGTCGGATTGGGTAATGAGTGTGCGTTCGGTTCGAATCGTGGCGCCGTGGATGGTCCAGGGCGCGGGTGACAGAGAAAAAAACACAAGGAGAGAAGCCATGGAAAGCGCAAACAAGAACATCCTGCTTGCCGTGCTGTTGAGTGTCGGCATCGGCGCGGTGGCTACGGCCGCCCCCGTCACCACCGTTGCCACGGAAAGTTTTATGGGCGCACGTTATCAATCATACTCGGGCGCAACGCCCGGAGGCTTCTGGTGGGACAAGACCGTGACCTCCACCGCGGCCGGTGAAGCGGGCCCTGTCCATTGGCAATACGGTAATGGCACTGCCGGCTACGACTATGAGTATAGCATTCGCTTTGCCCTGTCGGATTTAGGCTATGGCAGCGGCAGTATCACCAGCGTGAATTTGAAAGTGACTGAGCTTGCCCACAATGATGTTAATTTTGGAGTGGGCGTTTTCTACAGCACGACTACCGCCAACGCCAACGCCTACCCGGCCAACACCGACGGCCCGGTTCATCCCGCTTACTACATCTATGGCTCCGGCGGCAGCACGTTTCATCTCGTTGATGGTTATGTCATCAATCCATCGAATGCACCGTATTCGCTCTCTTTGGATGTCACCTCTGTGATCAAGCAAGCCTATGCCGACGGGCTTACCTCGGTGTGGTTCACGCTGTATTCTGAAAGCAGGGCGGGTAATGTCGGCCAAAACAACTGGCAGTCGACCTGGGGCACCCCGTACAACAGCACGGCCGCCTTCCAGCCGCAGTTGGAGATCGTCCCGGAACCGGCGGCGCTGTCGCTGCTGGCGTTGGGCGCGTTGGCCGGCCTGGGCCGGCGGCGGCGCTGCTGAGCCAACAAGGGACCGAAAGGACCTAAACGACCTAAGGGCCGCCAAGCAAAACCAGTTTGGTGGCTCTGCGTCCTTTAGGTCCCTTAGGTCGTTTAGGTCCCTTATCCCATGTCCCTGAGTACCCTCCGTTTCCCGACCAAGGCCATTCGTCATGAAACGCTTCACCCTCATCGAACTGCTGGCATGCCCAGCCGTAGCCCCGAGCCACGGCGATGGGCGAAGGCCAGTTCGATCGGCGTTTACGCTGATCGAACTGCTGGTGGTGATCGCCATTATCGCCATTTTGGCCAGCATGCTGTTGCCGAGCCTGGGCAAGGCGCGGGACACCGCGAAGCGGGCGGTCTGCGCCTCCAATCAGAAGCAGGTCGGGCTGATCTTCTACAGTTGGGCGGACGACCATGGCGGGTACATGCTGGCGTCGAACATTCCGGTGCCCTATGACGCGCCATACGGTCCGGGCATCAAGCCGCAGGGCAATAACTGGATTTACGCGCTGTACCTCGGCGGTTATATCCAAGGAACCACGAGCACCGCACAGACGCCGGCGGGAACGGTGTTCAACTGCCCGTCGGTGAAGGATGGGCTGTTTACGATAACCGCCCCAGGCTCCCCGTGGTATATCTCTGATCCGCATTACGGTTACAACATCCTTTGGCTGGGGCGGTGCTATTCTTCCGGCGGTTTCATGTACACCTTCCATCAGCTTTCCGAGGTGGAATCTCCGTCGGCCACCATGGCCTTTGCCGACAGCATCTACAGCTACCTGATCGTCCCGCACTGGGATCCGGGGTATTTGCCGAATTTTCGGCATACCGGCAAAACCACCAATGTGCTGTGGGTGGACGGGCATGTTTCCTACCAGCGCGATCAGGAATTGCTGAAACACTCGTCGAGCATGACGATCCCCAACTACCAAGATGCCACCAATTACTTCTGGTTTTTGAAGAAGTCGGACCCGAATGCCGGAATGTACTGACCCCTGACCTGGGGTCATGGGAAAAACTGAAAATTAAGACTTCGATAGCCGTCGATAGCCATCGATGGCCTTCGATGGCTATCGA
>CAITYL010000388.1 GCA_903896595.1 uncultured Lentisphaerota bacterium
ACCCCCGCCGCCCCCCCCGCCACATGCTCACTCCCGCCGACATCCAAGCCATGGCCGACCTGATCGCCGCGCGCTTTCAGCCGGAGAAGATCATTCTCTTCGGCTCCTACGCCACCGGCACCGCCACGGCGGACAGTGACGTGGATTTGGTGGTGGTGCTGGACACGACGGATGACTTGCTCGATAAAACCGCCGACATCCGAATGGCGGTGCGCCAGTTCCGTGTCCCCAAAGACATCCTGGTGCGGACACCGCAGATGTTTGATCAGGAACGGGTCGTGGATTGGACGGTGTTTAGCGAGGCGGAAAGGCATGGGAGGTTGCTCTATGCCAGAGCCTCTTGATGCGGCTAAGACTTGGCTTGAATACGCCGAAAACGATGTGCAGAGTGCGGCAATGTTGGTAAAGGAGGATGCGCTGGCCAGAAACGCGGGCTACCATGCCCAGCAAGCGGCAGAGAAGGCGATTAAAGCGGTGTTGGCCGGACATGCGATCAAGGTTCCCCGCACGCATGACTTGGATGTGTTAGCCGACATGGTGGAAAGGTGGGTTCCAGAAATCAGCGAACAGGGTAAAGATCTGGAATGGCTTACCATCTTTGCGACTGAATCCCGTTATCCGTTTCAAAGCGGCCTGGCGGTCACCCGCGACCATGCCGAGCGTGCCCTCCGCATTGCCCGGCAGATCAAGAGCATTTGCCAAGCCCATCTGTCAGCAGTACGTTAGCCACCTTCATCAAAGCAAAAGATTTTTAGGATTCACCGCGAAAGAACGCAAAGATCGCGAAAGAATAAGAATTATCCGAGCCCGGAACGTCAGTGACGGGTCAAAGCGATAAACTTTTAAGATTCACCACGAAGGCACGAAGCACACGAAGTTAGATCGAAGAATTACGCCGGTTAAAGATGCACATCCGAGCCGCGAACGCAGCGACCGCAGGAAGCGAAAGTGACCGGTCAATGGAAGGCTGTTAGACTGAAGGCCAAACCTCACGCCTCACGTTTCACGCATTACGCATCACGCCTCACGTATCACGTTTCACGCATAATTTCTGCTTTCAGCTTTCCCAATTTCAGTTTTTATTCATTAACATGCTTTCCGCCATCTTCAACCAGTCCAACGGGTATCGCCGCCGCCTGGCCACCAGGTTGCTGGACCGTGCTGGCCTGTCCGCTTTAAACTCAAGGAGACACTCCATGCCTCGCTTCCTCCGTAATTGGGCAACGCCGTTCCGTGCCGCCGCGGCCGTCTTGATGGGCTCCATGGCGGTGGCCATGGCGGTCGCGCCGACCATCACCACTGTCACCTCCAACAAAAACAACGGGACATACACCTATTTGTATGACCAGGACATCTACGTCCAAGTTGTCTTTAATCAGCCGGTCATCGTTACTGGAACTCCGGTTCTTACGTTGAACCCCACCTATACGCCGACCTCCGTTCCGGCGGTGGGTGTCTATGATTCTGGCTCTGGAACCAATACCCTGTTTTTTAAGTATACAATTCTGCCAGGGCAGACCACCTGCAACTACAGTGTTGATCCTGCGGTTAAAACAAAATTGAATGCAACGGGGGTTGTTGTTGTTCCCTTGGTTAGCACCATCGAGAATGGCGGTGGAGAACCTGCTGATCTGACGTTGCCTGCCGGTAGCAATCTCGCGGACAATAAAGCCATTTATATCGACACGGTCGAGCCCACCGTGGTGAACGTCACCTCGACCACTCCCAATAGTCCGCCGCCTTATTCCGTTGGCAGTGTCATTGACATCACGGTCACGTTTAACAAACCGGTGCGCGTCCCCAGTGGGGCCACGGCAAGCTTGGCCTTGGCGACCGTCACCAGCGCGGGCACGGCTGATTATCAGACAGGTACCGGTTCTTACGAACTCTCGTTCACCTACACGGTTGCCAATTTGCAGAACACCAATGACTTGGATTACGCCGGCACGGCAGCGCTTACCTGTTCGTCGATAATTGTTGACTTGATCGGCAATCCGGCCATTCTGACCTTGCCGGTACCGGGTTTGATCGGGTCTTTGAGTTACAACAAGGACATCAAGATTGACACGATGCGGCCACGCGTGACGAATGTCACCTCCACGACTCCCAACGGCGCCTATAACGCCGGCGATGTCATTGCCATTGTCTTGGAATTCAGCGAAGCGGTCAAGGTTACGGGAATTCCCGAATTGGCGCTGAATTCCGGGGTTACGGCCAAGGCGATTTATGCCAGTGGGGCCGATACGAACTTCCTCACCTTTAATTACATCGTTCAGGCGGGTGATAGCGCCAGCGTGTTGGACTATGCTTCCACCACAGCGCTGACGTTGCCGCCAGGAGCGACGATTACCGACTTTGCGACCCCGACACCCAATGATGCGGTGCTGGCCTTGCCGGCTCTCGGTGGCGGTAACTCACTGGCTGACAACGCCAGCCTTGAAATCGATACGACGCCGCCGTCCGTGGCGATGTCGTCCGCGACCAGTGATCCCACCAATGCCAACCCGATTCCCGTTACCGTCACCTTCAGCAGTGCCGTCATCGGCTTTGTCCAAAGTGATGTCACGGTGACCAACGGCGCCATCAGCGGTTTCGCCGGCTCGGGGGCTGTTTATACCTTCAATTTGGCGCCGGCTACGGACGGCGTGGTCACGGCGGACATCGCGGCCGGTGTCTGCACCGATTTGGCCGGCAATCCGAATCTGGCCGCGCCGACCTTTACCCGCACCTCGCACACTATTCCGCCGAATGTGGTGTCAATCAACCGCGTTGGTTCCACGCCGACCAACGCCGGATCGGTATCGTTCCTGGTTACTTTTGATGAAGCGGTGATCGGTGGCGCCCCCGGAAACTTTACGGTGAACGCCGCTGCGGGGATCACCGGCGCCGGGGTGTCGTCGGTAACTGGTTCCGGGCTGACCCGGACCGTGGTGGTAAACACGGGTAGTGGTGACGGCACGTTGCGGTTGGATCTCACGGATAGCACGGGCATGGCTGATGCGGCCGGCAACGCGGTGGTTCCGATTCCGTACCCCGGTGATCAGTCTTACACCATTGACAAGACGGCGCCCATCGTCGCCTTGACCTCGACACTCACCAGTCCGACCATCCACTCGCTGATTCCACTCTCGATTAAATTCAGCAAGGATGTGACGGGGTTTGATCAAAGTGACCTCGTGGTTGGCAATGCCACCTTGTCCGCCTTCACCGTTGTCAACGCCTCGTCGTACACGGTCAACCTGACGGCGGTCAGTGAAGGGGATGTCACGGTGAGTATTCCGGCCGGCGCCTGTGTGGACGCCGCCGGCAACGGCAATACGGCCAGTGCCCAGTTTGTAATGAATTATTACATCCCTGTTTTGTCCTTCTCCAACACCGCTGGGACGACCGTCAATGAAGGCAGTGTCTCGACTTGGACCATCACGCGTTCCGGCCCCACGGTTGGGGCGTTATCTGTTGCCCTGGCTAACAGCGATCCGGCACGCGCCACCGTCCCGCCAACTGTCACGATTCCAAACACTCTTGGTAGTGCCACCTTCACGATCACGGGGGTTGATGGCGTGGTTCCGCCGCCGAGCCTGACCACGGTCACGGCCACGGCCACCGATTATCCGGCCGCCTCGGTTGACATTCCGGTGGTCAATTTGGCGCCGACCTTCACCGACACCGCCAACCCCATCTCCGGGCCGGCCACTGGACAAACCTATACCGACCTGACCTTTACCAGCGCCGCGACCGATGTTCCGGCGGATCAGCCCACGTTGGTCTATTCCTGGAATTTCGGAGATGGCACCCCGGCCGTCACCGGCGCCACCGTGACGCATCAATTCACTGCCGAGGCCAAATACACGGTTACCTTGACGGTTACCGACAAGGATGGCGGCCAGGTATCGGCGACCAGTGAAGTCGATGTTAAGAAAGGTGTTGTCCTCAATGTCACGATCTTGACCATTGCCGACACCAAGTTGGCCGGTACCGGGTTCGGCTCGTTCTCGGTGACGCCGACGGCCAATGCCGGGGGTGAATACGCTCCTGGCACCGTGGTGACGGTCACCGCCACGCCCGCCACCTCGGACGATTTCTTCTACGAATGGGGTGGCGACATTCCGACCGAGGGTGATCCTTTGCCGGCGGTGCTTAATCCGATCTATATCACGATGGACGCAGACAAGAATGTCACCCTGCTGTTTAGCCATGCTTATGCTCCGGGCGAAGGCGCTGGCGACTTGGATCATGACGGGTTGTACGATAGTTGGGAAATCCGCTATGGCCTTGACCCCAAGGACCCCAAGGGTGAGAACGGCCGCGATGGCAATCCGGACTCAGACTTGTTGCCGGCGCTTTACTACCCCCTGACGGGCAATCGGCTGCTGGCGGACGGGTACAAGGACAGCGTCGGCATCCCCTTCACCAATTGGCTGGAATGCCGTGGACCCGACGGCTTGTTGTTCACCGCCGATGACTTCTTTGGCAACGGCACCGATCCCAAAAGCGCCGACACGGACGAAGACGGGCTTAAGGACGGTTGGGAATATTACTTCTGGTATTTCCGTGGGGACGGGGCGGTTGCTCCCTTGTGGTGGGTGTTCCTCAATCCCATGGTCGTCGATGACCCCGGTTGGGACACCGACAATGACGGGTTGACGGATGGCGCGGAATTGACCGCCGGCACCGATCCGACCAACGCCGACACTGACGGCGATCGCTTGGATGACGCTTGGGAACTGAAAAATGGCCTCAATCCCTTGGATCCCAACGACGCCAGCCTCAATCCGGACGAAGACGTCATGGCTGAGACCACTATCAGTGGCGTCACGCTGTATCACGCCCAGGTCTACCAGGCCTGCGCCCCCTCCATGGAGGCCGGCGACACCAATTTCAATCCGTACACCGGGTGGGGTTTGCCGGGCGCGGATCATCCCGACACGGTGTTCTATCCCACCCTGGATGAATATCTGGGCGCGGACCGTTTGCCGCAACTGCTCTGGGATGCCGATGGGTATGTCATCGACGATGAATATTCCAGTGATGCCACCAATCCCAATTCGCCTGACAGCGATGGCGATACCATTCCCGACGGCTGGGAACTTTATGTCGGCATGAATGCCAACGACAAGTACGATGCCGCCTTCGACGCGGATGTTGACGGTCTGAGCAATCTCACCGAGTGGACCGTGGGCGCGTGGGCCAATAAGCTGCTGCCCACCGATCCCGGCGTGGCCCCCCGGACCTTTGCCTGGCGCAACGTGTGGCTTGATCTGAACGATGACGGTATTTATGACGCCGGCAGCGACCGCCCGGTCTCGAACGGTGGCTGGAATATCGCCAATGACCCCGCCGCATGGACGACGACGAATGGTACCCTGGGGCGCAAGCTGAACGGGGGCTTGGTCTACCGGATGAGCTCGGCCGATGTGACGAATCTTCAGTTGGCGATGTGGATCGACAATGACGGCGACCCCGAGTTCTACACGCCGGCCAACGGTGATCTCGCGCTGTCTCCCGCCATGGGCACGAACTTGACCGATCTGATCAATACGCTTTACTCGGTGGCCTTGGTCTATGCGCAACCGGAAGTCGGGGTCGATTACGATATCGATATCACCTCCTACATTCCCCTCTTCGACTTGCCGAATACCCTGTACTATTACCACAATGATTTCCATCCCCAAGACACGGACTTTGACGGGTTGCCGGATGGCTCGATACCCAACGAGACGTCTGAACAGTCCACCAACGGCAATCCCACCACCGCGGATACCGATGGTGACTTCCTGCCCGATGGCTGGGAAGTCTACGGCGGCACCGATCTGTTGACCAACGACGCCAAGAACGACAACGACAAGGACGGCTTGGAAAACTGGCGGGAATACTGGACCGGAACCGTTTATGAGTGGATGCACATCGATCCCAACTGGACGGATTTCCCCGGCGTCATCGCCACCCGGCCCACCCTGCGCTGGGACCGCGGCAATACGGCCAGCTATGCGGTGTCTCCCCTGCGCAGTCAGGCGATTCCGTTGCGGTTCTACCTGGAACCGGACTTTGCCTCCTGCACGTCGTTTAATGTCGCCTGGGGGCAGACCGCCGCCACCGCCAAGCTCTGGAACAACTATCACACCACGCTGGCTGGAACGAACGCCTACAACGGCGCCACCATCCCGCAGGATTCCGATTACGACGGGATGGACGACTTCTGGGAGGTCTACCACGGCCTCAATCCGACCAAGGGATCACGCGACCTGCTCACCGAACCGGATGCCATGGGGCAGCGCGCCGAAAAATCTGGCGCCTCCGTTGGTGACTGGGACGCCGACATGGCTACCGTTGGTTACTATGACATCGGCACCGCCGCCGGCGCCTACCCCAAGGCGACAGGTACCATGGCCATGCTGGGCGATCTGCGGAATGGCTTGGCCGCCGCCCAGGTCGGCCCGTTCAATTTCGGCTTGGAGTTGATGGATCCGGATGCCGACGGCATTCCCAATCTGGAAGAATACTCCTATGAGTTGAATGTGGAACAGCCGACCGGGCGTCGGATTTTCCATCATACCGACCCCACGCCGTGGCAGCGCACCGATCCCCTGGGTAGCGGTGTCTTTGGTTCTCCCACCTATTTCAACTTCACCGGGCTGAATTATACCCCTGATACCGGTTTGCTTAATGACTGGTTCGGCACGGACACCGTGTTCGACTACGAGATGAATGAAGGGTTCGACACCGACAATGATATTCTCGGGGATCTGGCCGAAATCGCCAACCTTGACGATCCCGACTTCGACAGCAACGGCAACAGCGATCCGGTCAATGAGATGGATCCGATGCAGAACCGCGCCGCCAAGCTGGTGCGCGCCAACGCGGATTTCCTGCGGTCGCTGGGTGCGGTGGTCTTCACGCAGCCCAAGAACATGCTCACCCGCTTCACCATTGAGGCGTGGGTGCGTGCCGATTCGTTGCCTACGGGTGACATGACGGTGGTCGAGCGCGCCGCGGACATTCCGAATATGTTTGGAAAGGCGCTCGTGCGTGCCAACTTCCGCCTTGGCGTGTCCTACGTCGCCACCAATGCCATCGGCAAGCAGAACGTGCCGTACATTCTCTATAACGGTCGTGGCGCCTTCGACACCACGGTGGTCAAGGCCGGCGCCGCCTTCGCCTTGAAAACCGATCAGTGGTATCACTTGGCCGGCGTCTATGATGGCCAGCAACTGACGCTCTACGTCGATGGTAAGATGGCCAGTTCCAAGGCCAGCACCATGACCCCCGCCACCGGCACTGACACCGAGAACGGCGAGTTTGTCCGCCCCGGAACCAACATCATTGGTGCCCGCGAAGGCGACACGTCCGGCTCCCCGGTCTTTGAGTTGACGGCCGCCATGTTGACTCCCGTTGACGCCCTGGATTTCTTTGACGGCTATATCGACGAAGTCCGCATTTGGGATGGCGCCCGTAATCTCAGCGAGATTCAGGCGACCATGCATCAGAAGCTGACCAACCGGGTCAATGTCACCACGACGACCGACCTGATCAATTATTACTCCTTTGACTCCTGCCCCGACCCGGATGCGCATTGGGACGGCGCCGCGCCTCAGCCGGTCGCCCCCAAGTATATGGAGTACCTGCAAGGCACCGAGTTGCCCCTGCAGCAGACCATTAGCATTTGGGCGGTCACACCGCAGAAGTCAACGGTCTATACCGGTAGTGTCACCCCGAGTTCCACGGCCAGTTACAACTACATCGTCTTCGCGCAGGATCTGACCTCCCATGTGGCCGTGCTTCCGCCGCGGGATGATCAGTGGCATTTCAACGGTGGCCAGGATCCCATTCCCGAGAAACCCGCCGACTATCGGAATTCATCCAATCCCTATGACCGCTTCTTCGACCTGTTGTTTATGAACGGCGCGGTCGCCGATGGCGATGTCTTTACGGAGATGTCTTGGTTCAGTGAGACTCCGGTCGACAATCCCGACAAGATTGATTCCGACGGCGACGGCATGCCCGATAGTTGGGAAATTCCCCACGCCCTTGATCCCTATGACCCCACCGGTGTCAATGGCGCCACGGGCGATCCGGACGGCGACGGCCTTAACAACTTCAATGAAATGCTCACCGGCAACGACCCGCACCAGCAGGACACCGACGGCAACGGCTTCACCGATGCCGAAGAGGACTTCGACTTCGACGGCCTTGCCAACCTCGACGAGCAGGATCTTTATGGCTCCCGCGTTGACCAGATTGATACCGATGACGATGGCCTGACCGATGGCGAGGAAGTCACCGGGCTGGATAACTACAACGGCATTGTCACGGTGCGCGATCCCGCCGGCCGGATCAGCGATCCCGTCAATTCCCTCAATCCGCCCCAGAGCTTGGCCTTGGAGTTCAATGGCAGCGACCAGTATCTGCAAATCCCCAAGGTGCTTGAGTCCCAGTACACCGCCAAGTACCGTCTGCCCGCGTGGACGGTGGAGACCTGGGTCAAGCCGTCCATTGCCGAGACCGATGGCGGTACGCTGATCTACCGTGGCGATGCCGATGGCAAGATCAACTTCTCGCTCTATCTGGTTGACGCCGGCGCCGGCAAGCTGAAGGCCGCCGCCGCCATGACCATCACCACCGCCACGGGGACCAAGGTCTACATCGCGGGTGGCAATGAGGGTGCGGTCAACGCGGATCACCTGTTGATCCCCGGCAAGTCGCTGGTGGTGAATCAGGGTGCTTGGAGCCATGTCGCGGCCGCCTATAATCCGTCCGCTCACGAGCTGTCCGTGTTCGTCAACGGCTATCGTGCCGCCTACAAGATGAACGTGTTTGGCACGCCGGACTTGTCGGTGACCAGTGTGTCGGCCCAGCCGGTCGAGGTTGGTGGCCGCGCCGATCCGCTTGCCTCCTCTTTCTTCTTCCACGGGCAGATGGATGACCTCAAGGTGTTCGCCACCGCCCGTGACGAGGCCATTGTGCTTGAAGACATGACCAATGTGGCCGGCGCCGTTGCCGGCCAAGTCACGGCCGGTGCGGCCTATGAGCAACTTTCCGTTGCCGACAAGACGTTGGTGGATGCCAAGTTGGCTGCCGCCCGCGCCGCCGCGGGTGCTGCTGGCAATCGTTATACCGTTGGATACTCTCCCGTGCTGGCCCGTCCGCTCAGCCAGCTTTGTGGCGAGTCCGTGCATGCCGTTTCGGTCACCGCCCTTAACAAGCAGATTGACCGGCTTCCCTCCAGCTTCGATTGGCGTTCGCAGGGCGTGGTGACCTCCGTCAAGGATCAAGGACAGTGCGGTTCTTGCTGGGCCTTCGGAACGAACGCGCCTGCGGAATCCATGCTGGCGATCAAGAACGGTCTCTACAATGTTGACTTGTCCGAGCAGTTCTTGGTTTCTGGCGCCACCGAGAGCTACGGCTGTTCCGGCGGCTACGTCTCCTTCAACTATTATATCGACACTGCCGCGCCCGATGGCCGTATCGGGGCGGTTCTGGAGTCGAATTTCCCGTATGTGGCGGCGGATGCGCCGTTTGTCGGGCCTTATCCGCGTGCTTACCGGTACAGCGCGTGGAGTTACGTCACCGGTTATTCCTCCAGTCCGAGCGTGGAGATCATCAAGCAGGCCATTTATCAGTATGGTCCGGTCAAGACGTCCATTTATGCCGGCGATAATTTCTCGGCCTACACCAGCGGCGTCTTCACGGGTGACACGGTGCCCGAAGGCGAACTGACCAACCACGCGGTGACCATTGTGGGATGGAGCGACACGGATGGCGCTTGGATCATTAAGAATTCTTGGGGCACCAGTTGGGGCGAAGGTGGTTACATTCGCGTCCAGTATGGCGTGTCCAATGTCGGCATGGGCACCGCCTGGGTGGACTATGCCGCCACCATGGTCGCCCATTTCCGCGGCGATGACGGCGGCCTTACGGTTGAAAACAACAGTATTACCCGTGACTGGGACAACGACTGGGCCAACGCCGGTTTGCCGGTCCACTATGCTGAGCAGCCGCTGACGAATGCCATCTTTGTGGTTGCCGAAGATCCCACTCATCAGGAAAATATCGACTCCGATAGCGATGGCTTGCCCGACTGGTGGGAGCTCGCTTATTTCGGTGACCTTGGCAATGACGGCAATGCCGATCCCGACGGTGACGGGTTCATCAATTACAATGAATACCTGGCCGATACCAACCCGCTCAAAAAGGATACCGACAACAATGGGATCTGGGACGGCAATGAGGATTCCGATGGTGACGGCCTGATCAACAGTGACGAGCAGAACCTGTATAACACCAATCCGGGCGATGCCGACACGGATGATGACGGCGCCTCCGATTACGAGGAAGTGTCCGGCTTCGTTGGTGGCGTTTTCGTTGGCATCACCTCGCCGTTGCAGCCGATGAGCGTGACGCCGCCGAATGGCTCCGAGATGGGGGTTGCCAAGCCGCGCAGCTTGGATTTGGCGGCACTCAGCCTCACCGGTACCGGCGGCATCACCATGCCCTATCCGAACCGCTTTGCCGTTGGCCAACAGGGCTGGACGGTGGAAGCGTGGGTGCGCTATGACGCAGCGTCTCCGACTGGCGATATCTTCTGCTTTAATGGTGATAACGGCACCGGCTTCCGGCTGAGCCTGAAGAACGGGGTGCCGGTTGGCGCCATTCATCAATTCTACCAGCCCACCAGCGTGACCAATGACTTGGTTACGGTCGGTGGCGTGGGGGCGGTGCCCGCCTTGCAGTCCGGCCTGTGGACTCACTTGGCGGTGGTTTGGGCGCCGGGGGACCATTCCTTGCGTCTCTATCGCGACGGTGTGCTCATGCAGGCGCAAAACACCCTGCAGATGCCCGATCTTGGCACGGCTGGCAAGGCGAAGCTGGTCAGCGGCTTCACGGCGGGGTATGTCGACGAATTCCGCTTCTGCAAGAGCGAACTCACGATCGGTGAGATCGAATACTGGCGCGAGCGCTTCTACCCGGCCTTCACCGACTACGTGCCGGTTGACCACTACCAATACACCAAGGTGGTCTTGTCGAACTTGCGCTTTGATGATGGCGGCAAGAAGATCGAAGACTTCGCCTTCCTGGGCAACCAGGCCTATTGGCTGGCCGGTGCCGCCGCCGTGACCACGGATCAGTTCGTGGTGATGAGCGGCAGCGATGACGAGGACAGCGACGGCTTGCCGGAATGGTGGGTCACGCTCAATACCTTGGATCAGTATTACTTGGGCCAGACCGGACCGTATTATCTGTGGGACAATGCCGGCAATATCGTGGATGTCTATTACGAACATGCTTTCCGTGCCCACGGTTCCATCGGCACCAGCTATGGATATATCGATCCGTACACGGAAGAGTTCACCCAGTATGAGGGTGCTGCCTTTGGCTGGCTCGAAGGCGATCACACGGTCTGGCCCAAGGACTGGACGATGTCCGACAACGCCAGGTATTCGAACTTCCAGAAGTACGTCTACATCAATGGTGATCCGAGTGCCGCGACCCTGACCACGGCCATCTATGGCATTGAGGCCAAGAGCACGGAGATTCCGGAGCCGGTGGCGTTCTATATCAATGGCCAGCATGTCACGGACATTGACCTCTCGGTGGAAGGCACCAACACGTTCACGGGTGCGGTGTTGCTCCAATACCTCAAGCCGGGTCGGAACGTCTTCTTGATCATGACCATTAACCGGGTCGTGGCCACGGAAGAAATCTGGTATGGCAAGGACAGCCCGTATATCCGCAGCCGTTACGGGATCAAGTTTGATGCGGCCTTGAATGTCAATGGCAACGACCTCATCGTACGTGGCGACGAAACCCGCGGCGATCCCCGGTCGGCCTGGTACGTTCAGGCGTTCGGCCATGGCGGCGGCCCGCGTGACCGTCTCACGGATTTGGAAGACCGCTGGATCAGCCATACCGTCGAATTCGGACTGCCGCTGGATCCCGACCATGATGGTCTCGATGACTACTACGAGTGGTACATCAACACCAATCCGCTGGATTCCGACACCGACAACAACGGCATTTCCGACGGCCAGGAAGACTTCGATGGCGACGGCTTGGACAACGCGTCCGAGGCGTTGTTGAACGCCGATCCGCGCGTGGTCGATACGGATGATGACAGTGTCGGCGACGGTGACGAGGTGGCGGAAGCCTACAATCCCGTTGACGAATATTCGCCCATGGTTGACCGGGGCCTGCTGGTGACTGGCACGGCGTCCTGCTATGCCGAGTTGCCCATGGCCAACCGGTTTGCCCTGCCGGTCTGGACGATTGAGGCGTGGGTCAAGCCGGCTGCCGCGGGCGGTATGATCATCAGCCGCAACCTGGGCGCTGGCGCCACCAATTTCGAGATCGCGCTCGGCGCGGACTTGAAGCCCTATGTTCGCTTCACCCCCGGTGACCGGACCGCCGAGGTTCGGGTGACCGGTCTCAAGTCCTTGCCGCTCAATACGTGGAGCCATGTGGCCGGCGTGTTCGCCTCAACCAGCACCGACAAGGCGGTCAGCAAGGTCCTTTGGCTCTTGACCGCGGATGCCAATGGCAACCGGCTCGACGCCCTGTCGACGAGCACCACCAGCACGGGCAACACCAAGAGTTGCGCGCTGATGGGTGTCGGCCCCGTGAGCACCCGTTTGGGCGAAAGTTTCAACGGCTGGATCGACGAAGTGCGCATTTGGGACACGGCTCGCACCCAGGCGGAAGTGAACAGCACCCTCTTTGCGGTGACCGCCAACCAGGTCAATCTGGTGTCCGGTTTCCGCTTTGACGATGGCGGCGTGACTGCGGCCGATGTGATGTATCCCAAGGACTGGCTGGCGGGCTGGCCCCATGCCGCCACCATGAACGGCGGCGCCGCCATGTTGCCCGTCGGTCAGGATGCCCCGGTGTTGGCCTCGCTGGTGGATACCGATGGCGACGGACTCCCGGATTGGTGGGAGATCCAGTATGGCTTCAATCCGTTGGTGCCGAATGCCAATGAGGATCCGGATCAGGACGGTTACACCAACCTGCAGGAATATTTCGCCGGCACCAATCCGATCCTGGCCAATTACTTCCCGCCCGTTTGGCCAATGGCCATCCAATGGGTGGCGATCCAGCCGAATTCGCTCTATCCGGCCAACGGTGGCCTGGTGGCCAGGAACAGCCTCTTGACCGCGGAACTCCTGAGCCCCGCCATCGATCCCATGAACGATGCGGTGACCTATGCCTATCAGTGGTCCGTCAATGGCGCGGCCTTGTCCGGGAAGACCGGCCAGACGCTTGATTTGGCGACGCTGGCCCTGGCCAATGGCGACACCGTGCGCGTCGACGTGACGCCGGTCAATACCCAGGGCACCCGTGGCGACAACAAGTACGCCTGGGTGACGCTCAGCGCGGCGTTGACCACGCCCTCCGTGCCCGCCGTGGTTTCCTTCCTGCCGGCCCAGACCCTCACGGCGCCGGCCCCGGCCACTGACTTGGTGGTGACCCTGCGCAACAGCAATCCCGCCACCGTCAAGATGGTGCTGCGCTGGTACAAGAACCATGAGCTGGCCTCCGAGTCCGCCGCCGTCACCGTGGCGTCCGGCGCCACCGCGGTCTTCACCAAGCCCGCTCCGTCCACCATTGGCGATGTCTGGTACTTCAAGGCCCAGGCCGTGAGCACGGTCTCCGGCGGCGGCGCCAGTGCCTGGTACAACTCGCTCAATTACAGCAGTGTCGGCTCGCGTTTGATCCAGGCGCCTTCCAGCACGGAAGTCGGCTCGCCCAGCGCCCCCGCGGCCACCGTGGCCTTGACGTGGCCCGGATCATACCCGCGTCTGACCTGCACTGCCAAGGGGGCTGTGGCGCCCTCGGGGCTGCCCTTCGCTTACTACTACCAGTGGCACCGTTTGGTGGGAGGTTCGTACACGGCCATTCCCGGCGCCATCGGCGCTGTCTTGGACAACGAGGTTTTGGCCACGTTGGGTGAAGCCGCCATGACGAGCGGCGACGCCTTCTACTGCCGCGTCTATGCCATGGACCAGGATGGACGGAAGAGCACCCCGGTCAACAGCAATGCGGTCAGCATTCCCGCCGCCCGCAATCCCAATGGTGGTCCCGGCAACATCACGGCGACGATCACGCCTGCCAACCCCACTACCGGCGACCGCCTGGTTTGCACGGTTAGCGGTGGCAGTGGCACGGTGTCACGATTCTTCTTTACGTGGTACTTGAAAAGCGCGGTCGTGGCCGGCCAGACGACCGCCACACTGAACAAGCAGTTGGTAGCTGGTGATGTTTGGTACTGCACGGTTTGGGCGGTCGATGCCTACGGGCAGAGCAGCTCATTGGCCACCAGTAATACGGTGGTGGTGGCGCCGCTCGTCAGTGCGATCAATGATAACCCCGACGATGCCCGGTGGATCTGGTCTAAGGCGGCTTTGTCGCTTGAAAGCGATCCCGCCATTGTCCTCGATGTGGTGAACAGCCAATATCCGGACTGGTATGTCTTTGAGGTGCCCTCGACCACCGGTTACGCCACGCCGCAGGTGGTGTTCGAGACCAATGTCCGGGAAATGTTCAATCCCCTTCATAATGCCTCGAATGACACACACACCACCACTGTGGAGTTGTTTGATGATGGCGGGGAAAGCCCGTTCATTACCAATAGTGGCGTTGGTACGTATGGTACGCCGGGTTCGACCTTGTATGGCCGGTTTGAAGCCAACCTCGATCCTGGCATCTATTACGTCCGGGTGTCCACCTTGGAGAATGCGGCGTTCGCCTATCGCGCCAACCTGTTCATTCAGGGAGCGGTGGCGCCGTTGACCCCGGCCGCGCCGCGCGCGGCAGTCATTACTCCCGCTACGCCCAAGGACAGCGACGCCTTGGTCTGCAAGCCCACCGGCGGCGGCCCCGGTTACTCCTTCCAGTGGTACCGCACGCCGGCCGACGGCAGTGCCGAAGAGCTGGTTTCGATTACAGCGTCCACCGTGCCGGCCATCTATACCCGGCCGGGCGAGGTCTGGCGGTGCCAGGTCTTTAGCCTCAGCTATGGCGCTACCAGCCTCACGGGCGTTAATTCCAATTCAGTCGTTATCATGGAAGACGGCCCCTTGGCGCCCATCAACGTCAGGCTAACCGTGGCGGGTGCGAATTTGACCTGCAATGCGACCCCGCCCAACGTTGGTGTTACCCTGCGATATGTGTGGTACTTCACCGAGGGTGTTGAGGGCTATGATGAAACCAATCCGCTCACCTGGGGGCAAGTCATGCCTTTGGGCACGGGGGAAGGATTGCCGGCCAATGCCCTACTCACTCATCCCGATCTGGTTTACAGCACGGTCAGCAACATGACCCCCTATACGGGTGGTTTCTGGTCATGCCGCGTCTATGCCGTGGATGCCACGGGGGCTAGCAACGGCGTTCTTTCGAACCTGTATCCCTATGGTGGGAGTTCAAGCGGAACCGCCATTCTCTCGCCCTCCAAGCCTAAGGATAACGACGAACTGATCGGACAGTTTTTCAATACCCTGGCTGATAGTAACGTGGCTTATGTCTGGTATCGGGCGCGTGACGGCGTCGCGTTCGAGCCGGTGCGGATCGGGGATCCGGCTTCCATTCCGTCCTATGTCTATCAGGATGTTGATTGCACGATACCCGGTATCCCCGATGGCACCTATGCGACAACCGCCATCACGGTTCCGGCCAGCCGGACTAATATCGGGGAGAAGTGGATGTTCAAGGCCTACGCCTGGCCGACGACGGCTCCGTCCTCGACGCTTAACGGTGGAAGTGGCAGATATTATGCCCCCGCCAATACGTCGAACGTGGTCGAAGTCATTGATGACTTGATTTATGATTGGCAACTGCCGATCACGGCGGTTACCAGCTTCTCCAAGGTGCTGGCGCCCGTGAGTTCGCAGGTGGCGATCGGGCTCAGTTCCAAGGCCGGCATCACCAACGGGTTTGATGATGGCTTTGACACCGACCTCGCGGTGCCGCCTTCGTTGCCCTCGGGTTCGGAAGCGCCGGTCGTGACCTTGACGAGTGGCACCATCTACTCCGTGGGGCTGCAAGTGGCCTATCCGGCCTTGTCGAGTGACATTCGGCCTTACGGCACGGTCCCGGTCTGGTATCTCAAGATCGACCTTGGGGCATCCGCCACCACCTGCAAGTTGACGTGGGACAAGGGCCAGGTCGCCGCGGTTATGGATACCTTGACCCTGACGGAGGTCAATCCCGGTGACTTCACCGCGATTCCCAACACCACCGTGCAGATGGCCAAGGTGGGTGAGCTTGTGGTCAATCCGATTGGCAGCACGGTCAAGGTGTTCAAGGTCAGCAGCGGCGGTGGCGAGCAGACGCAGACCTTGGCTTTGCTTAAGGGTTGGAATCTGGTCTCTTTTGTAAATCAACCGCTCAATGCGGCCGTGGACACGCTCTTCGATGCGGCGATCCGCTCCGGTCCGGTGTGGGCGTATGACCCGGCCACGGGGTACTCCGCGGCGAGTGTGGTCACGGCCAAGCGCGGCTACTGGGTGTATGCCCTGGCCAATGCGTCCGTGGACATCAAGGGCCAAAAGGTCAGTGGTGATCTCACCCTGAACCAGGGCTGGAACCTGGTCGGCTTCCTGACCACCCATAACCTGCCGTTGTGGTCGGATCCGGTGGCCGCCCATATCGTGGCCATCTACAGCTACAACTCGGCCACCAGCCAGTACGTGACCGTGCCGTTCAGCGATGTGGGTGTGCCCAGCGCGGTCACGGCGGGCAAGGGCTATTGGATCTATTCCGACAGCGCCGCGCCCATCACCTTCCCGGCCCAGTAAACGGCCCGGAACGTTCGGTAATCATCAAACGGGCGGCACGCCGAAAGGCGGGGCCGCCCGTTTTTTATTTCCCCCAAGGCGTGTAGGGACGGGTGAATCCTGAGAGCCGCCGCGTCCTCTGTGTCCTCAAGGTCCTCTGGTTTTGGGGTCGGGTCTAATCGTCCTCCACGTCCTCGGCGGCGGCAGGTTGACCGTTGTTGGCGTGGGGCGGTGGGGCGGGGCGAGGACGTTGAGGACACCCGTGCCACACGAGGACACAGAGGACGGAGAGGACGCCCCGCCGAATGATGTGGCGAGGCTCTCAAAAGGCACAACATCGGGCGTGTAGGGACGGGTGAATCCTGAGAGCCGCCGCGTCCTCTGTGTCCTCAAGGTCCTCTGGTTTTGGGGTCGGGTCTAATCGTCCTCCACGTCCTCGGCGGCGGCAGGTTGGCCGTTGTTGGCGTGGGGCGGTGGGGCGGGGCGAGGACGTTGAGGACACCCGTGCCACACGAGGACACAGAGGACGGTGAGGACGCCCCGCGGACCGACTAACACGGACGCCCACAGAACTGCGCCCGGACGGGGGGCGCGGTGCGATGTGGCGAGCCTCTCAAAAGGCACAGATTTGAGCCATGAGTTTGGCACGGGTTGAGCCACGGGGATGGCACGGTTCCGGCCATGCCGCTGCCTGCGTAACGGGCGGTGGACATGGCCTTCCTGTTTTATCCGCGCTAATCCGCGTGATCCGCGGTCGAAAATACCGGTTTACCGCGGATTTCGCGGATTAACGCGGATAAATCCAAAAGTTGAAGTGGGTTTTTGTAGCAAAGCGATTGTATCGCGCCGGCGGCGTCCCGACGGGCTACAAGCCCTTTGCTACACCGGCTCCGCCGGAATGCGGATGAAACCATGTCCAAAACGAAGTATAACCACGGACCAGCACGGACGACCACAGACTCGCACGGACGGGGGGGGCGTGGTGCGGTGAGTTTTGTCCGTGGCGGTCCGTGTGCGTCCGTGCTAGTCCGTGCCGTGCAGGGAGCGCCTCATGCAACGCGCGATTAGGCGACGGGCGCCGCGGCGCCCCGCTGGGCGTACATGCGCTCGTAATAGTGCTGATAATCGCCAGAGGCGACCTGGTCCAGCCAGGCCTGATTTTTCAGGTACCAGGCCACGGTGTCGGTGATGCCGGCCGCAAAGGCGACTTCCGGCACCCAGCCCAGTTCGCGGCGGATCTTGCCGGCATCAATGGCGTAGCGCCGGTCGTGTCCCGGCCGGTCCTTGACGAAGCGGATCAGCGACTCCGGCTTGCCGAGGATGCCCAAAATGGTTTTCACCACGTCCAGATTCGTTTTTTCACTGTTGCCGCCGATGTTGTAGATCTCGCCGGCGCGGCCGGCGCTGAAAACGCGCCAAATGGCCCGGCAATGGTCAAGGACGTGCAGCCAGTCGCGGACGTGCAGGCCGTCGCCGTACACCGGCAGCGGCTGGTCGCGCAGGGCGTTGCGGATCATCAGCGGGATCATTTTTTCCGGAAACTGATAGGGGCCGTAATTGTTGGAGCAACGGGTGATGACGGTGTCCAGCCCATAGGTGTGGTGGAAGGCATGCACCAGATGGTCGGCCGCGGTCTTGCTGGCGCTGTAGGGCGAGTTCGGGGCCAGGGGCGTGTCTTCGCGGAAGGAACCGTCGGCGCCCAGGGAGCCATAGACTTCGTCGGTGGAGACCTGCAGGAAACGCCGGACCCCGGCGATGCGCGCCTCCTGCAACAGCGTCAGGGTGCCCATGACATTGGTGTCCACGAACACCCGCGGCCCGGTGATGGAACGGTCCACATGGCTTTCGGCGGCAAAATGGATGATGCCGTCCACCGCGTGGAGCTTGAGCAGGTGCGCCACCAGTTCGCTGTTGGTGATGCTGCCGCGGACAAAGCTGTGCCGCGGATTGGCCAGGCAGTCGGTGATGCTGGCCAGATTGCCCGCATAGGTCAGGGCGTCCAGGTTGACGATGCGCACGGTCGGGGCGCGTTCCAGCAACAGGCGCACAAAGTTGCCGCCAATGAAGCCGGCGCCGCCGGTGACAAGGATGGAGGAATAGGGTTGGGTCATGAGTGGTAACATAGTTGTCACCAGGCCATTTTTCATCAAGAGAAATCGGAAGCGCGAACCGCGGATTGACGAATGCGTTTCATTAGCACCACGGACTAACACGGACCTACACGGACCTACACGGACGGGAGGCGGTGCGGCGAGTTTTGTCCGTGGCGGTCCGTGGCGGTCCGTGCGCGTCCGTGCGCGTCCGTGCTAGTTCGTGCGCGTCCGTGCTAGTCCGTGCTAGTTCGTGCTAGTTCGTGCTAGTTCGTGCTACGTCGCGCCGAGCTGGGGCTTAGCGTTCCCAGGGAAGGCCCATTCCCCCGCCCACACGCGATCTCTGCTTGCCGCTTACCGCCTGGTTGCCGTAAGCTCGTCCAGCAGCTGGCGGGCGGCGGCGTGGTTGGGTTGCAGCCGGAGGACGGCGCGCAATGCGTTGGCGGCCTCCGCGGTTTGCCCGGTGCCGGCCAGGGCCAGGGCGAAGCTGAAGTGGCTGTCGGCATTGCCGGGCTGTTGCTGGACGGCGGCGGCCAGGACGCGCGCCGCGTCGGCCGGCCGCCCGGCGCGCAACCACAACACGCCGAGGCTGTTCAAGGCGGGGATGTTTTCGGGGTCCAGAATCAGGATGTCGTCATAATCGTGGATCGCATCCGCCGCCCGGCCGGTGGTCGCCAGCAGCGCCGCCAGGTTCAAGCGCGCCTCCATGTAGGATGGTTTGAGATGGACCGCCTGCCGATAGCGGGTCTCGGCGTCCTTCATTCGGCCGAGATCGCGCAGCAGGTTGGCGTAATTGAACAAGGCGTCGGAAAACTCCGGCTCCAAAGCGAGTGCCTGTCGGTAAGCGGCCTCCGCCTCGGCGGGGCGGCCCAGGGCGGTCAGGGCATTGGCGGCGCCGTAATGGCCCCAGGCGTTGTCGGGGGCGGCGGCCATGCCGCGCCGGTACCACTCCAGACTGGTCGTCATCTCGTTGCGCAGCGCGTGGATGTGGCCCAGGTCACAGCAGGCCATGCCCTTGCGTGGCGCGGTCTGGTAGGCGGCCTGATACTGCGCGAGCGCCTCGTCCAGCCGCGCTTCTTTCGCCAGCGCCTCGCCGAGTGCGCGATGGGCAAGCCAATTGTTGGGCGACACCATCAGAGTATGCTGGAACAGCGATTCGGTGTGGCGCCAGAACGCCGCCTGGCGCCAGGCGGTGAACCCGAGCGCCACGGCGGCTGTCCCCGCCAGGGCCAGCGCCGCGGCGCGTGCCGCTGGCGCGGTCAGTCGGCGGCCCACGGCGGCGGTTTCCCACACCACGATGATCAACACGCCGGTCAGCTGCCAGTAGGTATAACGGTCGGCCCAGGCTTGGGCGCCTACTTGCACCAGCCCGATCACCGGCACCAGCGTGCCCACATACCAAAACCAGCCGGTGAACCACCATGGCCGCCGACGCGCTAGCAGCAGTGCCAGTAACGTAATGACGCCGACCACCAGTGTGGCTGTTACGACCAACCCGACCGGATGCCCCGCCGGTGGCAGTGGATAGAACGCGCCCAATTTGGCCGGCCAAACCATTTTATAGAGATATTCAAAGATGGCGGTCATCGCATTGGCCAGGCGGACCCAGAACGGCAGCCGGTCCAGTGGCATGACCGCATCGGCGGAGCGTTGCGCCAGCAGGGTCGCGACGCAGGACCCGACGCTGAGTGCGAACAAGGGCGCCTTTTCCAGCACCAGATGGCGAAGGGTTCGCCACCGCTGTTCCGGCGCCCAGGCCGTTGCCCAGCGGCCCAGTGGCCAGCCATCCAGCACCAGCAGCAGGCAGGGCAGGGTGACCAGCATCGGCTTGGCCATTAAGGAGAGGGCAAACAACGTCGTCACCAGCATCAGCCGGCCTGCCGCCGGCGCGGCGGCGTATCGCCGGTAGGCCAGCAGGGTGAGCAGGCCGAAAAAGACGCTCAGCACGTCCTTGCGTTCTGACACCCAGGCCACCGATTCCACATGCAACGGGTGGATGGCGAACAGCAGCGCCACCCACCAGGCGCGCCAGAAGGTGCCGGTGAACGCCCGCAACACCAGGAACAGCAGCACCGCATTGGCCGCGTGCAACGCCAGATTGGTCAGGTGATGACCGCCCGCGTTCAGTCCGAACAGCGTCACATCGAGCTGGTGCGACAGCAGGGTCAATGGATGCCAGTTGGCGCCGGTGAAACTGCTCCACACCCCCAAGAAGGCTTGCCAGCCCAGCCCGCGGTTGATCAGCGGGTTGTCGAACACATACCCGGGATCGTCGAAGTAGACAAACCCGAACCAGGCGGTCTGCCGGTAGATCGCCAGCACGGCCAGCACCAGGGCCGCGGCGGCCAGCGGCCCGCGGTGCTGGCGCCACCAGGGCGCGTTGGCGGCGGAACAGGTCTGAGGGAAGGGGGCGGGCATGGGGCAAATATAGCGTGGGGACAAGGTGAAACGTGAAACGTGATGCGTGAGGCGTGAGGCGTGAATCGGGCGGCACGGACGAGCACGGACGTTCACGGACCGGCACGGACGAAACTCACCGAACCGCCCCCTGTTCGTGCGGGTCCGTGGTTGTCCGTGTACGTCCGTGCTAGTCCGTGCGGTGCCCCTCTTTTAGGTTTTTGCCTTGCTTGGGCGGTTTGTGGGAGTTCTGGGAGTTCTGGGAGGGTGGCACTGTTCCCATGCCTCCCATATCTCCCAGAACTCCCAACACCTGTCACGCATTTCGCATCACGTTTTTACCCCTTTCCCTATCATGTATAGTATTCAGAAGCCAAAATTCAGCATGAAACGCAACCGCACTTCGGTGGCAAAGGGCTTGCAGCCCGCTCAATCGGGACGTGGCCGCCCGAAGAGCGCGATGCAATCGCTTTGCTACATTAAGCTTCCGCACTCCGCATTCCCCACTCCCCACTCCCACATCCCCATGACCACTTCCAGCGCCACCTACACCCCCGCCGAGATCGAAGCGAAATGGCAGCACTACTGGCTTGAGCGCAAGACGTTCAAGGCCGTGGACTGCGATCCCACCCGGCCCAAACTCTACGTGCTCGACATGTTTCCCTATCCCAGCGGCGCCGGCCTGCACGTCGGCCACCCGGAAGGCTACACCGCCACCGATATTGTCTGCCGCTACAAACGCATGAAGGGGTTCAATGTCCTGCACACCATGGGCTGGGATGCTTTCGGCCTGCCCGCCGAACAGTACGCCATGGAGACCGGCACCCACCCGGCCGTCACCACCCAGAAGAACATCAACCGTTTCCGCCAGCAGCTCCAGTCCTTCGGCTTTAGCTATGACTGGGACCGCGAGATCGACACCACCGACCCCAAGTACTACAAGTGGACGCAGTGGATCTTTACCCAGCTTTACAAAAAGGGGCTCGCCTACAAGGCCGAAGTCGCCGTGAACTGGTGTCCGGCCCTCGGCACCGTGCTCGCCAACGAAGAGGTCATTGACGGCCACTCCGAGCGCGGCAATCATCCGGTGGTCCGTCAGCCGATGAAGCAGTGGATGCTGCGGATCACGCAATACGCCGAGCGCCTGCTCGACGAAGGCGAGGCGCTGGACTGGCCCGCCGGCACCAAGGAGATGCAGCGCAACTGGATCGGCAAGTCCACCGGCGCTGAAGTCGACTTCCAGGTCGTCGGCCGCCCGGAGAAGATCCGCGTCTTTACCACCCGCCCCGACACCCTGTTCGGCGCCACCTACATGGTGCTTGCCCCCGAGCATGCCCTGGTGGCCGCGCTGACCACCCCCGCCCAGCAGGCCGCGGTCGCCGCCTATCAGCTCGCCGCCAAGAGCAAGAGCGACATGGACCGCACCGAGGCCAAGGACAAGACCGGCGTCTTCACCGGGTCCTATGCCCTTAACCCGGTCAATGGCGAGCAGATTCCCGTCTGGATCTCCGACTACGTCCTTATCAGTTACGGCCATGGCGCCATCATGGCCGTGCCGGCCCACGACACCCGCGATTTTGAATTTGCGCGCAAATTCAATATTCCCATCCGCGCCATCATCCGCCCGGATGTCGCCGCCGCGGCCAAGGCCGAGGTCTCGGTGGACGCCGTGCTCGCCGGGACGGCGTGCTGGACCGGCGACGGCGAGATGATCGCCTCCGCCAACGCCGAGGTCTCGCTCAACGGCCTGCCCGTCGACACCGCCATGACGACCATCTGCGACTGGCTCGCCGCCAAGGGGCTGGGGAAAGCCACCACCCAGTTTAAACTTCGCGACTGGCTGTTCTCCCGCCAGCGCTATTGGGGCGAGCCGTTCCCGGTCGCCCATCTGGAAGACGGCACCGAGAAAATCATCTCCGATGCCGAACTGCCGGTGCTCCTGCCCGAGCTCGCCGACTTCAAGCCGACCGGCACTTTGGACCCGCCCCTGTCCAAGGCCAAAGAATGGCTCGCCTACACCGATCCCGGCACCGGCCGGAAAGGGCTCCGCGAGACCAACACCATGCCGCAATGGGCCGGCTCCTGCTGGTACTACCTGCGCTTCGCCGACCCCCACAACGACCAGGCCGCCTGGGATCCCGCCAAGGAAAAATACTGGATGCCCGTCGACCTCTACGTCGGCGGCGCCGAGCACGCCGTGCTGCACCTGCTCTACGCCCGCTTCTGGCACAAGGTGCTCTTTGACCTGGGCTATGTCTCCACTCCGGAGCCGTTCAAGAAGCTCGTTCACCAGGGACTCATTCTCGGCATCTCCTACAGGGACGGCCGCGGCTTCCCGGTCGCCAATGACAAGGTTGCGCATCGTGACGGCAGTCATTTCCACCTGGAAACCGGCGAGGAATTGGTTGAGTATCCGACCAAGATGTCCAAGTCACTCAAGAACGTCGTCAATCCCGACGAGATCGTCGGCCAGTACGGCGCCGATGCCTTCCGCATGTACGAGATGTTCATGGGCCCGCTCACCGACGCCAAGCCGTGGAACACTGCCGGCGTCGAGGGCGTTTACCGCTTCCTGCACCGCGCCTGGAAAATGATCGTCGGCCCCGACGGCGCCCTGGCGCCGCAGATCCAGGACGCGCCGCTGCCCCGTGACCAGGAACGGCTCCTGCATCAGACGATCAAAAAAGTCGGCGACGACTACGAGGCGATGTCGTTCAATACCGCCATCTCGCAACTAATGATTTTCGTCAACGAGTTCGGCAAGTGCGAACTCCGCAACCGCCAGGCGATGGCGGCCTTTGTCCAGCTCCTCAGCCCCATGGCCCCGCACATCGCGGAGGAACTGTGGCAGAGGCTCGGGCACGCCGACACCCTGGCGTACGCGCCGTGGCCGGCCTATGACGAGGAGAAGCTCAAGCTCGATACGCTTGAGATCGTCGTCCAGGTCAACGGCAAGCCCCGTGGTAAGATCACTGTTGCCGCCGGTGCGGACGCCGCCGCCGTCGAGGCCGCCGCCCAGGCGGATCTGAAGGTCCAAGAACACCTCGCCGGCAAGACCGTGGTCAAGGTGATTACGGTGCCCGGCCGGCTGGTGAACCTCGTGGCGCGGTAGGGGCCACACGGACTAGCACGGACGAGCACGGACGAGCACGGACGCCCACGGACGCCCCACGGACGCCCACGGACGCCCACGGACGCCCACGGACGCCCACGGACGCCCACGGACAACCCCGCGACATTTGCCTTTCGGTGGTATTTGTCCGTGACGGTCCGTGTGCGTCCGTGCTAGTCCGTGCCAGCCGAGATCACCGGCTGTCTTTGGCGGTCAGCAGGATCCATAGGAAGAAGGGGCCGCCCAGCAGCGCGGTGATGACGCCGACCGGCATTTCGGCGGGGGCGACCAGGGTGCGCGCGGCGGTGTCGCACACCACCAGGAAGACGCCCCCGGCGACGAAGACGATGGGGGCCAGCAGGCGGTGGCTGGTCCGCCACAGCAGCTTGCAGACGTGCGGTGTCATCAGGCCGACAAAGCCGATGGGGCCGCAGGTCGCCACGATGGCGCCCACCACCGCGGTGGTGGCGATCAGCAGGGCGTTCTTGGTCAGGCGCACCGACACGCCGCGGCTGTGGGCCAAATCCTCGCCCGCCAGCAACTGGTCCAGTTGCGGCAGGTTCAGGGCGATGACCGCACCCCCGGCCGCCACCCATGGCAGCAGGCCGAGCACCGGGCCAAACCCGAACACCTCAATGCCGCCCATGAGCCAGCGCACGATATGAAACGAATCGCGCAGGCTGCTCAGGTATTGGACAAACATCAGCAGGCTGGAAAAGAGGAAACTGACCGCGATGCCGGCCAGCAGCAGGGTGGCCCCGGTGGCGGTCCGCTTGAGCGAGGCCAGGCCATGCACCAGCAGCATCGACACGGCCGCGCCCGCAAAGGCGCCGAGGGAAATCGCCGGCACTCCCAACAGGCTTCCGCTGAGGCCCAGCAGGATCACCGCGGCGGCGCCGAAACTGGCGCCGCTGGCGATGCCCAAGGTAAACGGATCGGCCAGGGGATTGCGGAAGAGCGCCTGGAACACCAGGCCGCACAGGGCCAGGCCGCCGCCGGCCAGGAAAGCGGTCAGAACGCGCGGCAGCCGGAGATCGAAAAAGATGGTCCGCGGCAGGTCGTCTTGGAAAATTTGGGCGGGGGAAAAACAGTCCATGCCGATGAACGGGGCCGCCAGCAGGATGCCCGTCGCGATCGCAGCCAGCAGAATGGCGTGTGCTGTTTTCATGCCGCACCCTCCCGCGCCCGGTAGAAGGCGGGCACCATGAGTGTTTGGGTCCCGGCCATGGCGGTGTCGAACGGCAGGGAATAGATCTCCTGGAGGACGCCCGGCGCCCGGCGCCGCAGCTCCGCCGCGGTGCCCGCGAAAAAGACCCGGCCCGCGACCAGGGCGAGGATGTGGGACGAACGGACGAGGGCGGCGTTTACGTCATGGGTGACCGTGACCATGGCCGTGCCGTAGCGGTCGTGGACGCGGTCGAGGGCGGTGAGAATGATGTCCTGGTGCAGCGGGTCGAGGAAGCTGAGCGGCTCATCGAGCAGCAGCAGGGCGCTCTCCTGGGCCACCGCCGCCGCCAGGAAGACCCGCTGGAGTTCGCCGCCCGAGAGGGTGTTCATGGCCCGGCCGGCGAAGGCGGCCGTGTCGGTCAGTTCCAGTGCCTCCCCGACCCGGCGCCGGTCCTGCTCGCCGGGACTGGCCAGGAAGCCCTGATGGGGAAAGCGTCCCATCATGACGTAATCAAAGACGGTGAAACCGGGCACGCTCCGGCCCGCCGCCTGCGGCACGTAAGCGATCCGGCGCGCGCGCTGCCGCGGCTTGACGTCGGCCAGTTTTTGCCCTTCCAACCGGATCTCACCACCGCCGGCGGGCAACAGGCCGGCCATGCACTTGACCAGGGTCGATTTGCCG
>CAITYL010000389.1 GCA_903896595.1 uncultured Lentisphaerota bacterium
AAAAAAAGTGTCAAGCCCCGCCAACCCCGTCAAAAACAAGCGGAAACTTGCGAAGAACCAGGGGATTATTCACTGCTGCACGCAAGTGTAACCGGTCACGGAGTGGGGGGAGATGGGGAGTTTGCGCTCAGGCCGCCTGGGCGGGTTCATCGAAGGGGATGGCGGCCACGTCGGGTCGGCGGTGTGACAGGCTGGCCTTTGGGGCGTTCCGCGGTAAATTATCCGTTTGCCCATGCCGCTTTCGACACCCCCTTTTAAGTGAGTCCTGCCGATGACCGCGAATCAATTGCGCCGCGCCTATATTGAGTTTTTTAAACGCCATGGCCACGCCGAGATCCAGAGCGCGCCGCTGGTGCCGGAGAATGATCCGACCTGCCTGTTCACCACCGCCGGCATGCATCCGCTGGTGCCGTTCCTGCTCGGCGCGAAACATCCCGCCGGCAAGCGCTTGGTGGACGTCCAAAAATGTCTGCGCACCGGCGATATTGACGAGGTGGGCGATCCGTTCCACCTGACCTTTTTTGAGATGCTCGGCAACTGGTCCCTGGGCGATTACTTCAAGGAGGAGGCCATTACCCTGAGCTTCAACTTCCTTACCCAGGAACTGGGGTTCCCGATCTCGCGCCTGATGGTCTCCTGTTTTGCCGGGGACGCCGACGCGCCGCGCGACGACGAGGCGGCCGCCATTTGGAAGAAGCTTGGCATCCCCGAGGACCGTATCGTGTTCCTCGAAAAACAGCACAACTGGTGGGGCCCCGCCGGCCAGACCGGCCCCTGCGGTCCGGACACCGAGATGTTTGTCTGCTTTGAGCGCCCGGACTGCGGTCCCGGCTGCGGCCCGGCCTGCAACTGCGGCAAGTGGGTGGAGATCTGGAACGACGTCTTCATGCAGTACAACAAGACCGCCGACGGCAAGTACGAGCCGCTGGCGCAGCCGAACGTGGACACCGGCATGGGCGTCGAGCGCGTCACCGCCTTCATGCAGGGCAAGCGCAGCGCCTACGAGACCGAACTGTTCACCGGCATTTTCGCGAAAATCGCGGAGTTGAGCGGGAACGCCGATCCGGTGGGCTGCCGCAGCGGCCGGATCGTTGCCGAGCATATGCGCGCCGCCACCTTCCTGATCGCCGACGGCGTGCGGCCGGGCAATGTGGATCAGGGGTACGTTTTGCGCCGTCTGATCCGCCGTGCCATTCGGGAGGCGCGGCAGCTCGGCATTCAGGGCCTGTTCACCGCCACGGTGGCCGACGTCGTTATTGCCGAGTACGGGCCGGTCTATCCGGAAATCGCCGCCAACGCGGCCGTCATCCGCGAGGAACTGGGCCATGAGGAGGAGAAGTTTGCGGCCACCCTGGAGCACGGCATCAAGGAGTTTGCGCGCCTGATCGGCCGCATTCCGCCGCATATCCAGCACAAGGTCATCAGCGGCAAGAACGCTTTTTTCCTGTATGAGACCTACGGTTTCCCGCTGGAACTGACCACCGAAATGGCCAAGGAGCAAGGGTTTACGGTTGACGAGGCTGGTTTCCAGGACGCGTACAAGAAACATCAGGAACTGTCCCGCGCCGGCGCCGAGCAGAAGTTCAAGGGCGGTCTGGCCGACCATTCCGACCAGACGGCCGCCCTGCACACCGCCACCCACCTGCTGCACGCCGCACTGCGCCAGGTTCTCGGCACGCATGTCGCCCAGGCCGGGTCCAATATCACCGCGGAACGGTTGCGGTTCGATTTCTCGCATCCCGACAAGATGACTCCCGAGCAGCTTGCCCAAGTGGAGGCGTTGGTCAATGAGGCCATTCGGCGCGATCTGCCGATTTCCTGCGCCGAACTGTCGGTCGACGAGGCCAAGGCCGGCGGCGCCATCGGCCTGTTCGGCGAGAAATACGGCGCGGTGGTCAAGGTCTACACCATGGGCGATGTCAGCAAAGAAATCTGCGGCGGTCCCCATGCCGAACGCACCGGCGCGCTTGGCGCCTTCAAGATCCAGAAGGAAGAAAGCTCCAGCCGTGGCGTCCGCCGGATCAAGGCCGTGCTGGGGGGACCCCTTGCTCAACATTAAGCGGTTCAGGTGTCGGCGGAAGGTGCCTGGGCAGAGCCGCGAACGACGTTTGCACCCTCTGGACGCACATCACTTGGGCGCTTACAGTACACACTGGATTATTTTTGACTGCCTGGAGAGCCGTAGTCATGTCCGATGGTGAAATCCTGGTTGCCCGCAAGGACGCTGTGATACAGGTGCGCCTCAGTGGCCGCGCCACCTTCATGATCAGCAAGCCGTTGCGCGAATATTGCCTGCAAGCGTTGGGCGACAAAGTGCGCCACCTGATTGTGGACTTTTCCGCCTGCATCAGCATGGACAGCACGTTCATGGGGGTGCTGACCATCATCGGCCTGGAATGCCGGCGTCGCCAGGCCACGATCGTGTTTGTTAACACCACACCTTTCCTCCGTGACTTGCTGGACGGTCTGGGCGTGACCGACATGTTCCAGTTCACCTCCGAACCGGTGACCGAGGTGACGTGGCAGACTCTGGCCGTCGCGGCCGGGCAGGTTACCAACATGACCCAGGTGGCGGACACGGTTTTGGAAGCCCATCAGGCGCTGATGAACGCATCCCCCGACAACGTCCCCAAGTTCCAAAGCGTCGTGGAGATGCTTACGGTTGAAGTGAATAACTCAAGTGTTGCAGTTAAATTCTCGCACAAACTTTGCGGCTAAATGATAAAAAATAAGCCTTTATCTGTTATATTGCATGGTGTTACGTCCAAATGCAAAAACAGGATAAAGGCTTATGGGGAAAAACATAGCGGACA